>WFWG01000388.1 GCA_015491235.1 Ardenticatenaceae bacterium
CAGAGGGTCTCGTCTCCTTGATCTCACTCCCCACCGCGCTCATGTTGCATGTGCGAACCGCCCTCGACACCCCCTTTGACCACCGCTAGCGCCTCGTCGAACGTGAGAACACGGCCATCGTGCTCGGCGGCAAACTTCTCCGCCCGCTCCCGCTCAGCGAAGGCCACAATGCCGTGCCCCATGGGCGTCGAAATGTCAGAGGCTTGGACGAAGAAAGCCCGCTCTGCCCGCACCCACTCCTCCGTCTCATAATCGTGGACCCAAAAAACAGCTACGTTCTCCTGATTGCGGACATGATAAACCAGCATGTCGCCAATATCATCGAAACGCCGCACCGTGCCATCCTCGGTCACGTATGCCGCCGCGAAGCGCGCCTCGCTGATAATCATGCGACACTCGTCACACGCATCCTCACCCAAGCGCACTGATGGCGGCTCGTCGAGCGAGACGCTGCCACCACCACACGCCACAACCAACACCGCCACAAGTGCCAACGTCAGCCAGCCTCTCATCATGTCAACCCTCTCCTATGCGCCGACAGATAGGCCAGGCCAAGGGGCACAGCAGTCCACGCCGCCAGCAACACGACCAGCAAGGGCATCAACTGGCTCCCATACGTCCGCACAGCATACAGCCCAGCCGGGCCAAGCACTTCCAGGCTCCCCCGCACGGCCAGGATGGCCGCCACCTTGAACACCTGCAAGGGGTTGAGCAGGGCCAGCAGGAGCAACTGGCTGGCCCGCAGGCGCAGCACAATGGCCGTGCCCATCACTCCCAGGTCACCCAGAAAGACGAGCAACAACCAGAGGAAGAGGGCCACGCCCACCGCCGTGGAAGCCCGCCGGGCTACCGCTGAGACGAGCACACCCAGCGCTAAACTCGCCGCCGCCAGCCCCCAGGCCAACACCATCAATCCCAAATATCCACCCAACTGGGCCGTGCCACCCCGCCAGGCCACCACCAGCCCGCTGAGGCCAAAACCCACGGCCAGTGCGCCCACCAGCGCCAGCATCAGCCCCAAAAACTTGCCGAGCAGCACTTCCAGCGGCGTCACCGGCTGCGCCAACAGGTAAAGCAGCGTGCTCCGCTCCCGCTCGCCAGCCAAGCTCATGGCGCCCAGCGTCAATCCCATGAGGGGCACGATGAGCAGCACCAGGTTGACCAGTGTGGCCGCCGTGCGCCCAAAGCCCGCCACGCTGTACATCCCTACACCAGCCAACCCCATCCACGCCATCGCGAAGGCAAGCGCGGTGAACACCACCGTGTAGAGCCAGAACCAGCGGTTGCGCCGCGCGTCGTGCAACTCCTTCTGTACCAGCGTCACCACATTCTGCCAATCCATCATCCACTCCTGTCAGGTTCCACGTCGAAGTCCCGCACCGGCACGCCCGCACCCAGCAACACACGAATTGGCTCCACCTTCCGCTGAGGGTCCACACAGACCCGAACATCCTTCCCGTTCCGATCGGCCTCCAGCCCCGCCTGCCGCAGGAGCCGCACAGCCTCGTCCACTTGTGTCGCCTCGACGGCCAGACGAACTACCAAATGTCCGTCCAACTGCACGGCCAGCTCTGCCGGCGAGCCATCGGCCACCAACACGCCACTCTCCAGGACGAGCACCCGGTCGGCCACGTGGGCCACCTCGTCAAAGCGGTGGGAGGAGAAGAGGACCGTCTTGCCCGCGGCCTTCAACTCCAGCAACAGGTCGAAGAACTCCCGCCGCGAGCGCACGTCCAGGTTCGCCGTCGGCTCGTCGAGGAGCAAGATAGGCGGATCACCCAGCAAGGCCACGGCCAGAGCGAGGCGCTGCTTCATGCCGCCAGAGAGCTCCCGCACAGCCTTCCCGGCCAACTCCTCCAGCCCCAGACGCTCAGCCCACCGGGCCACCGAGTCAGGCGAGGTGTGTTTCAGGCGGGCGTAAAAGGCCAGCGTTTCCTCAGCGCTCAGGTCATCGTAGAAGGCCAGTTCCTGGGGCACGAACCCCATCAGCCGGCGCACTTCCCGCCCCTGCCAGCGGGCGTGATAACCGCCCACCCAGATGTGGCCCTCAAAGGGATAGAGGCCCAACAAGCAGCGCAAGATGGTCGTCTTGCCCGCGCCGTTGGCCCCCCAAAGGGCCACAGCCTCGCCAGCAGCCACGTCGAAGCTTACATCCCGCACGGCCACGAAGGGGCCAAAGCGCTTGACCAGATGATCCACGCGAATCAGAGGCTCCATATCTCGCACCCTCTCTCCTTGGAACGCACCTCGAATGTTCTGCTCCTGCCCTCCAACGGGCACAGCACCTTCCGCTCGCTCTCCACCAGCGCCCACGTGTGTTGATACGAGGTGGCGGCGGGACCGCTCGAGCAGGTGCGGCCCTCTCCCCACGAGGGCCGCGCCCAGAAGCGCCAGCAGGGCCATGCCAGCACCAGCGCGCCAGTCGGGCGTGCTCACGGGCGCCGGCACACTGGCAGGGACGTAAGGGCTCATGCGCGGCTCCAGATCCTCCAGCTTGGGCTCTGGTCGCACCACCGGGACCGCCTTGGCCGCAAACTCGATGGCCTGCACGACTGGGCTGTACCGGTAGAACTGGAGGAGAGGATAGCGCCCCGTCAAGTCCTCGAAGAGGCGCTGAGAGCGATATGGTTCGTCCCCCACGCCGTCGCCGTCGGCATCGTAGCCGGCGTAATCGCTCCAGAAGTTGCCCCGCCACACGTTCTCCTGAAGGCGGCCACCACCAGCCACGTGAACTTGCTCCCCGTTCTCCACGAAGCTGTTGCTCTCGTAGATGTTACGGCGCACAGAAGGGAGAAGCTGCACGCCAACGTCGTTGTAGGCCAGCAAATTGCGCTGATACGTGACGTAACTGTCTATCTCGCGGGGCGAGTTGTCCACAAAGATGCCCACGCGGTTATCCACCACCAGGTTCTCCTCCAGCAGGGCGTCATCCATGTCCTTCAGGCCCACGCCGAAGCCACTGGGACCCCGGTTGTAGGCGATGAAGTTGCGGCGCAGGTGCAGGCGCCGGCTGTACATCAAGAAGGCCCCCACGGAGTTGTTGACCAGTTGATTCTCCTCTATCACAGAATCATCACAGTACATGAAGTGCAAACCGTACCGCCCACCAGTAACCACATTCCGCCGCACTTGCAATCGCTCCGAATACCAGAGCACCACGTCGCGCCCCTGGCGGACCACGTTCTCCTCGAGCACAACGTCGTTGCTGTACCAAATGCGGATGGCGTCGCCCCGACGGGGCAGGTCCAGCACTTTGCTCTGAATGACGTTTCGACGAACGACGGTGTTGTGGGCCTTTCGCAGGTAGATGCCGAAAAGCGTCCCCTCGAGACGATTGTCCTCGACGACCGCGTTGGGAGCCTTGACGGCGATGCCGGAATTCTCCTCGTCCAAGGAATCGCCGCTGTTGCGAATCACGAACCCGCTGACGCGGACGTCCGGCGAGCGAATCTCCACCACCGTGCCCTTGCCCCCACCGTCAATTACAGGCCACCCCACGCCCACCAAGCGCACGGGCTTGTCCAGCACGACAGGGCCCGGGTAGGTGCCGCCACGAACCTCTACGGTGCTCCCCGGCGCAGCCTCGGCCAACGCCACCTCAAGGGAGCGATAAGGCCCCTCTGGCGACACCACGAGGACCTGTTCCTGGGCGTTAGCCGACCGGCTGCCGGCCAACGCCCACCATACGCCGAGTACCAGAACCAACAAACCAATCGTGATGTGAAGTATTCGTCGAAGCGCCCTCATTGTGCTTGCTCTGCCTCACGGCCCACCTGATGGGACATCTGCTCATGCTCCTGCTGTTTCATTTGCTCCACCAGCGGCTTGTACGCCTGACGGTGGAAGTAGAGGCCGACCAGAATGAGGAATGACGCCAGCAATGCCAGGTAAAAACCAGGACCTAACTCGGCAATTGTGCGGAACTGGCCCACACGCCCTTCACCAACAAGCGGCGGAACAAAGGGTTTAACAGCATTTCGCAGTGGCGCATTGGGGTCCAGGTTCGTGCCGAAGTTCCACAGCCAGTAGTAGAGGTCGGCCAGGAACAAGACCGGATACAGAAGTGCTGGCAGTGTAAGTATGGCGGCCAGTTGGTTGTGAATGTAGATGGCCGCGATGATAAGCAGCGAGAGCACCGCCACCATGAAGATGCTCAACGAGCGCTCCAGTTGGGCGGCCTCCTCCAGCGGCCTCATGCCGATGTAGTGGTTCAAGCCGTCAATCTCGCGCACGTCACCGGTGACACGGTTGATGTACACTTGAGCTCTCAGCCCGCCAGGATACTGGGGGGCCAGCAGGGTAATCTGCCAGTAGGGAAAGAAGATGGAAACCAGCAAGGAAAACACGGCCAGCCCCAGGAAAACCGTGGGCAACAGGAAGCGCAGGCGCTCCTGCGCCAGCAAGTCCTTAGGGGGTCGCGGTCCAATGATTTTTTCCAGCTCACTCATGACCTCACCTCCAAATCTTGAAGGGGGACACCCCACACGCCGTGTTGCGCCCCGTCCTCACCTTTGGTATTCCCTACCACCAGACGTATGAGCAACAGCCGCCCTGCTGCCCATATGTCTGGTGGCTGGCTGCTTGCGGGCCCGGCAGCGGGCGATTCGAATCGCCCGCTGCCGGGCCGACTGACTAGTAAATGTCGTTGGCCGTGTTGTACACGTTGAACTTGCCCGTGGGCGTCATTAAGTCCTTGATGCGCGTCTTTTCCTCCAGCGTAGCATCGTCGTAGATCACGATTTCCCCGGTCTTCCCCGGTTGGTCGGCACTCCCCCAGACGCTGACCCACACCTCATCGCCTTCCTTATTATACTCGATGTGGACAGCCCGACCATAGTCAGCCACCTGCCAGCACTTGTAGACCTCGGTGGGATTCTCTTTAGCAATGACGCACACGCTGCGCTGAACCTTCTCGTCCGGGTTTAGGGGGAAGTCCACCCAGATCCAGGGGCTCTTCGGGTGCGTCTTAATGAAGAGACTGCCACCACCGGGCAACTCGATACGGCGTACCACCTTCCAAGCACTTTCCGGATACCCTTCAGGGTCAGTGCCGATGCAGGCCACCGAGCCTTCGCCCAGGTGCACCGTGCACCAGACCGGGCCGTACTCTGAGTCCACGAAGTTGGCTCCGCGGCCCGGGTGTGGCGTATCACCCACATCAACGAGTGCCACCAGCTTGCGCTCCTTCGCATCAACCACGGCAATCTTGTTGCGCGCGTTGGCGGCCACCAGGAAGTACCGGCGGGTGGCGTCCCAGCCACCGTCGTGCAAGAAGCGTTCGGCCTCAATCATCTTGATGGTAGGATTGCTCGGGTCACGATAGTCCACCAGCCAGACGTGACCGGTCTCCTTTACGTTGACGATCCACTCCGGCGAGAAGTGGGAGGCCACAATGCTGGCCACGCGCGGCTCGGGGTGAAATTCCTCAGTGTCATACGTGTAGCCCCGCGTGCTGACCACCTTGATAGGCTCCAGCGTCTGCCCATCCAGGATGACGAAGTGAGGCGGCCAGTAGCAGCCCACGATGGCGTACTTGTCGTAGAAGTCACCCAACTCGCCCTGATACTTGCTCACTTCGATGGAGCGAGCGTCGTAGCAGACCTGCACTTCGGCCACCTTGTCGGGCTTCTCCATCCACAGGTCAATGAGCACAGCTTTGCCATCGCGCCCGATAGTGTAAACGTACCGGCCTGTGGCCGACATGCGGGAGATGTGAACGGCGAAGCCGGTGTCCACCGTGCTGACGATCTCCTTCGTGTCGCCGTCAATGATAGCTACCTGACCGGCATCGCGCAGCGTGACGGAGAAGAAATTCTCCCAGTTCCGGTTGTGCTGGGGTTCCGTGGGCCGCTCTTCGGGAGGCACAAAGACCTTCCAGGAAGCCTTCATCTGCTCCATGGACAACTCCGGCGGCGGGGGCGGCTCGTGCTGGACAAACTTGGCCATCAACTCCACTTCTTCCTGAGTCAAAATGCCTCGCGCGCCCCACGCTGGCATCCCGCGCGGCGTGCCACTGTTGATGATGGCCGCCAGGGCTGCCGTGCCCTTGGGCAACGTTCTGTCGGGCGTCAACGCCGGGCCAGTGGCGCCTTTGCGCAGGGTACCGTGACAGCCAGCACAGCGGTTGAAGTAGATCTCCTTGGCCCGCGCGAATTCCTCCTCGGTGAGTGGCGGAGGGCCAGCCTGCTCGGCCACAGGTGTGGCTTCAGGCGAGACGGCTGCCGCCCCTTCTGGCAAGCTGGCCAAGTAGGCCACCACGGCTTCCAATTCCTCCGGACTGAACAGGTCCGCAAAGGTGGGTGGCATCTGGCCCTCTACACAGGGGCCGCCGGGACACTCTGGGACCGTGAAGGCCGTGGGGTCAACGATGGATTCACGAATGTACTCCTCGGCGGTTTTGGCCTTCCCCTTGTAGTCAGGACTTTGAATCCGCTCCTGGGCCACACGCCCCATCTCCGACAAGTCCGGGCCGATTTGGCCTTCGGCCCCTGGAACACCAGCGATGGTGTGACAGGCACCACAACCAGCCCGCTGGAGAGCCGCTACAGCAACACCCACCACATCCTCCCCGCCCGGTGTCGGTTGTGTCGCCTCTTCAGTCCCCGCAGGTTCAGGCGGAGTGGTTGGAGGAAGCGACGTGTCAGTCGGCGGTGGCGGAGGTGGAGTGGGAGGTGCCTTGGTGGCTGTAGGCAGCGGTGTAGCCACTTGGGTACATGCCAGCAGAGCAACGACCAGTAAAGCCAACACGAGTCCTAAGCTTTTCCTGTTCATGCTTTCAAAGCCTCCTTACGCTTTAAAGGGTTGACGCTCCGCTGGCCTCTCCCACAAAATCTGGGGAAGCGGCACGCGCGGTCCCCGCGCGTGCCGCTTCGCGGCGCCTGTGCTATCAACCGCCGTTACGGTTGCACCAGGAAGTAACCGGTCATCTCCAAGTGGAGCGCCGAGCAGAACTCGGTGCAGTAGAAGCTGAACACGCCGTCCTGGTCGGCGGTGAACTCGAAGGTGACCGTCTCGCCCGGCTCGATACTCAGGTTGATGTTGTATCCGGGCAAGGCGAAGCCGTGGGTCGCGTCCTTGGCCCGCTCGATGTTCGTAATGTGCCAGATGACACGGTCGCCCTTCTTGACCTCCACGATCTCCGGCGTGTAGTGACTGCGCACGGCCGTCATCCAAATTTCGACCGTGTTGCCGTTGCGCTCGATGCGCTCCTGGCCAGGCTCCACGGCATCGGGGGACTTGGACTGAGTGCTCGGATCCCAGCCAATCTCAGGATAGACATCCCACGGCTTGAGCTTGTCGGCCTTGATGATCTGGGCGTAGTGCGGCTCACCCAAGCCAATGGGCATGTCGTAGAGGAGCTGCATCTGCTCGCCCGTCTTTGAAATGTCAATGAGCTGGAAGTTCTGCGGCAACAGCGGCCCCACGCCCGTGAAGCGGTCCACCGACCACTTGTTGAGCGAAACGAGATACTTGCCATCCGGGCTCACCGTGTCACCCTCGGCAGCCGCAATGTGGCCCACGTTGTAGTGAACCGGAATCTTGGTGATGAGCTGCCACGGCTCGTCCGGGTTCTTCTCGGCGTAGGAGCCACCCAGCGTCCAGCGGGCCACGGCGCTGTCCAGGAAGAGACTGGTGTAGGCGTACCCCTTGTCGTCGAACTGGGTGTGCAGCGGACCGAGACCAACTTCGACCTGGGCCTCCACCACGTCGTCAAAGTTCAAGATGGGCACGCCGTATTCGTCCGTCTCCGTCGCGCCGGCCTGAATGGCCTTCTGAATCTTGTCGAAGCTGTAAATCGTCACGTGCGGGTCGAGCTTGCCGGAGACGACGATGTAGTCACCGCCCGGAGCCACGTCCACGCCGTGGGGGCTCTTCGGCTCAGGAGCAAAGTAGAGAATGCCCTCCTCAATGGAAGTCTGCAGGGAGACAACTTTGAACCCGTTGATCTCCTCCACCTTGCCGGCCTTGACCACTTCCTCGGCCTTCTTCAGATTGATAATGTGGAGGTAGTCCATGTCACGCTGTGAGGCGCCAGCCTCAAAGGGCGGGTTCCCCTTCTCCACACCGCCGGTGGACATCTCCGTGTTGAAGGAGTTGCAGAAGACCCACCCCTCACTGACCAGCTTGCCGGAGTCACAGAGGTCTTGCCAGTAGGGCGGCAACTCCAGGGCGAAGGACTCCTCGGGGATGATGCGGCCCTTTCCGCGGTCGAACTTCCAGAAGGTGACCATGCCGCGGTACTCTTTCGCATAATCTTCAAGGGAGGCGTACTCCCAACCCAGGGGCGCAGCGTACTGGCCGCCCTCGATAACCCACTCGGTGTTGGGAGTCACCATCGTGCCGCCGTGGTCGTTGACGGCAATCGGGTTCTTGGCAATCTGCTTGGTTTCAAAGTCACGCAGGTCAATGACCGCCACACGACCATTGGCCTTGTCGTTAATGAAGAGCCACTCGCCGTCGTAGTCGCCGTTCGTCTCGCTGAGGGCCGGGTGGTGAGTGTCAGCCCAGGTGATGGGCTTGCCGTTGACCTGGCCTTCCTTCAACACCTCCATAGTCCCTTTCGCCCCGTAGCCCCAGCCCTGCCACGGTTCCGGCGTGAAGACGCCAATGACCTTCAACAGGCGCATGGAAGGCAGACCGATGACCAGCACCTGACCCGAATGCCCGCCGGACGAGAACATCACGTACTCGTCGTACTTGCCGGTGGGCAC
>WFWG01000389.1 GCA_015491235.1 Ardenticatenaceae bacterium
CCCCTGCACCCCCGGAATGAGGTGGTGCGGCGCCGCACATGTTCATGCGCTCGCCTCCGAGGTCTCCGAAGGAGTACGTGACCTCATGCCATTTCCACGCCCAATTGGTATGCTCCCGCCGTTGGGAATATGAGAGTAGACGAGAGAAAGTCGTCGGGATTATACCCCACTCCTGGAAAAGCCGAAACTTTGCTCCTCAGTGCTGGGAAGTGAGGGCGTCGAAAACGGGCTTGAGCCGCTCCCACGTCTCGTCCAACAGTTCTGGAATGACGCGCACCCCGTTGACCACGGTCATGTAGTTGGTGTCCCCGTGCCAGCGCGGCACCACGTGCACGTGGATGTGGCATTGCACCCCGGCTCCCGCGGCCTCGCCCAGGTTGAGCCCCACGTTGAAGCCGTCGGGGCGCGAGCTTTGCCGCAGGACACGCACGCACAACTCCAGGAGTTCCATCATTTCGCGGCGCTCTTCCGGCGTCATCTCGTGAAGTTCGGCCACGTGGCGGTAGGGCAGGATCATCAAATGGCCGTTGTTGTAGGGATATTTGTTCAGGATGACGAAACAGTGCTCTCCCCGGTAGACAATGTGGCAGGCCCGGTCATCCCCAGCCTCCACCGCCCGGCAGAAGGGACACTCCCGGGGCTTCTCCGAAAGGATGTACTCCATCCGCCAGGGTGTCCACAAGTGTTCCAGCGTCTCCTTCCCTCCAAGCATCGTTTACCCCCTCCCGTTTTTGGTGTAGACCTCCGGGTTGACGCAGTAGGGCAGGCGCTCGCCCCGCAAGCCCGCGAGCAAGTTGTCCACGGCCATGTTGGCCATGCGAGTGCGCGTGCGCACGGTGGCCGAACCGATGTGAGGTGTGACGATCACCCGTTCCTGGTGCATGAGCGGGTGGTCGGCGGGGAGCGGCTCCGGCTCGGTCACGTCCAGCCCGGCCCCACCCAGGTGGCCGCTTCGGACGGCCTCGAGCAGGGCTTCGTGGTCCACAATGCCCCCGCGCGCCGTGTTGATGAGAATGGCGCCGGGCTTCATGCGCGCGAAGGCCCGCGCGTCGAAGAGGTGGCGGGTTTCGGGCGTCAGCGGGCAGTGGATGCTGACGATGTCGCTCTCCCGCAGCAGCGTGTCGAAGTCCACGTAGGTGGCGCCCACGCCGGCGGCCACGTCGGGCTTCTCGCGCGGGCCGGTGTAGAGGATGCACATTCCGAAGCCCACGGCCCGCCGCGCCACGGCCGCGCCGATGCGCCCCAGCCCCACGATGCCCAGCGTGGCGCCGTGAACGTCGGTGCCCAACAGGCCCAGCGGGTCCCACGTGCGCCACTGGCCCGCCTCGATGGAGCGCACGCCGTCCAGCAGGCGGCGGGCTGTGGCCAGCAGGAGCGCCCAGGTAAGGTCGGCCGTCGTCTCGGTGAGGACGCCGGGGGTGTGCCCCACGGGGATGCCCCGCGCGGTGGCTGCGGCCACGTCAATGTTGTCGTAGCCCACAGCCATCTGGCTGATAACGCGCAGGCGGGGCGCCGCCGCGATGAGGTCGGCGTCAATGCGGTCCGTCAACAAGCAGAGGAGGCCCTCGCAATCGGCTACCCGCCGGCGGAGCTCTTCGTAGGGGGGCGGCAGGGGCTCAGGCCACACGTCTACAGTCGCCTCCGCCTGGAGGCGGTCGAGCGCGCTCTGGGGAATGCGACGGGTGACAAATACACGTGCCATCGGGAACAAGCCAACCTCCCGGAGGTTTGAACCCTCCGGGAGGTTGGTTGGAGATAATCCCCACCAGGTGCCCCCGGCAGGACTCGAACCTGCGCACCTGGCTCCGGAGGCCAGTGCTCTATCCTCTGAGCTACGGGGGCGCATTTGCGCTATAAATTATAACGCCAAGCGCGATTTTTCGCAAAGTTCTCCTTTCTCATGTACAATATTCGTTCCTGTGGAGGAACAACGTGCGTTGTCAGGAAGCGGGGTGAAGAAACCGTGTTGCCCGTGGTGACGCAGCCGGTCCTTGTCGTTGGGGACCTGATTTTGGACGAATACCTCATCGGGCGCGCCACCCGCCTTTCGCGGGAAGCCCCCGTGCCCGTTTTGGAGCGCACGCGCCGGCGCGTCGTTCCGGGAGGCGCGGCCAACCCGGCGGTCAACATCGCTCGCCTGGACGGACGCGCCGTGGCCGTGGGCGTGGTGGGCGCCGACGAGGCGGGCCGGGAATTACAAGCTGCGCTGGCCCAGGCCGGCGTGGCCGTGGAAGGCATCGTGGTAGACCCCTCGCGCCCCACCACCACCAAGACGCGCATCCTGGCCGAGGGCAGCTTCGTCCACGGCCAGCACCTGGCCCGCATTGACCACGTGGACCGCCGTCCGCTCGGCCAGGACGTGGAGGCCCGCCTGCTGGAGCTCCTCTCCCGCCTGGCGCCCGAAGCGGGGGCCATTCTCATCAGCAACTACCGCAACGGCGTGGTCACCGACCGGCTCATTGCCCATTGCTTGGCCCTGCGGGAGAGGCACGGCGTGGCCCTGCTGGTGGATTCCCAGGGTGGGCTGGCCCGCTTCCAAACGTTCGACCTGGTGAAGTGCAACCGGGCCGAGGCGGAAGCCGAGTTGGGCCGCCCCATCCCTGCGGCGCCAGGTGAGCGCGCCCCGCTTCTGGCCGCCCTGCGCAAGCGGTGCCAGGCCGGCGCTGTGGTGGTCACGCTGGGAAGTGAGGGCATGGCCTGGCTGGACGAAGCCGGTTACGGGGAAGCACCGCCGGTGCGGCGCGCCACTGTCTTCGACGTGACGGGCGCCGGCGACACGGTCATCGCCGTGTTGACGTTGGCCCACCTGGCCGGGTTGTCCCTGGCCGAAGGGTGTCGCCTGGCGAACGCGGCGGCCGGCCTGGTGGTCCAGGTGCTGGGCAACTACGCCCCCACGCGGGCTGAGATTTCCGCGTGGCTCGCGGGACAGCGCGGGGGAGAGGTCCGGGCAGGTTTGGCGTGAGGGGGGCCGGCATGAGCCGCATCCTGAGCCTACAAGCGGCCATCGAGGAGCGGAGCGCCCTCCGGCGGGCGGGGCGCACGCTGGTGCTGACCAACGGTTGCTTCGACCTGCTCCACGTCGGCCACGTCCGCTCCCTCTGGGCTGCCGCCAGGGAAGGTGACGTTTTGTGGGTCGGTGTCAATGATGACGCCTCGGTACGTTTATTAAAGGGAGCCGACCGCCCACTGGTTCCGTGGGAAGAGCGGGCCGAAGTTCTGGCGGCCCTGCGGCCAGTGGACGCCGTCATTGGGTTCTCGGAGGTCACGGCAGCCCACCTGTTGGCCGCGCTCGAGCCTGATGTGTACGTCAAAGGAGGGGATTACACGCCGAAAACGCTGCCCGAAATGCCCTTGGTGCGAGCACTCGGCATTCGGCTGGTGCTGGTTCCGCCGGTTCCAAACCGCTCCAGCAGCCGCCTGCTCGAGCTGGCGCGCTCCCGCGCCCACCGGGCAGTCAGTTGCGAGAAGTAACTTCACACACGTTGCGCGGTTGTCGCGGAGACGCCTTGTCAGGCCGCTTTTCGGGAGCCTCCCCCAGCCTTTTCTCTTCCCCTTGCGGTTGCTGAGGCGAACAACTTGTTAAAAGCGATGACGGTCGAGATGCCATCACTGGACCAATCGGAAAACATCAGCCCCCAGGCCGTTCCCCAACGCCGCCACATCGCCCGAGCGGCGAGCATCATCAGCCTGGGCAACGTGACCAGCCGCATGTTGGGACTGGTGCGCGAGACGGTCTTCGCCAACCAGTTCGGCAGCAGCGGGGCCTACAGTGCCTTCGTGGCCGCCTCAGCCATCCCCATGATGGTGTACGACATGCTGATCGGCGGGCTCCTCAGCTCGGCGCTGGTGCCGGTCTTCAGCGAACACGCCGAGGACCGGGCCGAACTGTGGCGGTTGGTCAGCGTGGTGCTGACGGCAGCCACCTGCTTCGTGGCCCTGCTGGTCATCGTTGTGGAGCTGACGGCCCCCTGGATTGCGGCCGTGCTGGTCAGCGGGTTCGACGCCGAGCTGCGGGCGCTCACCGTGCGCCTCATTCGCCTCGTGACTCTGGCTGTGGTGCTCCTGGCTGTCAGTGGCGTGCTGACCGGCCTGCTCTACGCCCTCAAGCGCTTCACTTTCGCTGCCTTCGGGGCGGCGGTGTACAACCTGGGATTAATCGTTGGCGCCCTGGTGTTCACCCGCTTCTTCGACGAGCCTGCCCGCATCTACGGGCTGGCGTTGGGCATGCTGGCGGGCGCGGCCGGGCAACTCCTCATCCTGCTGCCCGACTTGCGCGACCAGCGGCTGCACTTGTTGTTCGACTGGCGCCACCCCGCGCTCCGCCGGATCGTGCGCCTCTACCTGCCCATTGCCCTGGGATTTCTCGTCAGCCACGTGGGCATCGTGATTGACCGGAGCCTGGCGTCCACCACCGGGGAGCAGAGCATCGGATGGATGCGGTACGCCACCACGCTCATTCAGTTCCCCTTGGGCCTGGTGGCCACAGCCGTTTCCCTGGCCGTGTTGCCCAGCCTTTCCCACCTGGCCGCCCACGACGCGCGGGACGGATATCGCGAAACCCTCTACACCGGCGTGCGCATGGTGCTGGTGCTCATCGTGCCGGCCACGGTGGGCCTTTACGTGCTGGCGGCACCCATCGTCTCCTTGCTCTTCGAGCACGGCGAGTTCACGGCCTTCGACACCCTCTGGACGGCGCGGGCGCTGCGCCTTTACCTCATCGGGCTGCCCTTTGCCGCCGTAGACCAGGTGCTCGTCTTTGGCTACTATGCCCGCCAGCAGACCCTCGTTCCCGCGGCTGTGGGCGCCCTGGCGGTGGGCATCTACCTGGCCGTGGCCCTTCCCCTGGTTCAAGCCTTCGGCATGTTGGCGCTCGTCTTGGCCAACTCGGTCCAGTGGGTCGCTCACGCCCTCATCATGCTGTGGCTGACGCGCCGGGCCGTGGGCACGCCGTCGGGGGGGACGCTGGGGAAGTTCCTGAGTCGGGTAGGATTGGCCTCAGCGTGCATGGGAGTTGCCGTGTGGGCCGCGTTCCACGCCGCTCGACCGTTGGTGCCAGGCGGCCTGGTCGGCAAGGTCTTGGGAGTGGGCGCGCCCGCCCTGGTGGGGGTGAGCATGTATGCCCTCTTGAGCGTCGTGTTCGGGTTGGAGGAAGCTCACGCCGCCGTGCGGGCCCTGATCGCCCGCGTACAGCAGGGGCGCGATCCGGCCAAGGCCGTGTAGCTGGTGCCGGCGCACGGCGTCGAGTTTGCCCTCGCAAGCCAGAATGTGTTACAGTATGATACAGGTCACACTGTTTACAGACAGGACTTACGCGGTGGCGGTGCAGGGCTACATTTTGGGATAGAGAAGGAGGCTGGGGGGACACCCCCCACGCCCCCCGGCAGGGGGTGGAACCCCCTGCCGGGGGGCGTGGGGGGTGTCCCCCCAGCCTCCTTCTCTATCCCAAAATGTAGCCCTGCACCGCCACCGCGTAAGTCCTGTCTGTAAACAGTGTGACC
>WFWG01000390.1 GCA_015491235.1 Ardenticatenaceae bacterium
GTAGTGGACAATACCAATGTTCATGGCATTTCTGTTGCTTATAGGGTGTACGCGGTTGAATCTTGTGCCGACCCCGGAGGGGGAAGGAAGGTGGGGAGACATCCCTCTACCCCCTACCCCCCCGGAAACAGCTTACTTGATCGCTGTTACGTCCCGGTCGGAGCGATCGTCCACAAACTCCATGAGCTCGCCCGTGACCATGTAGATGACCCGCTCGCAGATGTTGGTCACGCGGTCCCCAATTCGCTCCAAGTTGTGGGCTACCCAGAGCAAGAAGGTGGCACTTTGGACCTGCTCCGGGTTTTCGATCATGCGGCGAATCATCTCTTGAAAGACGACGTTGTAGAGATCGTCAATTTCGTCGTCCCGCGCGGCCACTTTGTAGGCCAGGTCAGCATCGTAGTGGATGAACGCTTCCAGAGACTGGTTGAGCATTTCGCGCCCCACCTCGGCCATCTGACGGAACTGGGGAATGAGCTCGGGGCGTGGAATCTTGGCCATGCGCAACGTCAGCCGCGCCACGCCGGCCGCGTGGTCGGCCATGCGCTCCAGGTTTGTGGCCACGTACATAGCCGCGATAATGGTGCGCAGGTCACGCGCCAGGGGTTGCTGCGTGGCGATCAGCGCCGAACCGTGTTCCTCGATGTAGTAGCGCAGCCGGTTGATGTTCTCGTCGTTGCGCACCACCTGCTGGGCCAGCACCAGGTCGCCCTCCTCCAGGGCCTTGATGGCGTTGGCGATGGCTTCATCCACCATGCTGCCCAGGCGAATCACATCGCCCTCCAGAGCTTGCAGTTTGTGTTGAAACTCAAGTCGCACGTTCATGGTTCAGTCACCTTTCCTCATTGTGCGTTCGACGCGGATGTAAGCGCAACCGGCAATTCGATGATAAACACAGCGCCTTGGCCGGGGCGACTCTCGGCCCAGATGCGCCCTCCGTGCGCTTGCACCAGGTGCTTGGCGATCGCCAGGCCAATGCCCGTGCCCCGCTGCTCCCCGCGCGTGCGGGCCCGGTCGAGCTTGTAGAAGCGCTCGAAAATGTGGGGCAGGGCTTCCGGCGGAATACCGGGCCCGGTGTCGCGAACAGTCAGGCGCACGTGTTCGTTCACCCGCTTGGCCTCTACAGTGACGTGTCCCCCAGACGGCGTGAACTTGACGGCGTTGTCAAGCAGGTTGGTGATGACTTGACCGAAGCGCTCCCGGTCCAGGGCCAGCACGATGTCCGAGGGCACGTCCACCTCCACGGTGATGTGCTTTTCGTCGGCCAGGGGACGAATTCGCTTCACCCGCTCGAGCACGACGTCAGCCAGCGGAAGCGGCTCCAGTCGCAAGGGCACCCGGCCACTCTCAATCATGGCCAGGGAGATCATGTCTTCTACCAGGGCCGTCATGGCCTCGACTTCGTCGAGCACGCGCCCGGCAAGTTGGCGGGTCAGTTCCGGGTCGTTCAAGTCACTTTGAATCAGCGTTTCGGCCAGAAGCTTCAGGCTGGTGAGCGGCGTGCGCAGTTCGTGGCCCAGGTTGGCGGCCAGTTCCCGCCGGGCGCGAATGGCGTGGACCTGTTCGGTCACGTCCCTCAACAAGAGGATAGCACCGCGCGGCGAGTTCGTCAACGGCCACGGCCAGCCGTGGGCTTGAAAGATGCGCCCGTCCTCGAGGGCAATCTGGTGGACAGCGGGCTGGCCGGTGCGCATCACTTCCTCGAACAACTCGGCGGCGGCGTGGTGGCGCAACTGGAATATCAGCGGCCCTTCCCGCCGGGGCTCGCCAAAGAGGCGTCTGGCCTGCTGGTTTATGGCCACGATGTGCCCCTGCGCGTTGACGACGATGAGCGGGTCGGGGTGCTGTTCGAAGACGGCCAGTTGCCAGGGTTGGACCTCACTTTTCGCCAGTTGCTGGCGCAGCCGGTGGGCCGTTTCCCGCCAGAATTGTTCACGCCGGTGGCTCTTCCAGAACAGCCAGGCCAGCACACCAGCCAGGACGCCCACGGCGATGGTGCAGAGGAACCAGGTGTTCATGCCTCTTCTGGAACTTCAAAGCGGTAGCCCACGCCCCGCACGGTCTGAATCCAGCGGGGATTCGAGGGGTCCTGCTCGATTTTCTCCCGAAGCCACCGCACGTGGACGTCCACCGTGCGAACGTCGCCCACGTAGTAGGCGCCCCACACGCGCTCCAGCAACAAGTCGCGCGAGAGGACGACACCCGGATTGCGCATGAACTCGGCCAGCAGGCGGAACTCGCGCGGGCTGAGGGAGAGGGGACGGTCGCCGTAGAAGGCCTCCCAGCGCAGGAGATCCAGGCGCAGTGGGCCGGCCTGAAGCACCTGAGACGCCGACTTGCGCCCCTTGGTGCGCCGCAGCACGGCCCGCACGCGGGCTACCAGTTCGCCGATGCTGAAGGGCTTGGTCACGTAGTCGTCGGCGCCGCTCTCCAGGCCAACAATCTTGTCCACTTCGCCCGTGCGGGCGGTGAGCAGGATAATGGGCACGTCCGACTCCGCCCGAATAATGCGGCAGACGCTGAGGCCGTCCAGCTTGGGCAGCATCACGTCCAGCACGATCAGGTCGGGCGGCGACTGGCGCACCTCGGTCAGGGCCGCCTCGCCGTCGGCCACCTGGCGCACGGTGAACCCCTGGCGCTCCAGGTTGAGCGCCACCACCTCGCGCAACGTGCGGTCGTCTTCTACCAACAAAATGGTGGGCATACGTCCTCACTCCTCGGCTAGACCGCCAATGACTTCTCCGGCGACCTGGCCGGTCTTCTCGAACTGTTCCAACAAGGGAAGCAGGCGCTGGCGGATGGCGTCGCGCACGCGGCGGTAGACCTCCAGCCGCTCCGTTTCGGACCCCGTGGCCCCGGCCGGGTCGGGAAAGCCCACGTGAACCTGTTGTCCTCCGCCGGGCCAAACGGGACACTCCCTGGCCGCCTCGTCGCACACGGTGACCACCAGGTCGAAGGCCGTGTCGCGCACCTCGTCCACCGACTTGGAGCGCTGGCCGGAGATGTCCACGCCCAATTCCCGCATCACCTGCACGGCCAGCGGGTGGACGTAGCCGGCCGGCCGCGTGCCGGCCGAATACGCCTCCCACCTCTCGCCGAGGAAGTGACGAATCAGACCTTCGGCCATTTGGGAGCGGCAGGAATTGCCGGTGCAGAGCACCAAAACACGCCTTTTGTTCATGGTTCGTCCCTTCCTTCTATTTTAGCCAAACCGCCCGGTGATGTAATCTTCCGTGCGGGGATCGCGGGGGCGGGTGAAGACTTGTTCGGTCTCCCCGAACTCGACCACCGTGCCGGCCCGGCCGTCCTCCGTGAGCATCATCATGGCCGTGTAGTCGCTGACGCGGGCGGCTTGCTGCATGTTGTGGGTCACGATGAGGATGGTGTAGCGCTCTTTCAGTTCCCGCATCAAGTCCTCGATCTTCAACGTGGCGATAGGGTCGAGGGCCGAGGCTGGTTCGTCCATGAGAATGACTTCCGGCTCGACGGCAATGGCGCGGGCAATGCACAAGCGTTGCTGTTGGCCGCCGCTGAGGGCCAAGGCGTTGTCGTGCAGGCGGTCTTTCACCTCATCCCAGAGGGCGGCGCGGCGCAGCGCCCTCTCGACGAGCTCGTCCATGTCGCCCCTGTACCCGTTGATGCGGGCGCCCCAGGCGACGTTCTCGTAGATGGACTTGGGGAACGGGTTGGGTTTCTGGAAGACCATGCCAATGCGCCGGCGCACTTCCACCGGGTCAATGTCGGGGTCGTAGAGGTTCTGGCCGCGGTAGGTGATTTCCCCCTCCACGCGCGCGTTGGGAATCAGGTCGTTCATGCGGTTGAAGCAGCGCAGCAGTGTGCTCTTGCCGCACCCCGACGGGCCGATGAGCGCGGTGATTTTGTGCTCCGGCACGTAGAGCCACACGTCCCGCAGGGCCTGCTTGGTGCCGTAGTAGACATTGACGTTCTGGGCTTTGAGCACGGCCACGTTTTCCAGGTCGGTAACGTTCGTGGGTGCCGTTGTGGTCATCAGGTGGACAGTCATACCCATCACCTCTTCAAGCGTTGTTCAAAGCGGTGGCGCAGGTAAATGGCCAGCGCGTTCAGGGAGAGCAAGATGGCCAGCAGGACGATAATGCCAGCCGCGGCGTTGACGTGAAAACCGGCCTGGGGCCGCGACACCCAGTTGAAGATCTGGATGGGCAACACAGTGAACTGACTCTTCAGGCTGTCGGGCAGGAAGGCCACGTAGGTGAGGGCGCCGATGGTGATGAGGGGTGCCGTTTCGCCGATGGCGCGCGACACCGCCAGGATCATGCCGGTGAGGATGCCCGGCATGGCGTAGGGCAGCACGTGGCTGCGAACCATCTGCCACTTGGTGGCCCCCAGGGCGAGAGCGGCCAGACGAATGTCGTTCGGCACGGCACGGATGGCCTCGCGGGCCGAGACGATCACGATGGGCAGGATGAGCAAGGCCATAGTCAACGAACCGGTGAGGAGCGAGCGGCCGCCAGTGTAGTTGGCCAGCCAGCGGGCGAAGATTTCCAGGCCCAACAACCCGTAGATGATCGAGGGCACCCCGGCCAAGTTGGCCACGTTGATCTGAATCAGGTCGGTGAGCCAGTTTTTGGGCGCGTACTCCTCCAGGTAGATGGCGGCGCCCACGCCGACGGGAAAGGCAAACACGCCCATCAGGGTTACCATGAGCACCGAGCCAACCAAAGGGGAGAGGATGCCAGCGCGCTCGGGGCGGCGGGAAGGAAAGCTGGTCAGGAACTGCCAGCTCAGCCGGCCCAGGCCGTCGCGCAGCACGTCAAAGAAGAGCAGGGCCAGCATCACCAGCCCCACACAAATGGCAGCAAAGGCCAACACCTGAAAGATGCGCCCCTTCAGGTGGCGGCGGGCCAGTTGGTGCTCGAAGGCAATATCTCGCAGGCTCATGGCACGCACCTCAGTATTGTTCGCGGTATCGCCGCACGAAGAAGTGGCTGATCACGTTGAGCACCAGCGTGATAAGAAAGAGGGTGAACCCCACGGCGAAAATAGTCTTGAAGGCCAGCGATCCGGCCGGCGTGTCGCCCAAGCTCACCTGAACGATGTAGGCCGTCATGGTCTGGATGGGCCCACGCGGGTCGAGGGTGAGCACCGGCCGCTGCCCGGCCGCGATGGCCACAATCATCGTCTCGCCCACAGCGCGCGAAACGGCCAAAATGAAGGAAGCCGTGATACCCGAGAGGGCGGCCGGCACCACCACCTGAGTGGAGACCTCGAACTTGGTGGCGCCCAGCGCGTAAGCGGCATCGCGCAACGCGCGGGGCACGGCGTGTAGGGCGTCCTCGCTGAGGGACGAGACCATGGGCAGAATCATGATGCCCATCACGATGCCGGGACTGATGGCGTTGAACCCCGCCAGGTTCGGAATGACCTTCTGGAGCAGCGGCGTGACGAAGAGCAGGGCAAAGTAGCCGTAGACCACTGTGGGAATGCCAGCCAGAATTTCCAGAATGGGCTTCAGGACGGAGCGCACGCGGGGCGAGGCGTACTCGCTCAGGTAAATGGCGCTCAGCAGGCCCAAGGGGAGGGCCACGCTCAACGCAATGGCCGAGGTGAGGAAAGTGCCAGCCACCAGGGGCCAGATGCCGAAATGTTTGTCCTTGAAGAGGGGCGTCCACTGAGTGTCGGTCAAAAATTCGACGACGGAGACCTCGCGGAAAAACTGGAACGACTCGAACAGCAGGACAGTCACGATGCCAAGGGTGGTGAGGATGGAGACCAGCCCACACGCGAGCAGGGTGTAACGGATCACCGTTTCCGCAAGACGACGGCCCTGCTTCCGGCGCAGGGCCAGGTAAACGTCCGCTTGTGTGGCAGCTTGAGAGAGGCTGGTTGTGTCCCGAAGCGTCATCTTCGTTCCTCGCGCCTTACTCCTCGATTTTCAGCAGTTCCTCGATGGAGACGCCCACCTGCGACCCGCCGCTGAAGACCGAGCCGGTGATGCGCTTCGCCACACGCTCTTTGGCCAGTTCGTAGGCGCGGTCGGGCAGGGCTACGTAGCCCACCTCG
The DNA here is from genome assembly GCA_015491235.1 of Ardenticatenaceae bacterium. Lineage (GTDB taxonomy): Bacteria > Chloroflexota > Anaerolineae > Ardenticatenales > Ardenticatenaceae > WFWG01. Next base: position 6,043 of record WFWG01000390.1, read on the forward strand.
GTGGCCAAGGCGCCGGCATTTTCCAGGTAGAAGTTGACGAACGCCTCGACCTCGGGGCGATCCAGGGCGTCCTTGCGCACGTAGATGAAGACGGGGCGCGAAAGGGGCTGGTACGTGCCGTTGTTGATGGTCTCCTTGCTGGGGAGCACGCAGCCGTTGCCGCCATCAATGGCCACGGCCTTCAGCTTGTCCTGGTTCTCCGCGTAGTAGGCAAAGCCAAAGTAGCCCAGCGCGTACTTGTCGTTGGAAACGCCCTGCACCAACACGTTGTCGTCCTCGCTGGCCGTGTAGTCGCCACGGCTGGCGCCCTCTTCGCCCACAATGGCGCTGGTGAAGTAGTCGAACGTGCCCGAGTCGGTGCCGGGGCCGTACAAGCTCAGGGGGGCATCGGGCCACTCGGGGCGCACCTGGTTCCACTTAGTGATGGTGCCTTGGGCCGCTGGTTCCCAAATGGTCTTCAAGTCCTCCACCGTCATGCAGGTGGCCCAGTCATTCTCGGGGTTGACCACCACCGTCAGGCCGTCGAAGGCCACCGGCAACTCAACGAACTCGATGCCGTTCTGGGCGCAGATCTCCTCTTCAACGTCCTTGATGGGGCGAGAGGCGTCTGTGATGTCAATTTCGCCGTTGCAGAACTTCTTGAACCCGCCGCCCGTGCCGCTGATTCCCACGGAGACGCGCACGTTGGGATATTCCAGGCGGAACTCCTCGGCCACGGCTTCGGAAATGGGGAAAACAGTGCTGGAACCGTCAATGAGAATGCTGCCGGTAAGCTCTCCTCCCTCTGATGGCTGGCTTGACGGCTGTCCACCACCACACGCGGCGAGCAGGGCCGAGAGGGCGGCAACAAGCACCAGAAGGGCTACACGCTTAAACTGTGTCTGCACTTGGTCTCCTCCCTCTGAACCTTCGTGGCTTTACTCGATTCCTATTGTAGCCCTTCCAGGTAAGGTGGAATTTAACACAACTTTAAGATTTCGGCAACATGAGGTTAAGGTTTCTTAATATGGCCTGGAGTTGGGCACGGAACGTCAGCGGGGTGCCGCCAAAACACCAGGACGGGCGTAGTGCCAACCCTTTTCCGCGTACTCGTGAGGTTGGCCAATCAACCTGCCTTTTGATCCTCGTTTGTCGAGCTGTCTGTGGGTGACTCTTGGCTGGAGACTCCGCAGAAGAGCACGTAGTAGTTGTTTGCGTTGTTTTGGGAGTCGTAGGGTAGTCTGAAGGTGAAGGTGCCTGTCTTCAACTGGTCTGAGGTGGTGGTTAAGGCCACATTGTCGCTGTAGTAGTAGGTGCCTTCTTTTGAAAGTGTAAGGTCTTGGTAGGTGTTGCCTGTTTTGTACTGGGGCGGGTCTGAGGGAGTGTTGTAGGTAAAAGAGCGCAGGAAGGCATAGGTGGTGTTGCCATCTGTGCCTTTTGGCCCGTGGCCCTTGAGGGTGAAGGTAAGCTCTCCCGGCACAAGGTAAACAGTCTGGTTGCCTGAGCCAAGGTTTTCCACTGTTGTCTCAAGCCCAGAAAGCTCCAAACTACAGCCTGCTCTGGGAAGGTCTACGACAATCGGAGCGCACACATCCGAGCGCTCGCCCTCTCTGTTTTCAAACTGATAGTAGAGGTAGCGCTTGCCGTCGTTGGCAAAGGGGTAGCCAGCCAAAGGAGAGGTGCTTGCTCCAAAGGCTGATGTCGCTGAGTTTGTCGCGGTGGAGGGGTCCGAAAGTTGTTGGGGGAGATCCCAGAGATCGTAGCGGGTGGAGGCGTAGTATCTTCGATATCCGTAGCGGTTTTTGGTCTTGGGCACTC
>WFWG01000391.1 GCA_015491235.1 Ardenticatenaceae bacterium
GAAGAAGGAAGAGGGGGGCCGGCACACGCCCTTCTTTGAGGGGTATCGGCCGCAGTTCTACATTCGGACGCTGGACGTGACGGGGACGATCCACCTGCCGGAAGGGGTGGAGATGGTGATGCCGGGGGACAACGTGAACCTGACGGTGGAGTTGATCGAGCCGGTGGCGTTGGAGGAAGGCTCCCGGTTCGCCATCCGCGAGGGTGGCCGCACGGTGGGTGCGGGCGTCATCACCAAGATCCTGGAGTAATGCCACTTCCGGCACCCCGACATTGACGGACGCCCTGAAAGGCGTTGACCGTCGAACATCAAACTTCGGGAGGGGGCGTTAAGTGGTGCCCCCTCCCCTTTTGCCGAACTATAGGGTTGCAGGCGTTCCGCGGCAACCCGGCAGGAGAGGTGAGATCATGGCCAAAAAAGCCATCCGCACAGTTATCACATTGGCCTGCACGGAGTGTAAGGAGCACAACTACACGACTCAAAAGAACCGGCGCAATGACCCGCAGCGGCTCGAGTTGAGAAAGTATTGTCCACGCTGCCGCCGACATACGCTGCACCGTGAAACCAAGTAAGCCGCCTCCGGAGGATTCCTGTGGCTAAAGTAACGACAGCTAAAGAGCCCAACCCTGTCGTCCGCTACATTCGGGAGGTGCGGGCCGAGCTTCGCAAAGTCACGTGGCCCACACGGGAACAAGCCATCAACCTGACCATTGTGGTGACGGCTGTTACCGTGGCGATGAGTTTGTTTCTGGGAACATTCGACTTCATCTTTTCGCGCTTGATAGAATTCATCATTGCGGCGTTTTAAGGAACCCAGGAACGGGCAAACGCTGGTCGCTTTGGACGTGGTGGAAATGTTCGGCTCTCGACACAGGTAAGGACAAGGAATGAGGAGAATTCAGGACAGGGTGAGAGCAACAGTGGCAGAGAAGAAGCAAGTCGAACAAGTACAAGAAACACTCGAATCCCCGGAGCCCGAGGTGACTGAGCCTGTGGAGGAATCTGCTCAGCAAGAGGAATCCTCCGAAGAGGCTCAACCGGATGACGGCCGGCGCTGGTACGTCATTCACACCTACTCGGGGTACGAGAACAAGGTCAAGAAGAACCTGGAGCAGCGCATCAAGACAATGGGCATGCAGGACCGCATCTTCCAGGTCATCGTGCCCACTGAGGAGGTGGTGGAGCTCAAGGGCGGCCAGCGGCGGACGGTGGAGCGCCGCATCTTTCCCGGATATGTGCTCGTTCAGATGATCCTGGACGACGATTCCTGGTCTGTGGTGCGCAACACGCCGGACGTGACCGGCTTCGTGGGCATTGGTAACCAGCCCACGCCCCTTTCCGAAGAAGAAGTGGAGCGCATTTTGAAGCGCATGGAGACCAAGCCCACCACGTTCAAGATCAACTTCCGGGAAGGGGACACGGTGCGCATTATTGATGGCCCCTTCAAGGATTTCCACGGTACTGTGGATTACATTGACCGCGAAAAGGGCAAGGTGCGCGTGCTCGTCAGTTTCTTCGGGCGTGAGACGCCCATCGAACTCGACTTCCTTCAGGTCGAGCGCACGTAGTGAAACAGCCGGATGATACCCGAGTGTGACACACTCCGGGAGTGTGTCACACGTTGTAAAGCAATTCACCATAGCCGGAGAGGACAGCAATGGCCAAGCAAGTCAAAGCCGTCGTCAAGCTGCAGTTGCCTGCTGGGAAAGCCAACCCAGCTCCGCCCGTGGGTCCGGCATTGGGCCAGCACGGCGTCAACATCATGCAGTTCTGCAAGGAGTACAACGCGCGCACCCAGGCGCAGATGGGGCAGATTATCCCCGTCGAGATTACCATCTACCAAGACGGCTCATTCACCTTTGTGACCAAAACGCCGCCGGCGGCCGACCTCCTCAAGAAGGCTGCCGGCATTGACAAGGGCAGCGGGGAGCCCAACCGCAACAAAGTGGGCAAGGTTACCCGCCAACAGATCCGCGAGATCGCCGAAATCAAGATGCCCGACTTGAACGCTACGAACATCGAAGCGGCCATGCGCATGATTGAGGGCACTGCCCGCAGCATGGGCATCGAGGTCGTGGACTAACCGACGAAAAACCGTGGGAGAGTCGGTACTGACTCGTTTGACCACAAGGAGTGAGCGATGCCAAAGCGAGGAAAGAAGTACATCGAAGCACTCAAGAAGGTTGACCGCACGCGGGACTACTCCCCACAGGAAGCCATTCAACTCGTCAAAGAGATTGCCTACGCCAACTTCGACGAGACGGTTGAATTGCACATCCGCACCAACTTAGACCCGCGCAAGGCAGACCAGCAGCTTCGTGGCGTGGTGGTGCTGCCCCACGGCACGGGCAAGCAGGTGCGCGTGCTCGTCTTCGCCACCGGCGAGGCGGCCCGCATTGCCGAGGAAGCGGGTGCTGACTACGTGGGGGCCGATGACCTGGTGAAGCGCATTCAGGGCGGGTGGCTCGATTTCGATGTGGCCATCGCCACGCCGGACATGATGCCCATCGTGGGGCGCCTGGGCCGCATCCTGGGGCCGCGCGGACTGATGCCCAGCCCCAAGACGGGCACGGTTGTGCGCCCTGAAGACTTGCCCCGCGTCATTCGGGAGGCGAAGCAGGGGCGCGTGGAATATCGCTTGGACAAGAGCGCGAACATTCACGTGCCCATTGGCAAGGTGAGCTTCAGTGAGGAGGCCCTGCTGGAAAACATGGCCTCTGTGATCGAGGCCATTCAGGCCAACCGTCCCAGTGGGGCTAAAGGACAAATGTTCCGGCGCATTGCGGTGACGAGCACGATGGGGCCGGGCATCCGCGTCTCCATCCCCGAAGCCTTGCAACTGCGCGTAGCCTGAACGGAAGCGTTTCCGGTGACGGCCACTTTCCAAGTGCCTGTCACCTGAGCAAGTGAATACGTGCCGAAGACCGCAGGTGCCCAAACGGGCTGAAAGCGAACGCGCGCCTGCCGAGGCAAAGGTGATGTGCACAGGGTAGCCTGTTCTACACTGTCGAGCCTTTGTGTCGGCGAGCGACGCAAAGGCTTTTTGTTTGGTGCCCTGCCGGTTCCACACATTTTCGCCGGAAAAGGGAAAGGAGGTGAACACTTTGCCCATACCGCGAGCCAAAAAGGAGCAACTGGTCGCCGAATATGCCCAGTCCTTTCGTGAGGCCCAAGGGGTCATCTTCACCGACTACCGGGGCCTCACCGTGGCCGACATGACCGAAGTGCGCCGCCGACTTCGCCAGGAGGCTCCCCAAAGTCGCTGGACGGTGGCCAAGAATACGCTGTTGCGGCTGGCCTTGCAACAGGCCGAAAAGCCCGTTCCCGAGGAAGTCCTGGTGGGACCAACGGCAGTGCTCTTCGCCTTTGACGACCCGGTCGCGCCGGCCAAGGTACTCAAGAAGTACACGGACGAAAACGACCTTCTCAAAATCAAAGGGGGGCTGCTTGGCGACAAGGTGCTGAGCGCTGAGGACGTGATTCAGTTGGCCAAGCTGCCATCCCGCGAGGAAATCCTGGCCACGCTGGTGGGCGCCATCCAGGGGCCAGCTCAACAGTTGGTCTCCTTACTGCTGGCTCCCCAGCGCGAGTTGGTGATGACGTTGCAGGCGCGCGCCCAACAGGGCGAGGGATAACGTTATCGGTTCCGTCGTGGAACAGGCACGTAACCGGTTGTTAGAAATTCGCCAAAATCAATTCGAGGAGGGAATGAACAATGGCTGACCTTGACGCGCTGATCGAACAACTCGACCAACTCACGCTCGTGGAAGCGGCCGAGTTGGCCAAGCGATTGCAGGAGCATTGGGGCGTGAGCGCGGCGGCGGCCGTGGCCGTGGCGGCCGTTCCCGGTGCGGGTGCCCCTGGTGCCGCTGAGGAAGTGGAGGAGAAGACCGAGTTCGACGTGATCCTCACCGCTGCTGGCGACAACCGCATCCAGGTGATCAAGGCGGTTCGCGAGATCACGGGCTTGGGCCTGCGCGAGGCCAAGCAGGCCGTCGAGGATGTGCCCACCACGATCAAGGAGGGCATCTCCAAGGAGGAGGCCGAGGAGATCAAGAAGAAGCTGGAAGAGGTGGGCGCTTCGGTCGAAATCAAGTAAGCGTTCAGCTTTCAGCCTCCCGGGGGTTTAAACCCTCCGGGAGGCTGGCGTCAGCGCACAATTCCCTGGCGTACCAGCAGCGAGAAGATTGCCTCCTCCACCGTCACGTGTGAGGGCACAAACACGTACCGCACGTCCCGTGCAGCACACCAGCGCTGAATCTCCTCGCGCCAGCCCTCCACGGCCTGGCGGTAGCGGGCGACGGTCTGCTCGTCGAGGGTCACTTCGACGATCTCGTCCCGCTCGCTGTCCCGCAGGCGCAGGTCACCTCGCAGTGATGGGTCGAGCTCCTCCGGCGCGAGCACGTGCAGGACGGTGACCTCAAACCGGCGCGCCACCAGTGCGCGGAGTCCTTCTGCCCAGTCTGGGGCCAACAAGTCGCTAATGAGGAGCAGTGGTCCCGGCCTTCGCGCCGTCTGGGCGTAGCGCTGCATCGTGGCAGCAAAGTCCACCGCGCCGTCGGGGGTAGCCCGCTCCAACAAGGAGAAGAGTGCCAGGGCAGACCACCGTCCCCGGCGGGGCGGCAATGTGAACGCCTGTTCTCCGAACGTTAGGGCCGTCACCCGATCGAGGCCATTTAGCGCAATGTAGCCCAGCGCGCCGGCCAATTTCCGCGCCATCTCCATTTTGGGAGGAGTGCCCCAGGCCATCGAGCGGCTGGCATCCACCAGCAGGTGGACGGTAATATCCTCCTCCTCGGCAAAGAGCTTGACGAAGAAGCGCTCCAGACGGGCGTACACGTGCCAGTCAATCTGGCGAAAGTCGTCGCCGGGGACATAGGGACGGTAGTCCACGAACTCCACGGAGTGACCACGCTTGGGGCTGCGCCGCTCGCCCTGAAGCTGTCCGGGCTGCGCTCGCCGGGTGACGAGCCGCAGGCGGTCCAGACGGCGCAGAAAAGCCTCGTCGAAAAGGCGGGGTGCTGAGGTCTCCCCAGGCTCCGCACGCTCAGGCGTTTCCGGCTTGACAGGTTCTGTCACCGTTTCAAACCTCTCTCGTTATCCACAGCTCGGACATTTCCCCGTGTAATCTTTCCCGTGACCCCTCGACACATTAGCACCCCAAACCACGTTCTCCATCTGCTGGCACGGCAGGAAATGAACCTCGAAGCCCACGATGCGAGGACGAAAGGGGCCACGGCGGCTCCCCACCAGAAATGGAACCACGAACATGAGGACGTGACATAGCCTTGACAAATGAATCGCGATACAGTATAACGTTAGCAAACCCGATAGCTGTGTTGCTGCTTACTATAAAGCCGGATATCCCCTCTGTCAAGGGACATAGGTGCTCAAATGTCGTCGAATCCCCCGCAGACGCGGCTGAAAAACCGTCCAATTTCCCGCTGGGGTGGTTTATCCTGCGCTTGGGCTGCGTTATTGAAAGAATAGGACGTAGAATAAGTCATAGTTAGGCTAGGCCGTGTAATGTCACGGTGAAGCGATTCAAGGAGCCATGAACATGTTAACGAAGCAAATTGATATCAAAGAAGCCCAAGTGCGATTCCAGGAATTGCTTGCTGAGGTCCTCTCAGGCGTAGAATGGGTGCTCACAGATGGCACAACGCCCATCGCCCGTCTCGTCCAGGCAGGTATGTGGGTGTCAGAAGACATTCGTCGTCGTATTTTGCGGTCGGCTGGAGAAACCGTCTAACCTCGGTTATAGGGGGCTCTCTGCACTCAGTCGCTTCGGTCCCCTTGCTTGCGAGCCGCTGAGCCCATGTTGGACCAATTAAAGGTTATTTAGATGGCCCCTCTGAGCGAGGAAGAATTGCGGGAACGAGTGTTAGCCCATCTACACAGTCTTGGTTTCAGGGTCAGTACGGATAACGGGGAACTGACCTTTGAAGGCAATGGGGAAAAAGACCGCGTGCGCCGCTTGCATGATTCCGCCCGTCGCTTGATCCTGTGCCGGCAGCAAGTGTGGGTACGCAGCCGGTGGTCACGCCTCCGATCCTACTTTGCCGATGGCCGGGACGTGAACCCAGAAGCCATCCACCCCACCCTGGTGGAAGTCACCGCCCCTTGGCAGCACGATCTCTTCCGTCTGGCCCGCCTCACGTGGTCCCTTC
>WFWG01000392.1 GCA_015491235.1 Ardenticatenaceae bacterium
CGCCGCACCACTTCTGTGAGCAGGAGACGTTACCAAACGCAATTGGTATGACATGACGGGGTTTACGCGCTTATCCTTTTTCTGCCCCTACTCGGGGCAGGAATGAAGATAGCCCTTGCTCTCCACAGGACGCGCACTCCAGCGGGGAGAATCCGGTGGACCACAAACCACTTGTTCAACAGTCGGCTGCACAGGTGTCCCCTCGCGCGCGGGAGCTTCCTCTGCCTGCCCTTGCGGCCATCTTCGTGGCGCGCACGGTCCTGAACGCCGTCTTCCGCGCCGTTTATCCGTTTCTGCCGGCGCTGGCTGACGGGCTCGGCCTCTCGATCCCGATGACCGCGCAGCTTGTCAACCTGCGCGTCATCGTCGGGTTGGGCGCCCCCCTTCTGGCTCCCTTCTCCGACCACTACGGTCGCCGGCGCGTGATGGAGCTTGCGCTCCTCCTCCTAGCTCTGGCCGGGTTGCTGCTGGTGGGCTGGCCGGCTCTTGTTCCGGCCGCCGTGGCCTTCGGGCTGTATGGCCTGGCCAAAGTGCTCTACGACCCCGCACTTCACGCCTACATCGGCGACACGACGCCTTTCGAGCGGCGGGGCCGTATCGTGGGCTTTGTGGAGCTTTCGTGGTCCGTGGGCTGGTTGTGGGGCGTGCCCACCTCCGGATTCCTGATTGACCGCCTGGGGTGGAAGGCGCCCTGGGGCCTTTTTGCGCTTCTGGCCGCTGGCAGCGTTCTGCTCATGCGGCGCACCCTGCCTCCCGCTTTCGCCCACCAGCACGAGAACGCGAGCCCTTCGTCCGTACTCAGCTTGATTGGCCGTACCCTGCGGCCTCGCCACGTGCGGTTGATTCTTGCTCTGGCGGCCCTAATGGCGCTGGCGATCGAAATTCCCTTTATCGTCTACGGCGCCTGGCTGGAGCGCACTTTCTCCCTCAGCATGACCAGCCTGGGAGTGGCTTCCGTCGTCATCGGCATGGCGGAGGCCACAGCGGAATTGGGAACCACCTTCATCACCGACCGCCTGGGCAAGCGCCTCAGCGTGCTGAGCGGCCTGAGCGGCATGATGGCCACACTGGTGCTGTTGCCCCTTTTGCCGAAGTGGGGGCTGGGCGCCACGCTGGCGGGCTTGGGGCTCCTGATGCTGGCCTTCGAGTTTGGGCTGGTTTCACTCATTCCCCTTATTAGCGAGAGCGTGCCGGATGCCCGCGCCACAGCCGTTGCGCTGAGCGCGACGGCCTTCAGCCTGGGGCGCTTCCTCGGCGGCGCTTTGGGGGGCTGGCTGTGGCAGGGGGAACAGATTGCCCTTCACAGCGTGCTGGCTATCATTTGTGTAGGCGCGGCAATAGCGTTGCTGGCGTTCAACGGGGAGGACCGTTTGAGGCCGCCGTCAGCACAAGGCGAGGAGCAGAGTGCCTGATGCTGGACTGGCACGTGCGCGAAGAGGACGAACCATCCCTTCCTGACCTGTTGGCGGAGGAGCCAACCACACCACCGCCTCGCTCCTGGAAGCGCGCCCTCATCGTTCTGGGCCTGGTGTTGCTTCTCGGGGGTGGGATTCTGTGGTGGCGCCTCACCGCGCAGGAGAAGCAGGTTCAGGCCGACCTCCAGAACTTCGTGTGGCAGGAGGAGCGGGCGCGCCTGGCAGGCAGCCCGGAGCAGGCAGAAGCGTTCGCGCTGCCCAACGCCCCTTACGGGTGGAAGACCGCTTACACGGCTACCTTTGGGCAACCCGGCGGCACGGTCGAGGCTGTCGAGGTCGAGATGGAAGAATTCGACGGCCAGTGTGCCCGCGTGGAGGTGCGCCTGGACGGATACCCCCAACAACGCCGCTATTGTCTGTTCGGGGGCAAGTGGCGGCGGGCGCCTCTCTCGACCGACTCGTGGGGCCAGGAAGTCGCCGTGCGGCTGAGCAACGGGGTGCGCTTCACTTACCGGGAACGCGATGCGGCCTTCGCCGAGCGCCTGCTCACTTCCCTGCCGGCTTACTTTAATGCGCAGGCGACGTGGATAGCCCAGCGGTTGGGCGGGGGGCTCAACAGGAGTACGGTGAGATATGTCAAGATCGTTCCTCACGATGGGTTTGGCCCGCTGGTCAGCGACGAAGGAGACACCATCGTCCTCAACTCACCGCTGCTGACCCCATACGACGGCGTACTGGCACCAGAAGCCCGCGTGCGGCTGGCACTGGCTCAGGCCCTGCTGGCCCGGGCTGGCCCTACACCACGGGATACTCGTAACCTGCCAGGGGGCGAGCGGTTCGTGCGGGCGGCTCACCTGGTGGTGGCCGCTCGCGTGGCGCTCACCGGGGAAGAGCGGCGGCGCCTGCTGGAGCATTGGCGGCGACAGTTGGGCGACGAGTGGGTCTCGCCCTTCTTCGCCGAATGGCTCACCCCCGAGCGCGCCCACCTGGCCGACTGGTCCGCCCTGTGGCTGGTCGAGTGGGTGTACCGCCAAGTGGGTCCTGGCACGCTGGCACGCCTGGTTCACCGGCTCCCCAGGTACAGTTCGTGGGACGACGTGTTCGACGAGTTCTTGGGACGCTCGACCAAAGAAGTGGAACAGGCGGCCGCCTCACTTGTTCCTGGCCGGGCTGTTGGCCTTCAACCTCACGAGATGGCCGATGAATCCCCCTTCGGAGCCGCTTCCCTGTCCGTGACCCTCTTGGACCAAAACGGCCGGCGCCGCTTGCTGGTCGAACATCCCAGCGTACCGCATCCCTTCCTCGTGGAAGCATCCTCGTATGTTGGCCAGTATGCGGCGCGGTTCCCGATCCAAATCGCCTGCCTTGGGCCCGGCACCCGACTGACGATCAGCGGGACGTGGCGAGAGGAAGGTTATCGCTTTGGAGCAGACACACTGCTGGTCGAGGAGGTCAAACCGCCGGATTATCTCCTTCAAGAGGTGCTCGCATCCGGGGAAGCGGGCGCTTCTCCGATTGTCCAGTCCTCAGCGGAACCCACGGCTCCTCCGGACACCGTCGCCTACGTGGCCCTCTCAAGCCGTCAGAACGTCCTGACCTTTGCGGCCGTGCGGTCCAACGGTGAGGTTCACACCCTCTTCCACCCTCAGGGTTCCCTTTGGCTGATGCCACTGGCAATCACCAGCGAAGCCCCTCTCCGGCTGGGCGTTTTCTACGCTTCTCCCAAGTGCAACTGGCGCTGGTTCACGAGTTACTTCCCGGAAACAGGAGAACTGGGCCCCTTGAGGAGTGCTCCCCACGAGTCTTTCGTCTTCTGGCAGCCAAGAGCGGAGCAATTCTTGCCCGTGTGGACCCCTTCTTCCACGGCTCCTTCCCCCACAGTGGCCGTCATTATGCCCGACGGCGAGGCGCGCTTGTTTGCCCTGCCCCCCGGCAGGCGCTATGTGCGCTACGTGCCCCTTGGATGGCGCTCCGACACGCGGGAAATCGTGATGCAAACGGTGGGAGCCCTCTCGTCGCCGAACCTGCTTCGCCTGCTGGCCCTCACTGTTCCCGAAGGCACCACCCGCTGGCTTGAACTGGATTTGACAGAAAAACCCGGTTCGGCCACACTGGGAAGCCTCAGCCCCGACGGACGGTACGTGGCGCTAACGACGACGTGGCAAAACGTGATTCTCTGGGACTTGCAAACAGGGGCTGTCCGCGAAATTCTGGTCGCTTCGGAAGGGGAGCGCTTTGAACAACTGGTGTGGGGCGCCCGTGTAGACCACCCACGATTGGCCGTTTCGGTTGGCAAAGGAATCCGCGGCAAGCGCGGGAGCACCGTGCAGGTCAACCGCTTTGTGCTTATTTCCCCCGATGAGGAGGACAAGCCAGTTGTCATCCAGGTGGGAGCGCCCCAGGAGGGAAGCTTTGGCCTCTTGGGCGCGGTGTGTCAGGATGGCTCGTTGCTTTATACTGTCGTAACGAACGGGGGCTCCCGCCCCGTAACGTTGTACCGGCAGATGCCCGGGAACCCTCCAGTGGAATTGCTGACTGATGATCGGTTCATCCTGCCGCTGGCCTGTCCGTGAACGCTCGTCCCGGGAGGAACCTGTGTTCGAGTGGGAAGTTCTGGAGGAAGAGAAACCGCTGCCCGAGTTGCCACCGGACGAGCCGGGTGATCGCCGGTCGCGCCGCTTTTGGATTGCGCTCGCCCTCGTTGTGTTGACGTTTGCCGCTCTGCTGGCCGTCTTCGTGCGCCGCGAAATGGCTCAGCGCCGGGAAGCGATGCGGGCCGACCTGGAAGCCTTCATCCGCCAGGAGGAACAGGCGCGCGCTTTCGGCCTGCGCAATCAGGCCGCCCGCCTGATTGCGGCTGGCGTGAGCTGGGAGTGGTGGGTCAATTACCTCAACTCCTTTGCCCAGCCGGGAGAAGAGCCCCGCCCCCGCGACGTTCAGGTGGCGGACATGCAGTTCGACGGGGAGGGCGCCCTGGTAACCCTCACTGTCAACGGCCACAAGCAGTTGCGGTACTATCGCCTCGTGGGCCAGAGTTGGCGGCGGGCCATGCTGCCGGTGGAGCGGGTGTGGGGCACGCGCCGCTTCGCCGTCGAACCGCTCGACGGCCTCAACGTCATTTATCGCCCGCCAGACCGAGCCTTTGCCCAGCAGGTCGCCCGCGACCTACCAGCCCTGTACGCGAGCCTGACCGAGTGGCCAGAGCAGCCCCGCGCAGCACAAATCGAGTTCGAGCCCCGCGACGTGGCACCACCACTCATCGTGGCTGAGGAGAAGCGCATTGTCCTCAACTCACCCCTCCTGGTGCCGCAAGACGGCCTGTTGAGCGGCGAGGGCGCCGTGCGCCTGGCCCTGGCCGCTGCCCTGCTCGATCAGGCCGACGGCACGGACGAGTCGGCTCTCTCCCTGCCGCTGTTGAACGCCTCTCGTTTTCTGGAGGCGGCGCGCACGGTGGTGGCCATGCACTGGGCTCTTTCGCCGGAGGAACAGGAGCAACAGCTTCAGGCCTGGCAGGAGGGACTGGGTGAGTGGCTTTCGCCCTTCGAGGCCGTGGTTTCCCTGGATCCGGGACAGAGTGCAGCCGTGCTCATCCGGCGCACCGACATGGCCGCCTACCTCACGGCCGAGTACATCTACCAGGTGCACGGGCCACAGACGTTTGCCGCACTCGTCCGCCGCCTGCCCCGCGCCGACACGTGGGACGACGTGTTCCAGGATGTGCTGGGGCGCTCGCGGGCAGACCTGGAGCGCGAGGTGGCCGCGTTCGTGGCCGACACCGCCAGGAAGCCCGAGAAAAGCGGCTCCCGCCTGGCCCCCACAAGCCCGCCTTCAAAACCTCCCCTTGAAGTCGAGTTGCTGGCGTTCCGCTCGAGCCGCACGCTCGAAGCCCTGCTCGGGACGGAAAAGACGCCCATCCAAATCGAACTTCCGGCCCGCCGCGATCCCCTCTACGCTGAAAACGGCCCCCCTGTGCCGGCCGGGTGTGTGGGCCCTCATTCCCGGGCCCGGTTGGAGGGCGAGTGGGTGGTGCGAAATCAGCGGTTCCAGGCCGACCGGGTCGTGCTCACCAGCGCCCGGCTGCCCCTCGTGCTTCAGCCTCTGCCGCCTCCTCCCGACACGGTGGGATATGTGGTTCGCCTCGATCCCTTTCGCCCGTCCGCCATTGTTGCCCTTCGTGAAGACGGCTCGCTCCATCCCATTCTCGAGCTGGAAAACGCCATTCACCTGCGCACCCTGCCGCGCTACGGAACTCCCCTGCGCTTTGTGCTGACCTTCTTCGTGCCCGCGTGTTCCCGCTACTGGGTGGTGGTATACAGCCCGCGCGAGGGAGTCGTGGCAAAGTGGTTGACCGAAGCGCAGGCACACGCGGAAGGCAGGGCTTTCTTCCACACGACCTGGCGTGCCGAGGCCCAAGACATGCTCTTCTTCCGGAGCAAACCAGCCAGCGGGACGTGGCGGTACCAGGTGTTCAGGGCCAGGCCCAATGTCCTGGTGGCCGAGCCTGTGGGGTGGTTGCCGCCCGGCCTGCTTCCCATTGGGTGGAGTGCCGCCCTCGACCGCATCGTGGCCCTCGACTTGCAAGCCGACGAGCCCACCGTTGTGCTGGTGGCTTCCAACCTGCGGCCAGAAAAGCGCATTCCCCTGGCGAGCACACCTTCTGGGCTCCAGTTGAGTCCCGACGGGAAGTTCCTGGCGTTTCTCCTGTCCCTTCGAGAAACGAAAGGGGCCAAGGACACGCTCGCCGTCGTGGACCTTGCCACCGGCACGGAAGTGCTCCGCTGGTCTGCTCCGCCGGGCGAAGGGCTGGGGAAGCCTCTGTGGGCGCCGCTCCCCGAGGCCAACCGGCTGATAGTGCCCGCCGGCCCGTGGCCGGATGCTCCCACCGAGACCCTCTCTTCTGTACAGTTCCACCTGTTCGAGGTGGACGCGCGCGACGGCCCCCATCACTTCACCTTTGCCCTCCCGAACACCCCACCGGACATTGCTGCCTTGCAGAACCTGGCATTCTGCACACGGGGGCGGTTCATGTGGCAGTACGAGAATGAGGAGGAGCGTCCTGTGATTGCCGGTTACGACGAAACCACGCGCCTGGCCTTCTCGGCAACCATTCCACGCCGTCCGGCCATGAGCCTTGTCGGCTGTGAGGAATGAGGGGCACTTCGGCGCGCGAAAGGAAGAGATATCCCGCCAAGGAGGCAAGGAGGAGGCCAATGAACACCCTCTACGTCAACGGACACATTTACACGCAGGACCCCGCCCTGCCCCGGGCTGACGCCATGCTGGTCACCGACGGGCGCGTGGCATGGGTGGGGCGCGCCGGGGAACTGGGAACCGGCGTGGCCGCCGAACGGGTGGACCTGGAGGGCAGCACGGTCATCCCGGCCCTGGGGGACGCCCACGTCCACTTCATGGCCTACGCGCTGCTGCGCCAACAGGTGGACCTGCGAGGCGCGCGCAGCGAGGAGGAGGCCGCCCAGCGCGTGGCCAACTACGCCGCCCGCCACCCTGACCGCCCCTGGATTCGAGGCCACGGGTGGAACGAACACGTGTGGGAAGGGGGCAAGTTGCCCACGCGCGCCTCGCTGGACGCCGTGGTGCCCGACCGGCCAGTGGTGCTCTCGCGCATTGACGGCCACGTGCTGTGGGTCAACACGCGGGCGCTGGAGGCCGCCGGCCTGACCGACGAGACGCCCAACCCGCCGGGGGGCGAGTTGGTGCGCGACGAAAGGGGACGCTTGACCGGCATCCTGCGCGAGACGGCGCGCAAACTCATCCACGAGTGTTTGCCCGCCCCCTCCCTGTCCGAGCGGGTGGAAGCGCTTAGACAGGCCCAACAGGAAGCCCTTGGGCTGGGCCTGGTGCGCCTTCACGTCATTGAAGGCCCCGAGGCCCTGGAAGCCTTTCAGGTTCTCCACGCTGCCGGGGAACTGGCGGTGCGCGTGCTCTTCCTGCTGCCCATCTCGGCGCTGGAGCACCTGCGCCCCCTGGAGCTGCGAGCCGGGTTTGGCGATTCGTTCCTGCGCCTCGGGCAGTTGAAAATCTTTGCCGACGGCACGCTGGGCTCCCGCACGGCCTGGATGCTGGAACCCTTCGAGCACGAGCCGGAAAACCGGGGTATGCCCATCTACACGTCAGAGGAACTGAACACCCTGGTGCGGGAGGCCCACAAGGCCGGGTGGCCCTGCGCCATCCACGCCATCGGCGACGCGGCCAACCGGGCCGCCCTGGACGCCATCGAGCAGGCGCCGCCGTGCGGGTCATCCCTGCCGGATCGCATCGAACACGTGCAAATCATCCACCCGGACGACATGCCGCGCTTGCGCACGTTGGACGTGGTGGCTTCCATGCAGCCCATTCACATGGCCAGCGACTGGCGGCTGGCTGACTACTGGTGGGGAGCGCGCGCCCGCTGGAGCTACGCCTGGCGTTCTCTGCGACGCTTGGGAACGGCGCTGGCCTTTGGGTCGGACGCGCCAGTGGAGCCGTTGGACCCCTGGCCCGCCCTGGCCGTCGCCATCACGCGCCGCGACCTGAACGGCCTGCCGGAAGGGGGCTGGTATCCGGACGAGACCCTCACGCTGGCCGAGGCGCTGGAGGGCTTCACGGTGGGCGTGGCCCGTGCGGCCGGCGACCCACGCGGCGGCCGGCTGGTCCCCGGCGCGCCAGCCGACTTTCTGGTGCTCGACCAAAACCCGTTCGACCTGGCCCCAGAAGCCCTCGCCCGCCTGCGACCCCGCATGACAGTGGTGGGGGGATGGGGGTAATATGAGACCGCCGGAGGTGCGACGCACTTTTGGCAAGTGCGTCGCACCTTAACGCCTCCTTACACGTCTCCTGCCGAATTCCAGAATGATGCCGGAGCACCCTGCGCTAAAAATTTCTTCAATCCGCGAAATCTGTGAAATCCGTGGTGAGAAGACCGGAAAGCCCTGCGGGAGGACGCCGGGCGTCCCGTCGCCGTTCCGGAATTCGGAGGGGCCGCGCCCCCCATTTGCGACCGGCCCCCAAAC
>WFWG01000393.1 GCA_015491235.1 Ardenticatenaceae bacterium
GAAGAAGGAAGAGGGGGGCCGGCACACGCCCTTCTTTGAGGGGTATCGGCCGCAGTTCTACATTCGGACGCTGGACGTGACGGGGACGATCCACCTGCCGGAAGGGGTGGAGATGGTGATGCCGGGGGACAACGTGAACCTGACGGTGGAGCTGATCGAGCCGGTGGCGTTGGAGGAAGGCTCCCGGTTCGCCATCCGCGAGGGTGGCCGCACGGTGGGTGCGGGCGTCATCACCAAGATCCTGGAGTAACCCCAGCGGCCCTCTATGTGTGAAAGGACACCCGGCGGCACGTGGCCCTGCCCTGTGCTGCCGGGTGGAGCAAACCAACCAAGGTGTGTTGAGAGGTTTCGATGGCACAGCAAAGGATTCGAATTCGTCTCAAAGCATACGACCATCGCCTGCTGGATCAGTCCGCTCGACTCATCGTGGAGACAGCCGAGCGGACTGGGGCGCGCGTTGTTGGTCCGGTGCCCCTGCCGACGCGCATCGAGCGCTTCACGGTGATTCGCTCGCCTTTCATTGACAAGAACTCGCAAGAGCACTTCGAGATTCGCACCCACAAGCGGTTGATTGACGTCCTAAACCCAGACAGCCGGACCATTGACAGCCTGATGAAGCTGAACTTGCCGGCAGGCGTGCACATCGAAATCAAGCTTTAGCATCTCGGCCCTCTCAGGGCTGATGTGGTTCCGAAGCGTACCCGGAGCAGGGCAAAGGCTTCTCGCCTCCGCGAGGCGGGAGCATTCAGCCCGTTGGGTGCGGGGGAGGATGCGATGAAAGGGATTCTCGGAAAGAAGATCGGCATGACCCAGATCTTCGACGAGAACGGTGAAGTGGTGCCCGTCACCGTTATTCAAGCTGGGCCGTGCTACGTGACACAAGTCCGGACGCTTGAGCGTGACGGTTACCGTGCTGTGCAGCTCGGCTTCGAGGAAGTGCCCGAGAAGCGGCTCAACAAGCCGCAGTTGGGGCACTTGAAGAAGGCCGACGTGCCGCCGTTGCGCTACCTGCGGGAGTTTCCGCTGGACGATGGTGAGGAGTACGAGGTCGGCCAGCGCATTGACGTCTCCATTTTCCAGCAGGGCGACCTCGTTGACGTGACCGGTTATAGCAAAGGACGGGGCTTTGCCGGCGGAATCAAGCGACACGGGTTCCGGCGCCAACCCAAAACCCACGGCCAGAGCGACCGTGAGCGCGCGCCCGGCGCGGTCAGTGCTGGTACCGACCCGGGGCGCGTCTTCAAGGGCAAGCGCATGCCCGGTCGCTACGGCAACGAGCGCGTCACCATTCAGAACCTGAAGGTTGTGCTGGTTGATCCGGAGCGCAACTTGCTGGCCGTCAAAGGGGCTGTGCCCGGTGCCCGAAACGGCCTGCTCATTATCCGCGAGGCCGTTAAGGTCCGCGAGCGCCGGCAGGCTGCCGGGAGGAGGGCCAAATGAGAGCCGCCGTCTACAACATGCAGGGCGAGCAGGTGGACGAAATCGAGCTGGCGCCCAGCATCTTCGACATTGAGCCGAACATTCCGGTCATGCACCAGGCGCTGGTGCGCCAGTTGGCCAACAAGCGGCTGGGCACCCACAGCACCAAGACGCGGGCCGAGGTGGCCCGCTCGGGGCGCAAGGTCTGGCGCCAGAAGGGGACTGGCCGGGCGCGCCAGGGCTCACGCCGGGCGCCCCACTGGGTCGGTGGTGGCATCGTCTTCGGGCCCAAGCCGCGGGATTACTCGCAAGCCATGCCGAAGAAGATGCGTCGGCTGGCCATTCGGTCGGCGCTGGCGGCCAAGGCGCAGGCCAACCGCATTGTGGTGGTGGATCGGCTGGAACTGGAGAAGCCCCGCACGCGGGACATGGCCGAGGTGCTCGACCGCTTGGGACTGGCTGGCCACAGCGTGGTTGTGCTCACCGGCGTGGACGGCGACGAAAACGTGAAGCTGTCGGTGCGCAATTTGCCCGACGTACGCACGTTGCACTGGCGGTACTTGAACGTGCGGGACCTGCTGGGGCACGATTACGTTCTGGTGCCGCTCGAAGCACTGCGCCAGATCGAGGCGCTGTGGGGATGAGGGGCGTTTGGCTCACGAACGCCCGGAATTGAATGGGGGTGAAGCCATGAATGTGTACGAAGTGTTGAAGCGGCCCATCATCACCGAAAAGAGCATGCGCCAGCAGGAGGAGTTGAACCAGTACACGTTCGAGATTGACCCCCGGGCCAACAAGCGGCAGGTGAAGGAAGCGGTTGAGAAGCTCTTCGACGTGAAGGTCACCAAAGTGCGCATCATTAACCTGCCGGGCAAGACACGCCGCTGGGGACGCAAAGTGTCACGAACGTCGCCCAGGCGCAAGGCCGTTGTCACGCTGGCGCCCGGGGACAAGATCTCGTTCTTCGAGGGGGTCTAGCCCACGCGAGTTGAGCGAGAACGGGAAGAGGAGCGAGTCCAATGGGCATTAAAGTGTACAAGCCAACCTCACCCGGTCGGCGGGGAATGACTGGATATGACTTCAGCGAAATCACGAAGACGGAGCCTGAGCGCTCCTTAGTCGAGCCGCTGAAGAAGCACGCCGGCCGGAACAACCAGGGGCGCATTACCGTGCGCCACCGGGGCGGTGGCAACAAGCGCAAGTACCGCATCATTGACTGGAAGCGGGACAAGGACGGCATTCCCGCCCGCGTGGTGAGCATCGAGTATGACCCGAACCGTTCGGCCCGCATTGCTCTGGTGGTCTACGCGGACGGCGAGAAGCGCTACATCATTGCCCCGCTGGGGTTGAAGGTCGGCGACGAGATTATGAGCGGCCCAGATGCCGACATCAAGGTGGGCAACGCCCTGCCGCTGGCCGACATTCCGGTCGGCACCATTATTCACAACATTGAGTTGGAGCCGGGGCGAGGTGCCCAGCTCGTGCGGGCCGCCGGCACGGCGGCGCAGTTGATGGCCAAGGAGGGGGACTACGCCACTGTGCGCCTGCCCAGCGGCGAGATGCGGCTGATTCACATCCGCTGCCGCGCCACCATTGGGCAGGTGGGCAACGTGGAGCACGGGAACATTGACCTGGGCAAAGCTGGCCGCAAGCGCCACATGGGGTGGCGTCCCACTGTGCGCGGCTCGGCCATGACGCCCCGAGACCACCCCCACGGCGGCGGCGAGGGCAAGGCGCCCATCGGCCTGCCCGGCCCCAAGACGCCGTGGGGCAAGCCCGCGTTGGGCAAGAAGACGCGCCGCAACAAGCGCAGTGACCGCTTTATCATTCGCCGCCGCAAGTAGCCGCATGTCCTTGACATGCGGCGTGCATGTCCTTGACATGCGGCGTGCATGTCCTTGAGGTGCTAAGCAGCATGTCCTTGTTGCCAGGATGGGAGTGTGTCCTTGGTACTAAAATGGGTTGAGCGTGACGCACAAAGGGGGTAAGAAGGTATGGCTCGTTCGCTGAAGAAGGGACCGTACGTTGATCCGAAACTTCTCAAGAAAATCGAAGAACTGAATCGCACGGGCAAGCGCCAGGTCATCAAGACCTGGAGCCGCGATTCCACCATCTTCCCCCAAATGGTTGGGCACACCATTGCCGTCCACAACGGCCGGCAGCATGTGCCCATCTACATCACCGAGCAAATGGTGGGCCACAAGCTGGGGGAGTTTGCCCCCACGCGCACCTTCCGGGGGCACGAGGCCAAGGACCGTAAGACCAAGGTCCGCTAAGCAGTTGAACGAACACGTTGACTCGAGGTGCTGCTATGCAGGAACAGGATCAGGTTGGTGTGCGCGCGGTGGCGCGCTACATCCCACAATCGCCGTACAAGGTGCGTCGGGTGGCAAACGTGATCCGTGGCATGGACGTGGACGAGGCGCTGGCGCGGCTGCGCCTCATGCCGCAGCGTGCTGCCAAGCCCATTGCCAAGGTGGTGGAAAGCGCTGTGGCCAACGCGGAAAACAACTATGGCTTCAGCCGGCACGACCTCTACATTCATCGCATCTTCGTGGACGAGGGACCGCGCCGGCTCTGGCGCCGCTTTGAGGCGCGTGGGCGTTGGAAGCCCATCGTCCGGCGAAGTTGTCACATTACTGTTGAGTTGCGTGAGCGCCAATAAACGGACAAAGGAGTTGAGCCTTGGGACGCAAAGTTCATCCTTACGGGTTCCGTCTGGGCATCATTAAAGACTGGAAAGGGCGCTGGTACGCCGAGGGTGAGCAGTACGCCGAGCTGGTCCAGGAGGACCGGCGTATCCGTGAGCACATCCGCAACACGCTGGGGCGTGTTGGCATCAGCGACATTCAGATCGAGCGGTTCTCCAACGAAGTGCGCATCACGCTCTGGACGGCCCGCCCCGGCATCGTCATCGGCCGGCGGGGTGAGAACGTGCGCATGTTGCGGGAAGCGCTCGAGAAGATGACGGGCAAGCGCGTTCACATTGACGTGCACGAGGTCGAGAACCCCGACCTCGACGCTTACTTGATCGCCGAGAACATTGCCATCCAGCTCGAACGGCGTGTCAGCCACCGGCGGGCCATGAAGCAGGCTATCCAGCGGGCCATGCGCGCCGGCGCCAAGGGTGTGAAGATTCGCGTGGCCGGGCGCTTGGGTGGGGCCGAAATGGCCCGACGGGAGGACGCCCAGGAAGGGCGCGTGCCACGGCACACCCTGCGGGCTGACATTGACTACGCCCAGACCGAAGCGCTCACCACCTTTGGCCGGATTGGCATCAAAGTGTGGGTGTACAAGGGGGATGTGCTCCCTGAATCTGAGCAACAACTGGCCGCTGTCATGTCGTCGGCAACGCCGTCTCAGTAGCCGAAGGCTGACCGCGTACACCTGAAAGGAGCAGCCAGCCATGTTGATGCCGAAGCGAGTCAAGTATCGCAAGCAGTTTCGCGGGCGCATGAAGGGGCGGGCGTCCCGCGGGAACAAGGTGGCTTTTGGGGAGTATGGGCTCCAGGCACTCGAGCCAGCCTGGATTACGGCCCGCCAGATTGAGGCCGCCCGCCGGGCTATCGTGCGCTTCGTGCGCCGCAGCGGTCGCATCTGGATTCGCATCTTTCCCGACAAGCCGGTAACCAAGAAGCCGGCCGAAACGCGCATGGGATCCGGCAAGGGGAATGTGGACCATTGGGTGGCCGTCGTCAAGCCTGGTCGCATTCTGTTCGAGGTTGCCGGTTTGCCCGAAGACGTGGCTCACGAAGCCCTGCGCCTGGCGAGCCACAAGCTGCCCATCAAGACGCAAATCGTGAGCCGCGCTGAACAGACCATTGAAGGAGGTGGCGCATGAGGGCGAACGAGCTTCGGCAACTCTCGGACGCCGAATTGCGCCAGAAACTCGAGGAGGCTTACCAGCGCCTGTGGAGCCTGCGGTTCCAGCTTGCCACGCGGCAGTTGCAGGATACCTCCCAGATTCGCAAGACGCGCCGCGAGATTGCGCGCATCAAAACCATCCTGCGCGAGCGCGAAATCTGGGCCGAGTACGAGCGGGCTCAAGAGGCGCAGGGAGCCGGCCAGCAGGAGGAGTAAAGTATGGCGCGTGAACGGCGACGTCGGCTTGTTGGCGTTGTGGTGAGCGACAAGATGGACAAGACGGTCGTGGTGCGGGTGGAGCGCATGGTTCGTCACCCCCTTTATGGGAAGACCATCCGCCGCTCCAAGAAGTACCACGCCCACGACGAGCGCAACGAGTGCCGGGTGGGGGACCGGGTGGAAATCCTCGAGTCCCGCCCCCTCAGCAAAACCAAACGCTGGGTGGTGACCAAAATTCTCGAACGGGCGGAGCAGTAGCCATGATTCAGCAGGAATCCCGTCTCAAAGTGGCCGACAACTCCGGGGCGCGCGAGATTTTGTGTATCCGCGTCCTGGGGGGGAGCTACCGGCGGTATGCGTCCGTGGGCGACGTCATCGTCGCCAGCGTGAAGGACGCCCAGCCGGGTGGTTCGGTGAAGAAGGGGGATGTCGTGCGGGCTGTGGTTGTGCGCACGAAGAAGGAGTACAAGCGGCCCGACGGCACCTACATCCGGTTCGACGACAACGCGGCCGTTTTGCTGGACAACCAGGGAAACCCGCGCGGCACCCGCGTCTTTGGGCCTGTGGCCCGCGAGTTGCGGGACAAGGGGTTCAGCCGCATTGTCTCCCTGGCGCCGGAAGTCTGGTAAGTCAGGCAGGATGCCGGCCGCTCTCAGGAGGCACGCTATGTACATCAAGAAGGGTGATCTGGTCGAAGTCGTTCGCGGGAAGGACCGCGGCAAGCGCGGTGAGGTACAGCGCGTCGTGCGGGGCAAGTACAAGTATGGCCGCCTGAAGGGCCAGCACGACCCCAACCACGACCGCGTGGTGGTCGCCGGGGTCAACCTGATCATTAAGCACCAGCGACCTACCGGCCGGGTGCAGACGCAAACGGGGCGTATCCAACAGGAAGCTCCCGTCCACCACAGCAACGTCATGCTGGTGTGCCCGAATTGTGACCGCCCCACGCGCGTGAACATTGACCGCTCGACGGGCAAGAAGGTTCGCATTTGCAAGAAGTGCGGTCAACCGATTGACAAGTACTAGCATTCAGTTCTCCCGGGGCGTCGCGGTTGGCACGCGGCGGTCCCGGACGGAGAGGTGAGAGCCATGGCGGCAAGATTGCAGCAGATCTACCGTGAACGGGTCGTCCCGGCCATGATGGAAGAGTTCAAGTACAAGAACGTCATGGAAGTGCCGCGCATCGAGAAGATCGTGGTCAATATCGGCTTGGGGGAGGCGGTGCAGAACCCCAAGGCGCTCGACTTTGCCGTGCAGGACCTGATGACCATCACTGGCCAGCGCCCGATCATCACGCGGGCCAAGAAGAGCATCTCCAACTTCCGCTTGCGGAAGGGAATGCCCATTGGCGTGAAGGTCACGCTGCGCGGCGAGCGCATGTGGAGTTTTCTGGACCGCCTGATCAACGTGGCCCTGCCGCGGCAGCGCGACTTCCGTGGCGTTTCGCCCGACTCGTTCGACGGTCACGGCAATTATACCTTGGGGCTGCGCGAGCAGCTCGTCTTTCCGGAAATTGACTACGACAAGATTGACAAGATTCGCGGCATGGAAGTCAGCATCGTCACCACCGCGAAAACGGACGAGGAGGCCCGACGGCTGCTGGCGCTGCTTGGAATGCCCTTCCGTCGGCACTAAGTGAGCGCCGTGCTGGTGCTTCGTCGAAAGCGCAACTTCAAGCACGAGAAGGAGTGGAACAGTGGCCAAAAAATCGTGGATTGCCCGTGAGAAGCGGCGAAAGCATCCCACCCAGGTGCGCAACCGGTGTGAGCGGTGCGGTCGGCCCCGTGCCTACATCCGCCGTTTCCGGTTGTGCCGCATCTGCTTCCGCCAGCTTGCCCTGCGGGGAGAGTTACCCGGCGTTCGCAAGGCGAGTTGGTAGGTAGTGGCGTGGGAGGGAGGATGAAACCATGATGACCGATCCAATTGCCGACATGCTGACTCGAATACGCAACGCCCTCATGCGGCGCAAGCAGTATGTGCTGGTTCCGTCCAGCAAGATGAACCGCGCCATTGCCCAAATTCTGGTGGACGAGGGCTACATCAAGCGCGTGGACGTGTTGAAGCAGAAGCCCCGGCCCATGCTGCGGCTGTGGCTCAAGTATGACAAGGACAAGAAGCCGGTGATTACCGGCCTGAAGCGCGTGAGCAAGCCGGGGCGCCGCATCTACGTCGGCAAGGACGAAATCCCCTGGGTGCTCAGCGGCATTGGCATCGCCATCCTGACTACGTCGCGCGGCGTGATGACGGACCGACAAGCGCGGCGCCTGGGCGTGGGTGGCGAGGTCATTTGCTACGTCTGGTAGCCGCATGTGGCCGAACCAGTGGGGTTGAAAACGGAGGAAGTGGCCATGTCTCGTATTGGAAGGAAACCGGTGCCGATACCGTCCGGTGTTACCGTGGACGTGAAGGGGAGCACCGTCACCGTGAAGGGGCCCAAGGGTGAGCTCACTTACACCTTTGACCCCGACATGCAAATCGAGGTTCAGGACGGCCAGGTGCTGGTGAAGCGCCCCAGTGACCATCGGCGGCACCGCGCCCTTCATGGGCTGACCCGCGCACTCATCAACAACATGGTGATCGGTGTCTCGCAGGGATACGAAAAGCGGCTTATTCTCGAAGGCGTTGGCTACCGGGCTGACGTGCGCGGTGACCGGCTGGTGCTGAACGTGGGCTACAGCCACCAGGTCGAGGTGCCGGCCCCGCCGGGCATTACTTTCGAGGTGGACCGTAGCGGCAAGAACGTGACGGTGCGCGGCATTGACAAACAACTGGTGGGCGAGATTGCGGCCCGCGTGCGCCGCGTTCGCCCAGCCGAGCCTTATAAGGGCACAGGCATCCGCTACGCGGACGAGGTCATCCGCCGCAAGGCAGGCAAGAGCGGACGCAAGTAGCAGCACGTCCATGACGTGCTGGCACGTCCATGACGTGCTGGCACGTCCCTGACGTGCTGGCATGTCCATGACGTGCTGGCACTGACGTGCCGGCGTTGTCAAACAATTTCCGGCGGACGGCGACGCACGAGCGCCGGCGTCGGAATACGTGGAGGAGACAGCCATGGGTCGAAGAATGAGCAGCCGACAGCGGCGCCGATCGCCTCGGGCGGCCCGCAAGCGGCGTCACCTGCGGGTGCGCAAGCGGGTGTTCGGCACGCCGGAGCGGCCGCGGTTGAACGTTTATCGTAGCCTGACGAACATCTACGCCCAAATCATTGACGACACCAAGGGGCACACCCTGGTCTCGGCCAGCACGTTGGACCGCAAAATCCGCGACCAGGTGAAGGGCTTGAAGCCCGTGGAAGCTGCCCGCAAGGTTGGCCAAATCCTGGCCGAACGGGCGAAAGCGGCTGGCATCACCAAAGTGGTCTTCGACCGGGGTGGGTACAAGTACCACGGGCGAGTAAAAGCGCTTGCGGAAGGCGCCCGCGAGGGCGGACTGGAGTTCTAAGGAGGAAGGCACGACAATGGCGAAGCGGGAAGAGGTTCGACCGGAAGGCGAATTGCAGGAAAAGGTGGTGAGCATCATCCGCACGGCGAAAGTCGTGGCGGGCGGCCGCCGGTTTTCCTTTCGCGTTGTTGTGGTGGTGGGTGACGGTCGCGGTCACGTGGGCATTGGGGTTGGCAAGGCTCGCGAGGTGCCGGCCGCCATCCGCAAGGGGGTGGAACGGGCCAAGAAGAACATGATTCGAGTGCCAATGTTGGGCACCACCATTCCCCATCCGGTGATTTCGGATTACGGCGCGGCCCGCGTGCTCATGAAGCCGGCGGCGCCGGGCACGGGCGTGATCGCTGGTGGCGGCGTGCGCGCGGTGCTCGAGGCGGCCGGTGTGCGCGACGTGTTGACCAAATCGCTGGGCAGCAACAATATTCTCAACGTCGTGCGGGCCACGTTCGAGGGCCTGAAGCAGTTGAAGGACGTTCACGAAGAGGCGGAGCGGCGCGGCAAGCCTTTGAAGCAAGTCGTGCCGCCCTGGTATCGTGACAAGGTCTAAGGAGGAGGCGCACGGTGGCTGAAAAGTATGTGCGCGTTCGATACGTGAAGAGTGCCATTGGATATTCCAGGCGCCAGAAGGAAACCATCAAGGCGCTGGGATTGAAGCGGTTGGGCGACGAGGTGATCCACCGGGCCACGCCTTCGATTCTGGGCATGTGCCGGAAGGTGGCTCACCTGGTGGAGTACGAGGAGATTGACGCGCCCAAGTCCGGACAGGAAGGGGAGTAAGCCATGAGCGAGGAAATCCGACTGCACGACCTGCGCCCGGCACCGGGAAGCACGAAGCGCCGCAAGCGCGTGGCGCGTGGGAACGCCGGCAAGGGTGGCACCTACGCGGGCCGGGGGCGCAAAGGGCAGGGGGCTCGCAGCGGTGGTACCAAACAACCCTGGTTCCGCGGCATGAGCACCCGCATGAACCGGATGCCCTACGTGCGAGGAACTGGCTTCCGCTTGGTGTCGCGCACAGTCTACCGTATCGTCAACGTGGAGCGCCTCAACGACAAGTACGAGGACGGTGAGGAAGTCACGCCGGAGAACTTATTGGAGCGCGGCCTGATTAAGAGGGCGCGGTTGCCCGTCAAGGTGCTGGGACACGGTGAGTTGCAGAAGGCGCTGACGGTCAAGGCCCACGCCTTCTCGGAGAGTGCCCGGCAGAAGATCGAGGCTGCCGGTGGTCAGGCCGTGGAGTTGGCTTGGGAGTAAGCGTCCCTGGTGACAAATAACCGGCCAAACCGGATGGGGTCTGAGAGGTCTGGAGGTCTAGCGCCTTTGCAATGGACAAGAACTCCGGCCAAGTGTCAAAAACGTATCGGTTGAGGTGGAAATGAACGAGGGGTGGGAGTGAGTCATGCTTGACGCGATGCGAAACGCCTTTCGGTTGCCGGACTTGCGGGCCCGGCTGCTCTTCACGTTGGGCATTCTGGTTATCTACCGGCTGGTGGCTCACATTCCTGTGCCGGGAGTGGATCGGGCCGCGCTCGACCAGTTCCTGCGCAACAACCAGTTGGGCGCGCTCTATGACTTGCTTTCGGGTGGGGCCCTGGCCAACTTCTCCGTCGTGGCGATGGGGGTCTACCCGTACATCACGGCGTCCATCGCGCTCCAGTTGCTGACGCCCTTGATTCCACAGTTGCAGGAACTCTCGAAGGAGGGTGAGCAGGGACGCAACAAGTTGAACCAGTACACCTACTGGCTCACGGTCCCGCTGGCGCTCTTGCAGGGGTTGGGGCAGGCCGCGTTGATGCGGCAGGCTGGCGTGCTGACCAACTTCGGCTTCTCTTCTGCTACTCTGCTGCCCACCTTGGCCACGCTGATGGCGCTGACGGCTGGCACCATGTTCGCCATCTGGCTCGGTGACCTCATCACCGAGCGGGGCATCGGCAATGGCATTTCCATTATCATTTTGGGCGGCATTGTGGCACGGGCTCCTTCCCGCATGGCCCAGTTGGCGAGTGCCAGCGGAGTGGTGACACTGTTGCTCTTTTTCGTGCTCATGGTGGTCACGATTTTCGCCATCGTGATCATTCAGGAAGGGCAACGCCGCATCCCGGTGCAGTACGGCAAGCGCGTGCGCGGGACGCGGGTCTACGGTGGACAGAGCACCTACATTCCCCTGCGCGTCAACTCGTCCGGGATGATTCCGATTATCTTCGCGCAGAGCTTGCTCATCTTCCCGGGCGTGATCGCGAGTTACCTGACGGCCGTCAACGTTCCAACGGTTGCTAACGTGGCCCGTTCGATTTCCCAGGCGTTTAGCAGCAACAGCCCCTTTTACTGGGTGATGTACTTTCTGATGGTGGTAGCCTTCACCTATTTCTACACCGACGTAATCTTTCGCCAGCAGAACCTGGCCGAGACACTGAGGCGACAGGGTGGATTCGTGCCTGGCATCCGCCCCGGACGACCCACAGAGGAGTACCTGAACGGTGTGCTCCACCGCATCACCTTTGCAGGGGCCCTTTTCCTGGGCATCATCGCCATTTTGCCCTACATCCTGCGCCTGGTTCTGGTGCCCTTCGGCATCACGTTGCCCGGCGGTCAAGTGGACCCCATGATTATCAGCGGCGTGGGGTTGCTCATCGTGGTGGGCGTGGTCATTGACACCATGAAGCAGCTCGAGGCGCAGTTGCTCATGCGCCACTACGAAGGCTTCATTCGGCGTGCTGGCCTCCGATAGGGGACCGTTCGCCGATTTACATAAGTATAGCAGGGCTAGGAACAATAGGTGATCTCCCTCAACTGTGTTGATGTACAAAAGCCGGGGGTGCAGGGGGCAGAGCCCCCTGCCGGGGGGCACGGGGGCCCCCGACCCTTCTCCTCCCACCCTCGACGGCAAAAAGGTGGTCGCTTACAGCACAAGTGGAGGACTTCGAGCACCAACACAAATTAGGGAGACCACCGGAATAACAGCAGAATACAAGTGGGAGTAAGTGCATGGGTGCCGGAAACAAACGCCGATACATTTTGCTCTTCGGAGCGCAGGGGTCGGGCAAGGGGACTCAGGCCCGATTGTTACAGGATTACTTTGACATTCCGCAGGTGGCGACGGGCGACTTGTTCCGGTACAATTTGAAGAACCAGACCGAACTGGGAAAGCTGGCGAAATCCTACATGGAGCGCGGCGAGTTGGTTCCCGATGAGGTAACCAACGCCATGGTTCGGGAACGCCTCTCTCAGCCCGACGCCCAGGAGGGAGCCATTCTGGATGGCTACCCGCGCAACTTGGCCCAGGCGCAAGCCCTTGACGAGATGCTCGCGGAGTGGGGTGGAGAGGTAACACAGGCCATTTACATCGAGGTGAGCGAGGAAGAGCTATTGCGCCGCCTGACTGGCCGCCGGGTGTGCCGCGAGTGTCAGGCCACGTATCATGTGGTCTTCAATCCGCCCAAGCAGGAGGGCGTATGTGACCGGTGCGGTGGCGAACTGTACCAGCGGGACGACGACAAGGACGAAGCCGCCATCCGCCGCCGGTTGGAAATTTACATGAAAGAGACGTTACCAGTCATCGAGTATTACCGTCAGCGCGGCCTGTTGACAACGGTCAACGGCGAGCAGTCCATCGGGGACGTGAACCGGGAGATTGTGGCAGCCGTGCTGAACAGCGACGAGCAATGATCGTTCTCAAGTCGGATCGGGAGATTAGGCTAATGCGGCAGGCCGGACGGTTGGTGGCCCAAGCCCACGAAGTAGTTCGTGAGATGTTGCGGCCTGGCATCACGACGGCTGAGATTGACCGGCGCGTGGAAGCGTTCATCCGGGCGCACGACGCCATTCCGAGCTTTAAGGGATACCGGGGGTTTCCGGCCTCCACGTGCATTTCCGTAAACGAGGAACTGGTTCACGGCATTCCAGGGCCGCGCCGCCTGGAGGCCGGGGACATTGTGAGCGTGGACATCGGCGTGATTTACCGGGGGTACCACGGCGATTCGGCCTGGACCTATGCGGTGGGAACTGTGTCGCCGGAGGTTCGGCGCCTGTTGGAGACGACCGAGCGCGCCCTCATGGCCGGCATCGAACAGGCGCGGGTGGGGAAGCGCTTGGGTGACATCGGCTACGCCATTCAGCGGGTCGTGGAGTCGGCCGGGTACGCGGTAATACGCGACTACGTGGGACACGGCATCGGGCGAGAAATGCACGAGCCGCCCCAGGTGCCCAACTTCGGGGAGCCGGGCAAGGGTATTCGGCTGAGGCCCGGCATGACGCTGGCGATCGAGCCCATGGTCTCGGCAGGCGACTGGCGCACGAAGGTGCTCTCAGACAATTGGACAGTCGTTACCGCTGACGGCAGCTTGACGGCTCACTTCGAACATACCGTGGCCGTCACAGAGGACGGGCCGTATATCCTGACACTCCCGTAGCGAGCGTTGGGAGACAACTGCTGGCTGTTCCTCCTTGGACAAACGATTATCCTCCGAAGAAATTTGACGTGATTGGTAGGAGCGGGTACAATTCGCTTTTGGCGTTCCAGCGTTGTTTGAGTAGGAGCGCGTGGAGGAAGCATCATGAAGGTACGTCCGTCTGTCAAGCGAATGTGCGAATATTGTCGGATCATTCGCCGTCATGGTAAGGTCTACGTGATCTGCAAGAACCCAAAGCACAAACAGCGGCAGGGATAAACAGGAGAAACGGAAAGGGGTTGCGGACTTATGGCACGAATTGCTGGTGTGGACCTTCCGCGTGACAAGCGTGTCGAAGTGGCGCTGACGTACATCTACGGCATTGGCCGCTCGCGCAGCAATGAGATTCTGCTCAAGGCGCAGGTGAACCCGGACACGCGCGTGAAGGACCTCACGGAAGATGAGATCACGCGCCTGCGTTCCATCATCGAGAAGGAGTACAAGGTCGAAGGTGACCTGCGCCGCGAAGTGACCATGAACATCAAGCGGCTGATCGAAATCGGCTGCTACCGGGGGCTGCGCCACCGCCGAAACCTGCCTGTGCGCGGCCAGCGCACCCGGACCAACGCGCGCACTCGCAAGGGGCCGCGCAAGACGGTGCCCGGGAAGAAGCGCAGCCGCGCCAAGAAGTAAACACGGCACACCCCCGGTTCTCGGAGGCTCCGGTTGTGCAGTTGTTTGTTGCCAAACCGGTAGATACGCATTAAGTTGAAGGGAAAAGGAGTCCAACATGGCTCGTCGAACACGTCGAACGCGCCGCAAGGAACGCAAAAACATACCACACGGACAGGCGCATATTCACGCGACGTTTAACAACACCATTGTGACTATTACAGACCCCCAGGGGAACACCATTACTTGGGCCAGTGCCGGCACGGTGGGGTTCAAGGGCACCCGCAAGGGAACCCCTTATGCGGCTCAGATGGCGGCCCTCCAGGCTGCACGATCGGCCCAGGAACACGGTGTCCAGGAGGTGGACGTCTTCGTGAAGGGGCCTGGTCCCGGTCGTGAGTCTGCCATCCGGGCTCTTATGCAGGCAGGGCTGAAGGTGGTCAGCATTACCGACGTAACGCCCATCCCCCACAATGGCTGCCGGCCGCCGAAGAAGCGGCGCGTATAAACACCTGCGGGACCACTTTAGCCGTTTGTTTGAGGACGAGCGGGAGCGCTTGTCCAAACTGAACGTAAAAGCCGAGAACACGAAGGAAGACAAAGAGGAGTGAAGGAAGACGCGTATGGCTCGCTATACAGGACCTGTCTGTCGGCTTTGTCGCCGTGAAGGCGTCAAGCTCTACCTGAAAGGTGAGAAGTGCTACACGCCCAAGTGCCCGCTCGAGCGGCGGAACTACCCGCCCGGCATGCACGGGCCCAAACAGCGCTTCCGCCGCAAGATGTCTGACTACGGCTTGCAGTTGCGCGAGAAGCAAAAGCTGCGCCGCATCTACGGCGTGCTGGAGCGCCAGTTCCGCCGCTACTTCCGCGAGGCGCAGCGCCAGCCCGGCATGACTGGCGAGAACCTGTTGCGCATCCTCGAGCGGCGCTTGGACAACGTGGTCTATCGCATGGGCTTTGCTGACTCGCGCGCCCAGGCGCGCCAGTTGGTTTCCCACGGCCACTTTATGGTCAATGGGCGGCGCACCAACATTCCTAGCTATTTGGTCAAACCGGGTGACGTGATCAGCGTCCGCCCGGAAAGCCGCCGGCGCGAGTACTTCAAGCACCTGCTCGAGGCAATGGAGCACAAGCGGGTGGCAGAGTGGCTGGAAGTCAACCCGCAGGAGTTGACGGGGCGAGTGCTGGCGCTGCCTGAGCGCCATCAGATTGACATTCCGGTGAACGAACAACTCGTGGTCGAGTACTACTCGCGCTAACGGTCGCCGGGAAATGTGGAACTATATCTTCCCATCGTGCGCGAAGCACGTAATGGGAAGATGTAGCCTTTTCGTTCGCAAACGACTGTGGAGATCGCATAGAGTCGAGTCCTACGAGCCTTATTGTGAGACCACTGACTGAAGGAGGTGTCCGTTGGACATCGTTTTGCCGCGAATTGAACGTGAAGTCGTCACGGCCACCCATGGGCGGTTCATCATTGCCCCGCTCATGCGGAGCTATGGTGTTACAGTCGGGAACGCTCTCCGCCGTGTGCTGCTGAGTTCCCTGCCCGGCGCGGCCGTTACGTCCATCCGGGTCATGGGAATTCACCACGAGTTCAGTCCCATTCCCGGCGCACGCGAGGACATGATCCAGTTGATTCTCAACGTCAAGCAAATTCGCGTGCGGTGCCATTCTGAGGAGCCTGTGCGCATGCGGCTGGAGGCAAAGGGGCCGGGAATCGTCACGGCCGCCGACATTCAGGCCCCCAGCCAGGTCGAGATTGTTAATCCGGAGCTCTACTTGCTGACCCTCGACAGCGATGACGCCGAGTTCGAGATGGAGTTGACCGTGCAACGGGGGCGCGGCTACTCGCCGGCTGACCAGCGTGGCCGTTTGCCCGTTGACGAAATTCCGGTGGATGCCATCTTTAGCCCTGTCCGCCGCGTGCGCTTTGACGTGGAGCCGGAGCGTGTTGGCCAGAGCCACGCTTTCGACCGCCTGATTATGAACATCTGGACTGACGGCACCATGCGGCCGGACGAAGCGCTGGTCGAGGCGGCCAAAATTCTGATGAGCCACTTTGCGATTGTGGCTGGCGTGGAAGAGGGCGTAGCCATCGAACAGCCTGCTGCGGCCCAGCCGCGCCGAAAGAAGGAAGAGGGCATCCCGCCTTCGGTGTACAACAAACCCATCGAGGAGTTGGGGCTTCAGGTGCGGGCTTTCAACTGCCTCAAGCGGGCTGGCATCACCAAGGTCGGCGAGGTGCTCGAGCGCCTCCAGCGTGGGCGGGATGAGATGTTGGCCATTCGCAACTTCGGCGAGAAGTCCCTCGAGGAGTTGCTGTCGGCTCTGGAGGAGAAGGGCTATTTGCAGTACGTCCAAGTTGCCCTGGAAGAAGACGTGACTTCCCGAACGAAGGAGAAGGAGACAGCGGTATGAGGCACCGGGTGAAACGACGTCACCTGAACCGAGACCGTGACCACCGGCGGGCGCTCTACCGGAACCTGGTGACGGAAGTGCTGCGTCACGAGCGCATCATGACCACGGAAGCCAAGGCGAAGGCTGTGCGCCCCTTCGTGGAGCGCATCATCACACTGGCTCGCAAGGCGCGCTTGAACCCTGAGTACGCGCTTCACGCCCGCCGACAGGCGCTGGCGTTTGTGACGGACAAGTCCGTGGTTCACGACCTGTTTGACGAGAAGGTCGAACGGTTCCTGGACCGTCCGGGTGGCTACACGCGCATCGTCAAGTACGGCCCACGCCGGGGTGACGGCGCGCCCATGGTGATTCTGGAGTTGGTGGACTGAGCCGGTCCCCTGGCTGGCGCCCATGGCCGTTCACTACCGGGCGGTGATCGAGTACGACGGGACCGACTTCGCCGGGTTCCAGGTTCAGCCCAACGCCCGCACGGTTCAGGGGGAACTTGAGGCCGCGCTGGCTCGCCTGAACAGGGGGGAGCCCGTGCGAGTGCGGGGAGCCGGGCGCACTGACGCCGGCGTGCACGCGCAAGGACAGGTCATTGATTTCTTTCTCACTTGGAAGCACCCGGACGAGACGCTGTGGCGGGCCTTGAACGCCCTTCTGCCGGCGGACGTGGCCGTGCGGCACCTGGAGCGGGCGCCGGACGACTTCCATCCGCGCTACAGCGCCACCAGTCGGCTGTACCGGTACACGGTTTGGAACGAGCGCGTGCGCAGCCCGCTGGCCCGGCGGTACGCGTTGCACGAGCCAAGGCCGCTGGACGAGCGGGCGATGGACGAAGCGGTCAAGCACCTTGTCGGTGAACACGACTTTGCGAGCTTTGGGCAGCCCACATCGGGCGAGGCAACCGTGCGCCGCATGATGGCAGCGCGAGTCTTCCGGCGCCAGCAGTGGGTGTACGTGGAACTGGAGGCCAACGCCTTCTTGTACCGCATGGCGCGCCGCATCGTGGGCACGCTGTTGCCCGTGGGACGTGGTGAGGTCGAACCCGAGTGGGTGAAAGCGGTGCTCGAAGCCCGCGACCCAAGCGTTGCTGGCCCGGCGGTGGCGCCGCACGGGCTCTGTTTGGTAGCTGTGATGTACGGCTCACCGGCTGGTGAGAGGAAACAATTGGGGCAGAATGAGGAGACGGAACAATGAAGACCTACTTTGTCAAGCCGGAGGAGGTCAAGCGAGAGTGGTGGGTTGTAGACGCCGAGGGCCAGACGTTGGGGCGGTTGGCCTCGCGCGTTGCTACCATTTTGCGCGGGAAGCACAAGCCCTATTACACGCCTCACGTGGACTGTGGCGACTACGTCATCGTGGTGAACGCTGAGAAGATTCGCGTTACGGGGCGCAAGCTCGACCAGAAGATATATTACCGCCATTCCGGGTATCCAGGTGGACTTTACCAGCGCACCTTGCGCGAAATGCTTCAGAAGCACCCGGAGCGCGTCATCGAGTTGGCTGTCAAGCGGATGTTGCCGAAGAACCGCTTGGGGCGGAAGATGTTCAAGAAGCTCAAAGTCTACGCGGGTCCGAACCACCCGCACCAGGCGCAACAGCCAAAACCACTGAAGTTCGACGAGTAAGGGGGGCGTATCCGTGACTGAGAACCAGAACCGCTACTTTTACGCTGTGGGACGCCGAAAGACAGCCTCGGCTCAGGTGCGCCTCTATCCGGAGGGCACCGGCCAGATCATTGTGAATGGCAAGCCACTGGAGAAGTACTTCACGCGGATGCAGGACATCTTGGACGTGACGGCCCCGCTGCGTTACACGGGCCACGAGGGACACTTTGACATCACCGTGGTCGTGCGCGGCGGCGGCATCACGGGCCAGGCGGGCGCCATCAAACATGGCATCGCACGGGCCTTGGTGAAGTACGACGAGTCCTTGCGCCCAATCTTGCGCCGTGGCGGGTTCCTCACGCGCGACCCGCGCATGAAGGAGCGCAAGAAGCCGGGCCTCAAGCGGGCGCGCAAGGCACCCACCTACACCAAGCGCTAACGTTGTCCGTGAAAGGTTGGTGACATTTTCCAATGCAACGGAAGTGTGCTACTTCCTTGAAACGGCAGGCCAACAATTTGTGGCCTGCCGTTTTTTGTGGCAAGCTATGGGTGCTTAACTGCTTGCTGAGGTGATAGTCGTGCGAACATCCATGCGCGCTTTTGTTGGGATTCTCGCCGGTTTGAGCGTCCTGGTCGGGAGTGCCTGCAGCCGACGAGTGCCCCCGACGCCCACGCCAATTCCGACGACGGTCTCGTTGCCTTCTCCCACGCCGACGGTGCTGTTGGTGCCGACGGTCACGCCGACGCCTGCCTACATCGTTCACGTGGTTCAGCCGGGGGATACGCTCACGCGCATTGCCCGCCGGTACAACACCACAGTGGAAGCCATTTTGAAGGCCAATCCCGAGATCACTGACCCCGACTTCATTCGCGTGGGCCAGGAAGTTAAGATTCCAGTGAGCAGTGAACAGTGAGCAGTTTTACTGTTCACTGGTTCGCTGCCTTATACTCCTTGACGGCCTGAATAAGCTCCGGCACCACTTTGAACAGGTCGCCCACGATGCCATAGTCGGCGATCTTGAAGATAGGGGCCTCGGGGTCTTTGTTGATGGCCACGATGTAGCGGCTGGTGCGCATGCCCGAGACGTGTTGAATGGCCCCGCTGATGCCGATGGCGATGTAAAGTTGGGGGGAGACCGTCTTGCCCGTTTGTCCCACCTGTTCCTCGTAGGGGCGCCAGCCCGCGTCCACCACGGCCCGCGTGGTGCCCACGGCTGCCCCCAGCAAGTCGGCCAACTCTTCGATCAGGTGGAAGTTCTCGGGTCCTTGAAGGCCGCGCCCACCGGCGACGATAATGGACGCTTCTGTGAGTTCGGGGCGTTCGCTCTCCTTGGCTTCCACGGACAGCACGTGGACGGCATTCTCCGGCAAGTCGTCCACATCCAGCGTTTCCACGTCGGCTTCATCATCGCCGGCCGGCTGCGCGGCCGACCACGTGTTGGGGCGCACGGTGGCCAGCACCGGCGGGCGCTTCACGCGCACCGTAGCGATGGCCTGCCCCGAGAAGATGGGGCGCGTGATGACCAGTTCCCCGTCTTCCACCCGCAAGCCGGTGATGTCGCTGGCCAGCCCCCCGTTGACCTTGGCGGCCACACACGGGGCCAAGTCCCGCCCCATGGGCGTCATGCCAAACAGAACCAGCGTGGGCTCCTCGTCCTCCACGAGCCGCTGGATAACCGTCGAGTATGCCTCGGCCGCGTAGCTGCCCAGCGCCGGATCGTCGCCTACGAAGACCACGTCGGCGCCGCGAGCGCCCAAGTCGGCGGCCAGGGCGTCGGCGTCCAGTCCGTCTCCTAGCACGATCACGCCCACTTCAGTGTCCAGTTCGTCGGCCACCTGACGGGCAGCCGTCAGCATTTCGTACGTGATTTTCTTGAGCTTGCCATCCTGTTGCTCAGCGACAACCAGTGCAAGGTCGGCCATTGTCTTCTCCTCCGTGAAAGTCTCGGTATGTCGGCGTGGCGGCTCCTCTCATGCCGCCACGGGGTGTCCAGGCTAAATCACCTTGGCCTCTTCGTGCAGAATCCGCACGAGTTCCCGGGCGACCTCGGCTGGCTCGCCTTCCAGGATGCGGCCAGCCTTGCGGGCCGGCGGGCGCTCCACGTGGAGCAGTTCCACAACTGGCTCCAGTTCGTCCGGGTCGAGGCCCAGATCGTCGGCGTTCCAGACCGTCAGGGGTTTCTTCTTGGCCCCCATGATGCCCCGAAGTGTGGGATAGCGCGGTTCATTGGGGCCCTGTGTCTGGGTGATGACGGCCGGCAATGGGACGCGCACGTGCTGGTATCCCCCCTCGGCCTCGATTTTGGCCACGGCGTGGCCGTCCTCGATTTCCTCAACGGTGATAGCCGTGGAGACGTGGGGCAGTCCCAGGAACTCGGCCAGCATGACGCCCGTCTGGCCCTCGTCGTAGTCCACGCCCTTGAAGCCGGGCCAGATGAGGTCGTACTCCCCGATTTTCTCGATGGCTGCTGCCAGCACGCGCGCGCGGCCCAAGGCGTCCAGGTGCTCGAAGGCATCGTCCAGCAGGTGGTAAGCCTCGTGGGCGCCCATGGCCAGCGCCTTGCGGATCGTCTCCTGGGCCGCTTCCGGCCCAATCGTCACAATCGTAATCTTGCCCTCGCCCAACCGTTCGATGAGCCGCAGGGCTTCCTCGATAGCGTACTCGTCATAGGGGTTGATGACCCACGTCTCGACCTCTTCCAGCGCGACCCGCCCGTCCTTTACGTTGACCTGAATGGCCGTGTCGGGCACACGTTTCATAGGAATAATGATGTTCATGGTCAGCGTCCTCCTCGCATGAGTGTTCTCACGTGCCGTCGGCTTCGCCCTTGAGCAGCGCCCGGGCAATTACCAGCCGCTGAATCTGGTTCGTCCCCTCGTAAATTTGCATCAGCTTGGCGTCACGCATGTACTTTTCGACTGGATACTCCTTGCTATACCCGTAGCCGCCGAAGACTTGCACGGCGTCAGTGGTGACGCGCATGGCCACGTCGGTGGCGTAGCACTTGGCGATGCTGCTGGCGTAGCGGCTGTACTTCCCCTGGTCCACCAACCAGGCAGCCCGCCAGGTCTGGTAGCGGGCTGTCTCCACGCCGATAGCCATGTCGGCCAGCATGAACTGGATAGCCTGGAAGTTAGCAATGGGCTGGCCGAACTGCGCGCGCTGCTGGCTGTACTCCAGCGACGCCTGCAATGCGGCCCGTGCAATGCCCACGGCCATGGCCGCAATCCCCGGCCGGCTCTTGTCGAGCGTGCGCATGGCAATCATCCAGCCGTCCCCCTCCTCGCCCAAGCGGTTGAAGGCCGGCACCCGCACCTCGTCGAAGATGACGGAACGGGTGGTGCTGGCGCGGTGGCCCATCTTGTCCTCCTTCTTGCCGAAGGAGAGGCCAGGCGTGTCGGCTGGTACGATGAAGGCCGAAATCCCCTTGTGGCGAAGCTGGGGATCTTTGGTGGCAAAGACGACGTAAAGGGCCGACTCGCCCGCGTTGGTGATCCACTGTTTGGTCCCGTTGATGACGTATTCGTCGCCCTCCCGGCGGTAGGTGGTGCGCATTCCGGCCACGTCGCTGCCCGCCTGGGGCTCGGTGAGGCAGAAGGAAGCCAGGTTGGGGGCCGCACAGAAGGGCGAGAGAAAGGCCTCCTTTTGTTCGTGGGTGCCGGCCAAGACAATGGGCGTGAGGGCCAGTGAGTTGGCCATCACGGTCGTGGTGACGCCGGCGCAGGCGGCCGCGAACTCCTCGGCCACCAAGCACTCCTCGAAGACACCCAGGCCGCCACCGCCGTATGCTTCGGGCACCGTCAGGTTCATCAGGCCGATTTCCCAGGCTTTCTGGATGATTTCAGCGGGGTGACGCCCTTCGCGGTCGAGTTCGGCGGCACGCGGGGCAATTTCCTTCTGGGCAAACTCACGGGCGAGCTCTCGCAAGGCTCGCTGTTCCTCGGTGAGTGTGAACGAGATCATGGTGGCACCACTCCTCGTTGCTTGGCGGAGCGCCGTGCTCCGCAGGTTTTTCGCTGCTGGCCGATTCTATCAGCTTTCAACCCGCCTGTCAAGCCAACCAAACAAGTGTTTGGTCAATGTTTCGCGTGTTTCGGGGGGATGGGAATGAGAGGGCGCGGTCAACCGTGCCGACCGCGCCCAGGGCTACATGGTTGTGCTGAGGGAGAGGAAAATTAGGGTGAAGAAGCGAGCGAGAGCAGTTGGTCGCGCAGGCGTTCAGCGCGTGGCACTACCTGGTCGGGTGAGGAGTTCTCCTCGGCGAGGCGGCGCAGGGCCTGGAATTCGGCCTCAATTGCCTCCGCGGTGGCCGCGTCTTGGGCAGCCAATGCCGGCTTAGCACGCTGGAAGGCCTTGTGCGCTCGCTCCAGAACGGCCAGCGCGCCAGCTCCTTCGGCCCCCTGTCCGCTCTGTGGGTACTCCACGACGAAGACTTCTAGACCTTGAGCAGCCTCACGGAGGGCACGAACGGTCTCATTGGCCTGGCTCTCAGTGGCGGATGTGGCCGTGCTGCGCCACCACCAGATGCCACCTGCCACCAGAACCAGGAGGAGAGCAGCCAGGACAAACCAGAGTGGCGACCGGCGCCGTTCTTCCACCCGATAAATAGTCACCGTTAGCCTCCCACAATGGCGACTACGGTCTCCTGTGTGGCCCGCTCCAATACGGCACGCGCAGTGCTCAGCAGGCCATCCTGGGAGATGCCTGCCGTAAGGTCCAGAAAGCGGCCCCCCACAACGAGGCGGACGGAAGGGACGGATTCCCACATCGCTGGCTGTTCGGGAATTAAGGCGCGAATGTCGCGCAGCACCTCAGAGGGTGTGCCGGCCAGCACCTGGGCCCGACCGGAGAAGAGGCGCACTCCCCCCCGCTGGTCCACCAAAGCTACCTTGGGCGACTGCCACAGGCGCCGGGGAATGTGGTAGAGGCGGAACTGACCGGTGTCGGCCAGCAAGGTCAGGACCTCGGGCTTGACACCAACGGCCTCGGCGGCGGCCGCCCGGGCTTCGGTCTCGGTGGGAATACGCTCAGGGGCTGGTGGGGCCAGGGAAACGTGGCCGGTGGCAATGGCCCGCAGCAGGCCCCGCTTTTCGTCCCGTTCCACCACTACAGTTACACTTTCCGGCACAGCACCAGCCTGGATGGCCGCCTCCTCAGCCTCGCGCACGAGGGCTTCGGCCTGAGCTACCGAGCCCAGGGGGCGCTCCACTACCTCGCGCACGCTGGCCACAGCATCACCGATGGAGGAAATGATTTCAGCGTGTGGCACAAGCCAGTAGGAGACACCCAGGCGCTCGGCCACGGCGGGCACCAGGGCACCGGCACCACCGCCACCGCCCACAAGCACGAAGCGCCGCCCAATTTTGTGTTCCTTGGTCAGGTGCTTGATGGCTAACGCTACCCGTTGGGCTGCCCGTTCCACGACACGGCGGGCGGCCTCTTCAGCCGAACAATGCCACGCCTGCCCCAACAGCGTGAAGGCACGTCGCGCAGCCTCGGCGGAGCCGTAGGCGTAGGCCTCTTGCGACACCAGGCACAGCGCGTTGGCTGCACACGTGAGGGTCAGTGCCCAGCGCCGACCGTCTTGAGCCTGCACTACCACGTAATCGTCCGGGTCGCCGGGGCGGGGGGCCACGGTTTCAAGCCGTAAGCCCTCGGCGTCCAAGATATCCGGGCTAAAGCAGGCGTAGGGCAGTCCGGCAATGTGTGCAGAACGCGGCCCCACGTCCACCAATTTGTGTCCATTGGTGCGAATCATGGACCCGCCAGCGATTCCCTGCACGCGCACGTCGAGGGAACGCACGCAGGTGGGGTGGTCCATCACGCGCACGTAGTGCATGACTGGGGTGCCATGCCGGATGAGGCCAATGTTGCTGCTGGTGCCGCCCACTTCTAAGAAGACGCCGTTGACCACTTGGCCGGCCAGCAGGGCGCCTGCCAAACTGGCTGCCGGTCCCGAGAAGAGCGTTAACACGGGACGGCGGCGCAGCGTGTTCAGGTCGGCCAGCCCGCCATCACCTCGCATTACCATCAGAGGAGCTTCGATTCCGGCTGCTCGCAGGCTCTGCTCCACCAGGTTGGCTGTTTGCCACATTTTGGGCAGCAGGGCGGCGTTCACGGCTGCCGTGATCGTGCGCACTTCCAGACCGTAGATCCCGGAAAGCTGGTGCCCAGCCACAGCGGGCACACCCAAGCGTGCCGCCACGTCCAGGACGAGTTGTTCACGCCGGGGATCGTCCACGCTGAAGGCCTCGCTAGCTACAATAGCTTCGGAGCCGGCTTCCAACAGGTGCCGAATGGCCTGCTCGGCCTGCGCTTCCGTCAGCCCCTCGGTGGTGTCCACGAAGATATGGTGTGTCTCGAGGAATTTGCCAGGAGCCAGCTCGATCCGCCCCACCCGCGTGCGGCGAGCAGCTTCGAGGGTGTCGTGCCCCTGTCCCATGCCCACGATGCCCACGACCGCCGTGTCCCCTTCCAGCAGGGCGTTCACGGCTTGGGTGGTGCTGTGGGCCACCAGGGCAATTTCCTCGGGCGCGATGTTGTACTGGCTCAAGAGCTTCAGAAGCGCCTCCACAATGCCCTTCGCCACACCCTCGGGGGCGTTGTGGGTGGTGGGAACAGCCACCTCGGCCACCAGTTCATAGGGCCGAGTGCGCACAGCGACTGCCTTTGTGAACGTGCCTCCGACGTCAACGCCAACTCGTAAGCGCGGTTTCATTGCTCTCCTCCAAGGTGCAAAGTGAGCTGCAAACAAGGTGGCGGGCCGCGGTTATGTCCCTTTCGTTTCCGGCGATACCAGCCGGAGGTGTTGACGAGCCTGCCGCCAGCGCAGGTAAAACCAGCCTCCGATGTAGACAGCCAGTAACGCTGCCTGAGCGGCCAGGGTTTCGACAGTTGGGTAGATGCCTGTGAATTCGGTTACAGCGCGCGGCAAGCGAGGCACGGAGCGAACGAAGGTGGCGTTGATGTACCCGGCTTCCTGTAACGCCCGTACTCCCGTGCCAACGATGAAAACGGAGAGAAGGGCCACCATGACGACGGCGGCCCGCAGGAAGGTTTGCACAGGGATGCGGCGACCGGATTGGAAGATCAACCAGGCGACAACCGCAAGGACGACGAGACCAGCCAACAGCCCGTATCCCACGAACACTTTCGTTGTACTGCTCATGCTGAGCAACACTTCGTAAAAGAGAACCGTTTCCAGGCCTTCCCGGAAGATGGCGGTAAAGCCAAGGCCTACCAGGGCCCACTGGTTGCCGCTGGACATGGCCGCCCACGCCCTGGCCTGTAGAAACTCCATCCAGCGGCGGTGGTCATATCGGCCTGAGAGCCAGAAGGTCGTCCAGAAGAGGATGCCCACGGCCACGAAGGCGACGGCTGCTTCCATCAATTCCCGAGTCACAGGAGCCAGCGAGAGGACGAAGCGCATGAGCCCCCAGGCCAGCACCGTGGCCCCCAATGCGGCCACTGCGCCGAGCAGAACCGCCCGCCTGTGCGCCATTCCTCCCGGCACACTGCGCAGGTAGCTCAGCAATGCGGCCAACACCAGGACGGCTTCCAAGCCCTCGCGGAAGATAATGACGGAAGCAGCGCCGAAGATGAACGAGGGCGCGAGGGCACCACTCTCCACGAACATAGCCTCGACTTCTTTCAACCCCTGACGCACAGCCTGAATAGTGGTCTCCACCTCCCGGGCTGGCGCTCCGGCCTTCATTTGATTGCGCAGTTCGGCAAATTGGTATTCCAGTTCAAGTGTGAGCTCCGGCGCGACAACCCGCAGAGGAATTTCGACCGCCTCGAAATGATCCAGATAAGCCGACCGGGCCAGCCGATACGCTTCTTCGTACCGACCTAACCGGTACGCCCGCATAGCCTGCTGGAGAAGCGTATCAATGGCGTTCAATTCAGCTTCCACGTCCACCTTCACATCGTCACCTTGAGCCTGCACTGGCCGAGGTCCTGCCAGTGCCAGAAGCAATATCAGGACGATTACAAGGCTCAACCCCAAAAGGCTTGGACGGCTCCACCGGTTCACTGTTTTCCTCCTTCTAAAATTTCGTCCACCTTCTCCAAGTTCTCCTCGATTTGCTTCTGAATGGCGCGCAACTCTTCGACGGGTGCGCCAGCTTTAATCTTGTCCCGCAATTCCTTGAACTGAATTTCAAGTGTTTCGACGAGCTCAGGGTCCTTGCCCAGCAGTTCACCTTCCAAGCGCTCGAACCCGTCCAGGTAGGCAGAGGCGGCCAGTTCATAGGCCTCCTCGACCTCGCCTTCCTCATATTCACGGATGGCGCGTTCGACTTGCTCCCGAATGGCGGTGAGCACCCCTTCATTGCCGCCAGGGGCCTCGCTCACGGTGAAACCGAACACCTCACCCAGTTCGGCCTGTATTGTCTTCGTCGCTGCGGACACGAGAGAAGGGTCGGTTGGCGGCGATGGAGGGGCCGTTGCTGCCGAAAAGGTTTTTGCCAACTCTTCGAACGCTTCCTGGATTTCGGCGTATTCTTTCGCCTCTTTGGCCTTCACTGTTTCCGCAATGCGATCGAAGGCCTGACGAGTCACTTGAAGGAACCCGTAAGCGTCTTGATATTCCTCCAGGTTATAATCTTGCTCCTCTTGCACCGCCTCAGCGTACTCCCTGCTCACGCCGTCCAGCACGCGAACAATGACTTGGGCCACAAAGGCCGGGTCGTTGCGCTGTTCCCCGGCAAGCGTGGTGATGGCCCCGTCAATGGCGGCTAAGGCGGCTTCATAAGCTTCCTGTATTTCACCGGCTGGGGCCGTATTTTCGGCTACCAATTTCGG
Organism: Ardenticatenaceae bacterium; assembly: GCA_015491235.1. Taxonomy (GTDB): domain Bacteria; phylum Chloroflexota; class Anaerolineae; order Ardenticatenales; family Ardenticatenaceae; genus WFWG01. Next base: position 26,820 of record WFWG01000393.1, read on the forward strand.
CAGCCGCTCCAGCGCCTGTCGCAACTGCACCTCACTGCCCGGCTGTTTGGCGGCCAAGTCGTCAGCCACCAGGGC
>WFWG01000394.1 GCA_015491235.1 Ardenticatenaceae bacterium
GTGAGCAGGTGACGTTACCAAACGCAATTGGTATTACACAAAAATCTGCGTGGTCGCCTGTCGGCGAAAGAAAGAAGGAGATATACCTGCCGCCGGCTGTCGGCGGCAGGCGGTAAGAGGCAAGCTCAGAGAGGAGAAACCTATGTCCGCCAGACGGTTCTCACCAGCGTTCTCGCTGCTCATTTGTGCTTTGTTGTTGACGACTGTGGGCGCGCTCGCGTGGGCCGGCATCTCCCAAGCAGCCCCCTCGGCCACTGTGCGGTACGTGGCCCCGGGCGGCAACTGCGGGAGCGCTTCCCCGTGCTACCCCACCCTCCAGGCCGCCGTGGACGCCGCCGCCGACGGCGACGAGGTCCGGGTGGCCGCCGGAACCTACACCGGGGTCCAAACTCGCGTGATCCTCAAGCAGGGCACCGCGTACACCTACACCCAGGTGGTGATCATCACCAAGAGCCTCACCCTGCGCGGCGGCTTCACCGTCACAAACTGGACCACGCCCGACCCGGTGAACCGGCCCACCGTCATTGACGCCGCCGGGCAGGGGCGTGGCGTCACCGTCGTGGGCGACGGCTCCCAGGCGGTCACGCTGGACGGCTTCCGCATCGTCAACGGCGACTACACCAACCTGGGCAACCCCGCCGGCGTGGCCAATTTGGTGTGCCCCACCACCGGCGGCGATTGTGGCGGGGGGCTGCTGGCCCGCGACGTCCGCCTGCGGCTCTTAAACACCGTCCTGCAGAACAACACGGCCAGCCGCCTCAGGCAGTTCAGCGAAGGCGGAGGCGCCCTGCTGTGGAACTTGAGCGACGGCAGCCTCATCAGCAACACCCACGTCTTCAGCAACAGCGCCCCGCTCTACGGCTACGGCGGCGGCATCGCCGTTGATGAAGGGGGGAGCATCACCATCACCGCCAGCACCTTCGTTGACAACCACGCCGGCCGCAGCGGCGGCGGCCTCTATCTCTTCCAGCAAGACAAGGCCGTGCTCGTGAAGAGGACACGCTTCATGGGCAACCGGGCGGTGGGAGACGACACGGCCGAGGGAGGGGCCATCTGGGCCTCGTTGACGGCCCCCGGCACGGCCCTGGCCCTGGAGGAGGTGGAGATGCGGGGCAACGTCACCCAGGGCGAGGGGGGCGCTATGTTCCTCGACAAAGCGGGCTCCCAGGACTCGGCGATCACCTTCCGCAACGTGCTCGTGGCCGAATCGCAGGTGTTGAAGCCGGGTTCCTACAGCGCCGCCATCTTCCTGGACGGAGGCTCATTAGCGGACCTCACCCTCCACGCCGTCCAGACCACGCTGGCGGCCAACCGGACGCCGGCGCTCCTGGTCTTCCAGCAGTTTTACGACCAGGTGGCCTTGCAGGCCATCCTGACCAACACGCTGGTCTATTCGGCCACCCACGCCTTCGTGGGCAAAGAAAACGCCGGGACGGTGGCCATCACCCACACCAACACGCTGGTGTACCAGGTGACCAACGTGACGACGACGACCGCCGGCTCCCCCACCTTCTCGGCCTCGGGCCAGGTGAGCGGCGACCCCAAACTCGACGACGTCTACCGCCTGCGGGCCGGTTCGGCGGCCATTGACGCCGGGGTGAACACGGGCGTGCCCACCGACCTGGACGGCGAGGCCCGTCCCAACGGCTCCGGCTATGACATCGGCGCCGACGAGTACAGGAGCTCGGCCGGGACGCTGCGCTTCGCCCAGGCCGACTATCAGGTGGCCGAAAACGGGGCCTCGGTCACCATCGCCGTGGAGCGGGTGGGGGGCAACAGCGGCCAGGTGAGCGTGCCGTACGCCACCGAAGACGGCAGCGCCCGGGCCGGCAGCGATTACACCTCGGCCAGCGGCACGCTGACCTTCCAGGATGGGCAGGCCCTCAGGAGCTTCACCGTCACCATCAAAGACGATACCACCTTCGAGGGCCACGAGGACTTCTTCGTCAAGTTGCAGAACCCCACCGGGGGCGCGGCGCTGGGGGACCCGGCCAGGGCCAGGGTGACCATCCTGGAGGACGAGGTCTCGACGGCCGGGCAACTGCGCTTCCAGGAGGACTCGTACACCGTCAACGAGGCCACGGGGCAGGTCACCATCACGGTGGAACGGGTCAACGGCAGCAGCGGCCAGGTGAGCGTGCAGTACGCCGCCAGCGGCTACAGCGCCCAGCCCAACGAGGACTTCATCCCCGCCAGCGGCACCCTGACCTTCGGCGACGGCGAGACCCAAAAGAGCTTCACCCTGACCGTGCTCAACGATTTCATCGCCGAGGGAAGGGAGCAGGTCTTCGTGGCCCTTTCGCAGCCCCAGGGTGGGGCCGTGCTGGGCACGCCCTCACAGGCCACGGTCAACATCGAGGACAGCCACAACCTCTTCTTGCCCGTCACGATGAAGTAGTGCGCGACCGGCGTTTTACCCAAAATTCACCGTGGTCGAGTGCTACGGCCACCACCGCCCCGCGTCCAGGATGGCCCGGGCCGTTTCGGCCACGGCTTCCCGGCCGCCCAGGGCGTGAATCACGGGGGCCAGGGC
>WFWG01000395.1 GCA_015491235.1 Ardenticatenaceae bacterium
CCTCCAGGAAGGCGGCGACGCGAGTGTCCTCGTCCCGGCGGTGCTCATAGAGCGTCGTGGCGTGGCGGCTCACCATGTAGGCCAGAAAGGGACTCTGAACCAGCGCCCACCGCACGCCACGCTGCCAGATCGCCAAGTGGTCCTCGAGGTCGAGTTCTGTAAAGTTGCGCGGCCAACCGTCAGGGGAAATTCGGGGAGCCCGTTCCCACTCGACCCAGCCGATGTCGTGCTGGCTGATGGCAATCAGCACCTCGTACCACGGTTCGGGACGAGGGAAAGCGGAAGTGCCGGCCCAATGGGCAACGAGAAGCGCAGCGTGCAGGGCGTGGGCCGGCTGCGGGACGACCAGCCATCCCTGTTCTGCCTCCCTGCGGATCATCCTCGCTCCCGCTGGGGCAAGAGCACCGTGAACGTCGAACCCTTGCCCACCTGGCTTTGCACCTCGATCTTGCCACCGTGCAGGCGCACGAACTCGCGCGTCAGGGCCAGGCCCAGGCCGGTGCCTTCCCACTCGCGGCTGAAGGAGCTGTCGAGTTGACGGAATCGCTCGAAAATCGTCTCCAGGTGTTCCTGAGGAATGCCGATTCCCGTGTCTCTCACCACAATCTGCACCCACTCGTTAGGCAGCCGCTCAACTGTGACGTCAACCCGCCCCCCGTTCGGGGTGAACTTGACGGCGTTGCTCATCAAGTTGTAAAGAATCTGCTTGAAGCGCAGCCGGTCGGCCACGATTTGCTGGAGATTGGGGTCAATTCGTACAACAACGCGAATTTCCTTGCTTTCGGCCAAGGGGTCCAGCAGTGCCCGCACTTCGTCTACGGCCTGGACAACGTCAAAGGGCTGCATGTCGAGTTCCAGCTTGCCGGACTCGATTCGGCTGAGGTCGAGGATGTTTTCCACCAATTCGAGCAAGTGGCGCGCGCTGTTCAGAATGTTGTCCACGTAGCGCTTCTGGTGGTCGTTGAGGGGGCCGAAAAGCTCATCCTGCAAAATTTCAGCATGGCCAATGATGATGTTCAAAGGCGTGCGAAGCTCATGGCTGACGGTGCTCACGAACTCGCTCTTCAGGCGGTCCAACTCCCGCAGTTCGGCGTTGGCCTTCTCCAACTCGACGATTTTGGCTTCCAGCTTGTTGACCAGCTTGCGAGCATACTCCTCCAGGTAGACTTCACGCTCGTCGGGGGCAACTTCCTCCCGCTTGCCGGCCAAGAAAGCCTCGATCTGCTCAATAAGCTGGTCAATGTCAATGGGCTTTGGCAAGTAACCGTCACAGCCGGCGGCCAGTGAGCGCTCGCGGTCCCCTTGCATGACGTTGGCTGTCAGGGCTACAATGGGAACATGGCGCAGTGAAGGGATGCTTTTGATCTTCGTGGCCGCTTCGTAGCCGTCCATGCCGGGCAGGTTGATGTCCATCAAAATCAAATCAGGCTGGATTTCCTGAGCAACACGGATGCCGCTCAGGCCGTCGTCGGCATCAACGACGCGGTACCCTTGCGCTTCAAGGACACGGCGCACCAAAAGTTTGTTCTCTGGGTTGTCTTCCACGTAGAGAATCGTGCGCTGTCCGCCCATTTTTTCATCCCTCAAGAAGGCATGATGTCACATCAGCTCTTGCTTTGCTCACGAATTTTCAGGCGTTGAAACGCTCAAGAACTTCCGGATCGTGTGCGGAAACTCACGTGTGTTGATGGGTTTGGTCAGGTATCCGTCACACCCGGCCTCCATAGCCCGCTCGGCGTCGCTGATCATGGCACACGCTGTGAGCGCTACAATGGGAATGTGACTGGTTTTGGGATCGGACTTCAAGCGTCGGGTTAACTCGAAGCCGTCCAAACGAGGAAGCTGAAGGTCCATGAGGATCAAGTCAGGCGGGTCACGTTCCACCATCTCAAGCCCCGAAATGCCGTCGGGAGCCCAAGAGACCCGAAATCCGTGGAATGAGAGCAAATCGCACACGAGCGTTGCGTTCGGCTGGTGATCCTCAATTACTAAGATGTGCGGCTGGTCGGCCATAAGCTCTACTCCCTTTGAGCCATGAGCATTTTGCCACACTCCGCTTGAGTGCAGTTCGTCCCTTATTATACCCCTCTTCTCGGCCAAATGCAGTAGGAGAATTGACCTAGGGTGTGTCCCAAGCTGGTGGTAGTCAGGCGGCCTGACGGATCTGTTGCCAAGCCCATTGCCACTCTTTTGGGCCTCCCATGGCCGCACTCCGTAAGGCCAGCATCCCTCTGAGTCCCTTGGTTTTCCACCGTTGTCCTCGCCCTCGACAGCGCCAAGCGATGCCCTTACAGCCACTTTCGACCGTGCCACTGCCAATGGGATATCCGGCCTGCCGATAGGCGGGATATCGCATCTGGTCGGCCCGCTGTCGAAAGTAATTGGCCGTCCTGGCGGCCTCATCACTCCAGTGCTCCCGACTGGCCAGGACCGCCTCGCAGCCCGCTACCACCTCCTCCAGGCGCCCCTCCCACAACAACTGTTCCATCTTCTCCACCCATTGGTCGGCGTGGTCCCCAAAGGCTTCTTTTCCCAAGGTCCACACATGCTCAAGGGCATGATACCAATCCACGATCCGCACCCCGCCAGGACAGTAGGTCTCCACAAACCCGTCTATCCAGGTGGCTCCGTCTCCCAAGACCACGGCCTGTCCTTCCCATCCCAGCCCCCGATGATAGCCATACCACCACATCGTCTGTCGGAACGATTCCACTTCCCCATACCAGGCCCAATAGCCTACCTCGGCCGTTTCCACCTCCCCGTGCCGACCAGGCCCAAAGGTAAAGCAACTGCCCACTTTCACCTCGTGCCATCCATCATCCACCCAGACCATCATCCCATCCAAGCTGATCCCCACCCGCTCCTTTTGTCCATCTCGAGGTGGAGGGGCCTCTTCCCCCTTCACTCCGCTTTCCCACAGGGCTTCTCCTGCTTCTTGGCGCTGCTGCGCCAGCTGCCCCCCATACGCCTCCACCATCCGCTGAATCTGGCTTTTGGATACCGACACCGGACTCAAGCGGGCCAGGGCCTCTTCCGCCTCCCGGTAGGACGAAACGGCCTGCGCCGTCCACAGCACCATCTCCACCGCCCCTTCACTCCATCCCCCCAGGCTCTCCAATTGGTCGTCCAGGGGGAAAAAACCCCGCCCCACAGCGGTCACACACGTAATACGCCCGCCGGATGCGGATACTCCCTTGGGTTGTGGTGACCTGTCGCGTCTTGTATCCCTTGAAGACCCACGCCCCCCCACAGCTACAGGACGCCTCCGGTGGTGCTCCCACCCCCTGCTGAGCCACAGCCGCTTCCATCAACTCCACCCGTATCGCTTGCACCGCTTTTTGCACCTGCTCTTCCAGTTCCCGCAATGTCGAACCAGGGTGGGCCTGCGACCATTCCAGCACCGCCTTCGCCCTCTCCATGATTCGATTCACCACGGCTCCCTGCTCCATCTCTTCTCCTCCCCTCATCAGCTTTGCTCCTCTTTTCCCCTCTCTCTTCCTTTTACCTCCACTTCTGTCTACCACCAAATTGGGACACACCCATTGACCTACCCAGCGCCAGCCCCGCGTGAAGCGTGAAGAGCACGAGAAGTCTTTGCCCCCAACGAACTCCCACGAGTCCCTGCGAACGCCCACTTTGGAAGTGGTCGCCGCGTCAAACCTGAATGACAAGCGGCAGGATCATGGGATGTCGCCGGGTGCGTTCGTAGAAAAATCGCTCCAACTGGCTGCGCACTTCCTGCTCCACTTCAACCGAAAGCGGACCAGCTTCAACCACGGAGCGAGCCACCAGGTGAGCCGCCGCCTCCATCAAGTCTTCGGCTTCAGCCATGTAGACGAAACCCCGCGAGAGCAGCACGGGCTGCTGCACAAGCCGGCCCGTCTCCCGTTCGACAACGATGACCACCACGATGAACCCGTCTTGCGCCAGCCGGTGGCGGTCTCGCAACACCACGGCTCCCACGTCTCCCACGCCCAAGCCGTCCACGTAGATGTACTCCCCGCCCACTGGTTTCTCTGTCCACCACTGTTCGGGGCGCACGACGACGGGCGTGCCACTTTCCACCACGATAATGTGCTCAGTCGGAATGCCCACCTGTTCGGCAAGCTGCGCGTGCAGCACGAGGTGACGGTACTCGCCTTGAATGGGCATGAAGAAGCGGGGCCGAACGAGGCTGAGCATGAGCTTGAGTTCCTCCTGGCTGGCGTGGCCTGAGACGTGCACAGGATGCAAAGGCGGGTAGAGCACCGTGGCGCCCAGGCGGAAGAGGCTGTTGATGGTGCGGTTCACGAGCTCCTCGTTGCCCGGAATGGTCGTGGCGCTCAGAATCACCGTGTCGCCGGGCCGGATGGAGACGGCCCGATGCTCGCCGCGCGCCATGCGCACCAGTGCCGAAGTAGGCTCCCCCTGGGAGCCAGTGCAAACGATGCACACCTGCTCCGGCGGCATCGTTTCGACTTCATGGGGGCGCAACAGCTCGTCCCGCGAGATCGTGAGGTAGCCCAAGTCAATGGCCATGTTGACATTGTCCACCATGCTGCGCCCGATGACGGCCACGCGCCGCCCGTGCCGCTGGGCCGTCTCGATAACCTGGGCCACGCGGGAAATGTTGCTGGCGAAGGTGCTCACGATGATACGGCCCTGAGCGCGGGCGAAGATGTGGTCCAGCGCGTGGGTGACCTCTTGCTCGCTAGGCGTGATGCCGGGACGGTCGGCGTTGGTGCTGTCGGCCAGGAGGAGCAACACGCCCCGGCGGCCGAGTTCGGCCAAGCGTTGCAGGTCTGTGGGCGAACTGCGGTAGGGCGTGAGGTCCAGCTTGTACTCGCCAGTGTGAATGACCATCCCAGCCGGCGTATCAATGGCAAGGGCAAGCGCGTCGGGAATGGAGTGGGCGACGTGAATGAACTCCACCGAGAAGGCCTCAATGCGTTGGATGTTGCCCGGCTCCACCACGCGCATGTCGGCCATGTCGAGCAGCTTGAACTCGCGCAGGCGCACGGCGATGAGGCCACTGGTGAGCTGGCTGGCGTAGATGGGCACAGGCGAAACCAACTCCTGAAGCAAGTAGGGCAGGGCGCCCAAGTGGTCTTCGTGGCCGTGCGTAATAATAATGCCCCGCAGGCGGTCCTGGTGCTCCACCACGTAGGAGATGTCCGGAATCACCAGGTCTACCCCCAGCATGTCATGCTCGGGGAACATAAGGCCACAATCAACGACCAGCATGTCGTTTCTGTATTCGAGCACAGTCATGTTGCGGCCAATTTCACCTACACCTCCAAGAGGAATAACGCGCAAAGGTGCTGTCACGTGGCTTTTCCCTCCAATCTCATTTGTCGTCAGGTGCGACGCCGCCGTGGAAGTGCGCCGCGCCTTCTCCGTTCCGCCCAATCAGGATGAAGCCCCATCCTCGAAGAGGCCCAACTGAGTGGGAGGCGGCTCTTCGTCCTTGACCGTCTTCACTTGCAGGTTGTCCGGCACGCTGGCGTTCTGGCGCAAGAGGCGCACCGCGTCCACGAAGGCCGGCAGTTGTCGGAAATCTCGCTCCAGGTCGGGCTGCCACTCAGGGCGCCGCAGGGCAGCGGCTGGGTGAAACATGGGCACAATCAGGCGCTTGCCAAAGCGAAAGGCTTTGCCGTGGGCCCTGGTAATGCGCTCATTGGGCAACCAGCGTTCCATCGCGAACCGCCCCAGCGTGACCACCACTTCGGGGTCAACGAGCTTCAGTTGGCGTTGCAAAAAGGGTTTGCAGGCCGCGATTTCGTCCGGCTCGGGGTCCCGGTTGCCCGGCGGGCGGCACTTCACCACGTTTGTGATGTAGACATCCTCGCGCGTCAGGCCAATTTGCTCGAGGAGCGATTCCAGCAACATGCCGGCCGGTCCCACGAAGGGGCGCCCCAGCCGGTCCTCGCTGGCGCCAGGCCCCTCACCGATGAACATGATGGGCGCGTCAACGGGACCCTCGCCAGGAACGGCGTTCGTGCGGGAACGGTAAAGGGGGCAACGGGTGCACTGGCGGATTTCTGCTTCCAAGGCGGCCAAACGAGCCAGCCGTTCCTCTCTGTCCATCTCATCTCCCCACGAACGGGGTCACCCGAAGGCTAGGCTTTCCGGCCTTCTGTGATGACTACGATTGTAAACAAAACACTCATGTGAGCAAAGCCCACCAGCCGCGCAACCGGCTCCGTCTTCTAGAATACTAGACCTACTCTTCCAGAAAGCGCCCGCTCTCAACGCGAATGAGCCGCGCCTCCGCGCGCAATTGGGGAGACAACTGGGCCGGGTCCGTCGTGGTCAAGAAGACTTGAGCCTGGTCGCGGAGAATCCGGCTCAGGTAGGCACGGCGGTTCTCGTCCAATTCGCTGAGGATGTCGTCCAGCAGCAGAATGGGGGCCTCTTGCTTTTTCGCTGTCATCAGTGCCACTTCGGCCAGTTTGAGCGAGAGGGTCGCCGTGCGTTGTTGTCCGCGCGACCCAAAGCGCGTCAGGTCCACGCCGTTGACCAGGAAGCGCAGGTCGTCACGGTGGGGGCCGATGAGGGTCATGCCGCGCCGCAATTCCTCAGAACGGGCCTTGACCAACTGCTCCTCGAACCGAGCTTCTACATCGTCGAACGAAAGGGGGGCTTCGGCCAGTCCCCACGCGGCAGGCTGCCACCCGAGGGAAAGCTGATGAGCGGCCAGGTGTCCCAGTTCCAGGCAAGGCAGGTAGTGGAGGCGCAGCCGCTCCTGCTCGCCGGTCAACTCGGCGTGAATGCGCGTGATGTGCTCGTCCAGTTGTGCCACCATCTGTTGGCGTCGCAGAATGAGATAGCTGCCGTGTTTGACCAGCGGGTCGTCCCAGGCCCACGCCGCCTCTGGGTCGTACCCCTGCTCGACGACAGCACGGAGGGCTGCGTTGCGCTGCCGCAACGCCTGTGTGTAGCTGGCCAAGTCGTAGCAGTACTGGCGGTCAATCTGGCAAATGGTGATATCGAGGTATTGTCGCCGCTTGCTGGGGCTACTGGCAATGAGACTAATGTCCTCCGGCAGAAACTGGACAAGGGCCACCTCGCCGATGTATTCGAGAACAGGCGTGCGCCGGCCGTCCAAGAAGACCACCTTCTGGGTACGAGAACGCTGTTGTCCGTTGAGGGTCACCGAGACCCGCACATGGTGGAGGCCGTCAGCTCGCTGTACTCGCCCTTCCAGGTGGGCGAAAGGCAACTCATCGGCCACGGCGTCAAAGTGGATCAACTCTCGGTCGGCGTGGGTGTGGGGTGAACGGGCGGTAGCCAAGAAGGCCACGGCCTCCAGGAAGTTGGTTTTGCCCTGCGCGTTGGCACCGTAGAGAACCGTCAAGCCAGGTGTAAAGCGCTCTTCCAAGCGCGCGTAGTTGCGGAAGTTAACCAGTTGCAGTTCTGTCAAGTACATTGGTGCTTCAAGCCGCGGGAAGGTCTCTATTTCACCCTTACAATGCCCCTTCCTGCAAACGCCCTCTGGAGGCACACAAAGCGGGTGGTGCCCCTTCCAGATACCACCCGCTCATCTGCTTTTCATAAACAGGAGTTACGCGGTTGGTCTTGGACAAATGTTTGATCTGGTTGTACTCCGGGGGTGCAGGGGGTTCCACCCCCTGCCGGGGGGTGTGGGGGGTGTCCCCCCACCCCATTTTCTCACTTTTGCCGTTCGCACAACACCCAACCGCGTAAGTCCTGTCATAAAGGGGTGTTAAGATTATAGCGCAACCGACCTGTTTTCCGAAATTGCTCGTATAACGGATTGGAGCCGAGCTACCCGTACCGTCGTTTGAGGCGCAAGCGGCGGTCTCGTCTCGCCGCCATGGCTTCATCCCGCACGAGTCGAGAGCCAATGAACAGGAAGGGAACGGCAACGAGGAACGTAAGCACCGTGGGAGCTAGACGCGCGTTCCAGCGCGCCAGCCCATAGAGCATTTGAGAAGGCAACACAGGAAGGAATCCCACCACCGCAACAGTGCCCTCAGCCGGTCCTTCGAGGTGAACGCGCTCAACTTCCCCTGGTGACAGCCAAACATACGCCGGGTTGACCGACACGTCAGGGTGTTGGGGAACCAAGGCCACCAGCAAGGGGACAGGACCGTCGTTCCGAAAGTTGCGCGTAACGGAAAGTGGCGTTTCGCTCCGTTCGGGTTGTGAGGTAAAAGAGGCCAAAGTCCGCTCTTGGACTCGCGAACTGTTCTGGATACCAAAGGGCACCACCACCGCCAGCCCAACTGCCAGATACACGGCGGCCCACCTGTTACGGCGCGACGGTGAGACACGGCGCCACCGGGATGAGCGGCGCGGGGGGGCGGTCATGTCTCGAATTTGCAGAACGACGAGCAAAATTCCTGGCAACAAAACGAACAGGACAAACCCTGCCGGCGTGCGCAGAAATTCCTCCATGAACCCCACAAACGGCACGTGAAAAACGACCTTTCCCAGCACGTCGTTCGGGGAAACAATCCACGGGTCCTCGTCCTCTACGTTATCGCCTTTGGTGATGAACCCCACACGGCGCCCCTGCTCGTCGAGCACAACCTTGACCACGCGGTGGACAACAGGCGTGTCAACACCAGGCGGCTGGAAGCCGATCACCGTGCCCGCTTCAATCGTCTGGGGATCCACCTTCTTCAGGGCTACCACTTCACCCAGCCGGATGGAGGGTTCCATGCTGGTGCCAACAACTTTGTGGAACGAAAGGTCAAACTGAAAGGGGGCCACCAAAACCAGGAGAAGGAGGCCGAAGGAACCCACAAGCACGAAGTTGGCCGTCCAGTCAACGATCTTCTGCCACATTTTCCGCAAACCAGCCCAATTTGCTCATTCGTTCTCGGCCATACGGATCTTGTGCAAATCTGCGTGGCGCTGTGCAAGCTAAAATTGATTGAGAAATTGTGGGCAGCAGGGGCAACGAAGCTGCCCCCACTGCCAATACCAGACTCAATACGAGGAGACAATCAGGGACCTGGTGGAGATGTCACGGTTGGCGTCGGGACGAAACATCGCTTCAACTTCCAAAATCGGTTACTCGTATCCTCTCCAGTCACCTGCCAAGGATCCCGAGGAGCTACAGCTACAACTTTCAACAAATACTTTCCCGGTGAGAGGTCAGGTGTCCACTGGTAAAAGCCCGTGTTTTCGGCTTGTTCTACAATGGGGAACCACTGGAGGCCATCCGGTGACACGAGGAGCGTCACCTGCAACCTCAAGCCATCCGGATCAACAGCCTTCCACTGGACGATTTGCTCTTCCCCAACACACCAACGCTCCCCGCCGTTTGGAGAAAGCACTTCCACATACGGCCGACCCCGCACGCCGGCCGCCATTTTGTTGGGGGACACCTCCACGACGTCAAAGAAGGCAGCCCGTATCTGTGACAGTGAGGTGACAAGAATGCTCGCCAGCGCCACAGCGAGCAAACTCATCAAGAACTTTCTCATTTTCATTCAGCCTGGTCGAGGTGGAAGACAACGTCGAATCGCACCCGGTCACTCTGAGCAAGGTTGTTGTCGTCTCGTTCGACAAAACGAATCTCCAGACAAACCAGCACTTCCTCGCCTGCTTCCAAGACGGGCAAAAGGGTATGCGGGTGATCGGTCAAGGGGCCGCCAAACGAACTGTTGGCGTGCTGGTTCAGTGGCCGCTCCTCCCAGATGGAAAACTCATTGCCGTCTCGCTCCCAAACCCAAAGGGCCATCAATTGATTGCCCAACTCACCCTCGTCGTCGCTGATGTCTCCAGCCGCGATCTCAGGCTCGTAGCGGACATTTTCTTCGTTGACCAGATTGACCACCTCAAACCAAGGTTGTCCCCGAATCGTGCCCGCATTTCGCAGAGGCCAGCAGCGCCGGTCACTGTCGCCAGGAGCGTAGTTGTCCAGCCGAACAGGTACATCAACGCCCGGATCGTCACTGCCAGCTACTTTCAGGTCAAGGGTACCGGCCGTAACGGTGTTGTCGCGCGAGGTTTCGATGTCACTGAACATAGCCGAGAATCCCGTTCCAACCATAAACACAACCAGTGCTACCGTGATAATAAGAAAGAGGATGCGTTTCATTGGACACTCCTTCCCGCTTCACCTTGACCAATTCTCCGGCACGGGTCTCCGCCGAATTCAGCCGCTCTCCTCTAGAATAGCGCAATTAGCTTAAAATCGCATAAAAATTTCATTAGAACTCCTCTCCCGTTGGGCGAGAAACTGCCCGTGTTTTCAACGCCGCCTTATTATCGTGCGACATTTGTCGTTCATATCACTACGCTGATTGGCAACTTATCCGTCCAGATAATATCCCACACCGCGTTCTGTTTTAATAATTTGCGGTTTTGCAGGGTCTTCCTCTATTTTGCGTCTGAGGTAGCTAATGTAGAGGCGGAGGTAGTCAAGTTGATCGCGGTACTCCGGCCCCCACACTTCAGTCAACAGGCGTTCGTGGTGGATGACATAGCCCTTGTGGCGGGCTAGATAGGCGAGGAGACGGAATTCAGTGGGCGTTAAGTCCACGGGCTGGCCGCGCACCATCACCTTGTGGCGAGCTAAATCAATGGTCAGGTCCCCCACGACAATAGTGGTCTTGCGCTCCTCAGAAGTGCTGGCCTTGCGTCGCAAGCAGGCCTGCACCCGTGCCAACAACTCGGCCATGCCAAATGGCTTGGTCACATAGTCATCGGCACCCGCTGACAATCCCCGCACCACATCCTTCTCTCGAGACATGGCGGTCAGCATGATGATGGGAATATCCGTCAACTCGCGCAGGCGACGGCACACTTCGATGCCGTCTATGCTCCCTGGCAACATAATGTCAAGGATGACGAGATCGGGGTGTTCACGATAGGCCGTCCTCAGCGCTTCTTGGGCACTTGTGGCCGTCAAAACTTCGTAGCCTTCCTCTTCCAATCCGGTTGCAACGAGCTTCAACAGGTCCTTGTCGTCGTCAACCACTAAAATTTTCTCCATCTTCTCCATCCGTCACCTCCAGCCGAGGAAATTGAACGTAGAAACTTGTTCCCTGTCCCAACTGGCTTTCAACCCAGATCGTTCCTCCCTGATCTTCGACGAGACGCTTCGTAATGTACAACCCCAGCCCGAAACCGTACGTTTGATCGTCCTTTTCGTCCCGGACCAACCGGTAGAACGGCTGAAACACGTACTCCAGTTGATTAGGGGGTATCCCTTCTCCTTCGTCCGACACAACTACAATTACGTGTTCCTCGTCTTCACGCACGCTCACCCGTATGATTCCTTCAGGCGGAGAGTACTTCACAGCATTTTGAATAAGGTTCTCCAACACCACCTCAAATGCGGCTTGGTCTCCTAAAATAAAGGAGTGACGACACTCTACTTCAAGGTCGAAAACACGGTCAGGAAACTGTGAGCGGTAGAGGTCAACAGTTTGTTGAATAATGGGGAGCAAGGCCAGCGGTTCCAAGAGCAGACGTGTTTGGGCCTTTTCAAGGCGAGATGCGGTTAGCACCTGGTCGACCAGACGGCTCAGCCGGATTGACTGGCGATTCAACGTCTCGAGCAGGTCACGCCGCAGCGCCTCACTAAGGCCCTCTTTGTTCAACAATTCGATGGAAGCCCGAATGCCCGTCAGGGGTGTTCGCAGTTGGTGAGAAACCAGTGAAATGAACTCCGACTTCAAGCGCACCAACTCCTCCTCGCGCGAAACGTCCCGAATCACGGAGACCGTGCCCTTCACTTCTTTTTCGCCGTAGGTGAGAGGGGCAACCACTTGGGCAACAAGCCGGCGCGTCCCGTCCGGAGTCGTAATCCACTCCGTCTGCTGGACGGTTTCCGACAGCGCCTTGCTGGACAGAACGACTTCCACCGGGCATGCACCAGAACAAAGGGCGCACACCGATTGTCCATCGGGCACAAAGGCCTCATGGCACCAGCGCCCGACAACATCCTCCGCTCGAAAACCGGTAATTTGCTCAGCCGCTGGGTTAAAAGCCGTAATGCGTCCTTCCAGGTCGGTGCTGAAGACGCCGTCCGCCACGTTGTCAATGATAAGCTGAATTTGACGTCGCTGTGCCTCCACGGCCTCGAGGGCCACGATATTCTCAAGCGCCAAGCTCGCCTGGCGAGCCATTGAAAGGCACAAGTCGACTTTCTGCTGATCAAAGGGGGTTCGCTCCCACAGGCGACGTTCCCCCACAACAGCGACTCCCAAACTCTGCCCCTTGACCTGAAGGGGCAAAAGCAACACAGACTTAGCACCTGCACAGAACGTTACGGAGAACTCAGGTTCCTTCAGGATATCGCGGTAATCCTCAACCCGCATTACCAGCGGTTGTCCGCTGCTGATGACCCACCGGTGCCACGGCAACGCTCCAGCGGAGAACGTGCTGCCCGTACCGGGATCCCACACCAGCCCCGGCACGCTGTAGGCAGCGTGAATAGTTAACGTGTTGCCGTCCAGGTCCAGAAGGAACACACGACAGAAGCTCGCTCCAATGAAATCAACCACATATTTACACAGCATCTTTAAAAGGTCATCCCGCCGAATAGTGGAAGTGAACGTATTTGTCGCCTCCAACAGAATGGCCAACTCGTCGGCCCGACGGGCCAACGTCTGGTCCGTCTGGCTGTGAAGCCAGGCGTTTTCGATGGCCATTTGGGCTTTGTCAGCCAGGATGTACAGCGTTTTAACGATGTCCTTGGAAAACCGACGGCCCCTGTAACGCCAGAGAAGCAACACGCCAAAAGTTTTTCCGACACGCCGCAGTGGAATGCCGAGAACAGCCGGACGCCTTATAGCGATCTCCGGCGGCACCACAAAGCGCGGGTCGTCGGCGAGGTTCGGCAACATCACCGGCTCTCCCTGCTCCAAAACCCACGCCGGCAAACTTTGGGGGTCAAGCGGCGCAATATCCTTGAACCAGTCCAACTCGTCGAGCATGGACACGTTGCGGCCCGACGACGAGTCGAGGGACGCTTTCAGGCAAATCTGAGCGCCGTCTGCGTCCCCCAAAACAAGGCTCTGGCGTGACACCAGGGGCAACAGAGCCTGAGCGTCCAATGTCATTTCAATGACCTGTCCAAGCTGGTTCACTGTGTTGAGCAGAATCGTCTGACGACGGTTGAATTCGACCAAGCTGGAAACCAGCAGCGGAGCAAGGTTGTAGAGGAGCAGCATTCCGCTCGTCTCGATTGTCGCCGCCGAAAATCCGGTTTCGATGACTAGCTGGACGAGCCGAGGAACAAACAAAGCTGTGCACAGAAGTCCCACAAAGGTGGACGCTCCCCTTCCAAGCAACAAGCCGGCCACGAGAATAGGGATAAGGTAAAGATAGCGCGACAGGAAGTAAAGATATCCCTGCTGTGGCTGACTCAAATACCGCAAAAACTGTTGGTACACAACGACCGTAACCGCTCCCCACAGGAAGACCACCAAGAGACCGTAAACGAGGCTGTGCGCGCGGTAGTCTTGCAGGGAAAATCGGCCTGTACGGGGCAGATCTTCACGCAGGAACGGAGGGAGTTGCCAAAATACGCCTGTTCTCTTGCCAGTGGAGGAAAAACGAGGGAAATTCCGTCCTGAAATCATACACCTGTTTCCTTACATCTGTGCTTTATTCGTGCGATGTGGGGCTTCAATGTGGTTGTTTGTGAGGTAATGGCGATCTCTGGCAAAGGTCGCGCCTGTTTACACCTTCCCCCTTAGGCAACGCAGGAACTCTCCACGACCTCATCCTGCCAGTCCAAGGATGAGTGAAACAGCCCGGAAGACAACATGACTCACCAAAGGCGAAAGGAGATTTCCCGCCCATGCGTATAAAGCACAGTTTATTATAATAATGAGCAAAGGGCCAAGCAAGAACAAGACGGCTCTATCAGGTGCATTGAACAAAAACACCATTTGAACGGCGTAGAAGGCTCCGTTCACAAAGAGCGCAACAACTGTGGCTGGCCAAAAGTTCACGTCGAACCGGCGGTAGAGCAGGTGAAAGAGCACTCCTCGGAACAAGAACTCTTCCCCCACGGAAAGCAAGCCCACGTTCACCAGGAACCGCTGCCAAAACAAGAGCGTAAAGGCTGAGGGCGAAAAAAACAGGGCGCTGAAAGAAGCTGACAATGCCCATACCAAGACAGCCAGCCCACCGGCCATACCTCCTATGAGTCCCCATCCAATGGCGGAGGCAAGACGATCTCGTGTAATAGGCCATCGCCTCGCTCTCCACACATTTATAAGCAGAAAACTCCACCCGAGAAAAACGACAGGCAGCGTGCCCCCCAGAGCGAGCGATGCCACTCCTGTGTCTGTCCGGCGAAGGACGAAGAACAGGTGTATCACAGTGCCGCCAACCAGCAGGGTGATTCCCCAAAGCGTCAGGCGTCTCCGTGGAGTCTCAACACCCTGGAGAAACATGACCCCTGCGATCAAGTAGACGGTGCCCGCTACCGCTTCTGTTACATGAACACGCGCGAGGTGATCCGTTTCCAGGAAGGCCACACCGCGTACCAGGAAGACAGTTGCCAAAACAAGGAGCAGCGTTCTCCGTAAAGCCCGCTGCTCCTTCTCCCGGGCAATACGAGCTCGATTGCGCCAGTCTTCATGTACTCGGACGGCACTTAGCGGCATCGGTCCGTTCCTTCGCCAGTACGGAGCATTAGATGTTGCTTCCGGGCTTTATAGGTGAGACTTCCACGGCCAGCAATGCTGTTATACCAGTTGGGTCTGCAAATGCCATATATTCACCGAAATAGCTCGGCGCCGCCGTCCCATCCGCCCACCCAAATAGGGAAAAATTGTGGAGCACTGGGGCGGCTTCGCTGTCCCAGTGCTCCACAATTTCTTCTCTTACGGCGGCGCCGAGCCGCATCTCTGCTCAAGCTTTCGGAATGGCACGCCATTGCCCCACATTTTCAGGGGAACACCAGGATTGAAACACGTTGTTTGGGAAAGCAATTAGTATTACCCGCTGAAACGACGGCCAATTCACACGCGAACGCGCTCGATGTCGGCCCCCAACTGACGCAACCGCTTGTCCAACGCCTCATACCCGCGTTCGACTTGCTGAATGTTGTGGATGACACTTTGCCCCTCGGCGCACAGGGCTGCAATGACCAATGCCATGCCAGCGCGGATGTCGGGGCTGGACAAGATCTGGCCATAGAGTTGCGAAGGCCCTACCACGACAGCCCGGTGAGGATCACACAGGATGATGCGCGCTCCCATGCTAATGAGCTTGTCTACCCAAAATAAACGGCTTTCGAACATCTTTTCGTGAATCAGCACGGTCCCATGAGCCTGCGTTGCCAACACCACGGCAATACTAATCAAGTCAGCCGAAAAGGCCGGCCAGGGGCCGTCGTCAATTTTGGGAATGGCACCGTGAAGGTCGTTCTGCACGACGAGCGTTTGATTCGCCGGCACCCAAATGTCGTTCCCGCGCACTTCCCACCGGATGCCCAACCGCCCGAACATCACGCGCGTCATGCGGTGGTGCTCGGGCATGGCGTCTTTGATCAACAATTCGCCTCCCGTCACAGCCGCCAACCCGATGAAGCTGCCCACCTCCAGGTAGTCAGGGCCGATTCGAAACACGGTTCCATTCAGGCGTTCACGCCCCTCCACGCGAAGTGTGTTCGTGCCGATGCCCTCAACGTGTCCCCCCATCGCGTTAATGCAGTGGCACAACTCCTGAACGTGGGGTTCGGAGGCCGCATTACGGATAATGGTAGTGCCGCGCCCCAAGGCAGCCGCCATCAGCACGTTTTCCGTCGCCGTGACACTCATCTCGTGCAGGAAGATGTCACCGCCTTGTATTCCTTTAGGGGCAGATAAGATGTAACGATCCGGCTCAACTTCCACCTCGACGCCCAATTCCCAAAAGGCGTGAATGTGGGTGTCCAGAGGACGTCGCCCAATGCGGTCGCCTCCGGGGCGGGGCAAAACTGCTCGTCCGAGGCGCGCCAACAGCGGACCGGCCAAAAGAAAGGAGGCCCGGATTTGCTGGCACAGAACTGGGTCGGGCGTAAAATGGTGCAGGTTGTCTGCCCGGATTTCCCACTCGCCTCTTCCAAGCTGGCGAACCGAAGCGCCCAAGTTGTCCAACAGGGCCAGCATGGTGCGCACGTCGCGGATGTCCGGCACATTGCACAGGCGCACCGGCTCGTCGGTCAGCAGTGCCGCGGCCAGCAGCGGCAGCGCGGCGTTCTTGTTGCCCTGGGGCACAACGGTGCCGCTGATCGGATTTCCGCCCCGAATGACAAATGCTTCCATCGGCTCATGCTCCTTCACGCCTGCAAGGGGATTCGGGCTGGGTTCGCAGAGGAGAGTCATGGTGAGTTCACACCTCCGGTAGAATCCGTCCTCTGTTCACTCTCGTCGTCGCACGCGCACCACGAGGCCCGGCCCCACGCCCCACTGGCGACGCGCGTCCCCCTGTCGAACGGCCAGTTCAAGGTAACCGCTGCTGCCCACATAAGCTACCGGCTCGCCCAACCCAACGTCGGCAAAGGTGCGGCGAACGCCAGCGATGGTTACCGGCCCCACCTCGACTTGCCATTGGACCAGGGGAGGGTCAAGCCACTCGCCGGGCAAATTTGTGATCAAGTTGCCAAAGCGGTCGGCGTACACGATCGAAGCTTCCCATCCGTCGGGCGTGCGCCGGGGCTGGGGCCACGAGAGGCGCACCAGTTCCTCAGGTGTCACAGGCGGCCCCAATGTTTCCAGCGTCACCCCCTGCGCCAGGTGAGCCGCCACGGGCGCGAAGATGTCTCGCCCGTGGAACGTGGCGCTCACGTTGGGCAGGTGATAAGCCGCATTTTCGAGCACCACAGCCATCTCCACCGGCTCCCGCTCCAGAACCGGGGTGAGCAACCCGTTGTCGGGCGCCACGAAGGTGTACGCCCCAGCCCGCACGGCCACGGCCCGCCGCTCACTCCCCACACCGGGGTCCACCACACAGCAAAAGAGCGTGCCGGCCGGAAAATACCGGTACGAGACGAACAGGTTGTACGCCGCCGCGCGCACGTCTTGGGGCGGTATTCCGTGCGTCAGGTCCACCACGCGAACGTCGGGGGCTATTCCCAGAATTACCCCTTTCATGACGCCCACGTAAGTGTCCTGAAGGCCAAAATCGGTCAACAGAGCAATCACAGGTGCCGCCATGACACCTCCAAAGTAGCCCTTCTTCACTTCTGGCTTCGGATAGTACCCCTGATCGGCGAAAGAGCAAGCGGCGTGCCCTCCGCCCGGCACCTGTGAGGGGGGCGGAACATCTCACCGGGCACTTTGACATCCTGCCCCGCTCGTGCCATACTACCCCAAGCGTTCAGATGACGGCAAACAGGAGTTCGTTTGCGGAAGAACGAACTGCGCAGAACAATGCTCCTGCCACCCCGAAGGGGGTCCAACCAACACTCCAAACCCACTTCCCGACCGTGTCGGAGAAGTGTGGTCCTGTTGTGGCTCGCGGTGGCGCTGATTTTGTTGGGGTGCAATGCCTTTTCTCGCGGATTGAGCCGATCACCATCGCCGACAAGCACTTCGACGGAGGAAGCTCCCCCGCCAGCTTTCACTGTCCAGTCGCTGAGCGGCCAAAGGCTTGCCGTGACCACTTCGACCCCAACACCTTCTCCTGCCCCGACATCCACGCCCTCCCCCACCCCAACGGCAAACGTGCGGCTTCAACTGGCCCGGGAAGCCGCCCTGTTGGGAAACGTGGAACTGGCACTCCTGCACTACCAAGCTTTGGCTGCCCATCCGGACTTCGGCGAAGAAGCCCTGTTCGAGTTGGGGCGGCTTCTCGTCCAGGAGGAGCGGTGGACAGAGGCGCGGGAAGCCTGGGAAGCCTACTTGGAGCGCTACGGCAACAGCACCAGAGCCCCCTTCGTTCACTTCCGGCTCGGCCAGGTCTACACCGCCTTGGGGGCACACGAGCGAGCTGTGGAACACTTCCAGGTCTACGACGCCGCGCGTGACGTGGCCGACGACAAGGTAGCCCTGGAACTGGCCCGCAACTTCGAGGCACTGGGCCGCCGTGACGAAGCCATTGAGCAATACCGCCGCGTGTACGACCACCCGGCCACCGACCGCGTGACGCGGGCACTGGTCGCCCGAACGCTGGGCGACCGCTTTGCCGCAGAAGAGGCGTGGGAGGAGGCCATTCTTTGGTACCGCCGCGCCCTGAAGGACTCCCGCATTCCCTGGTTCCGCGCCGAACTGGTGGAGGCCATCGCGAATGCCGAAATAGCCCGCCAGAACCCCGAAGCGGCCATTGCCCTGTGGCGCACACTCGTGAACGAATACCCCCAAACGGCCTCGGCCTATCGAGCCTTGGCTGCCCTGGAGGAGGCCGGCGCACCAGCCAGCCGCTTTCAGGCTGGCCTTGTCTTCTATCACAACGGAGATTGGAACGCGGCTGTGGCGGCCCTCTATATGTCGCTTGAAACCGAGGCCGACCGCGCCGAAGCCCACTGGTATGCCGCTTTGGCTTACAAGAAGGCCGGAAACCTGGAAGCCGCCTGGCGTGAACTGGGCACCCTTGTCGAAACTCACCCGGAAAGCAGCCTGCGCGATGACGCCTGGCTGGAGCGGGGTCGCATCCGCCGCGCTCAAGGACGGGTGAACGCCGCCCTCGCCGCTTACCGGCGCGCCGCCGACGATTTTCCCAACGGGAACGCGGCTCCCCAGGCCCTCTGGGAAAGCGCCGCGCTGCTGGCCGACATCCGCCCAGAGGAGGCCCGCGCTCTCTACTTGGAACTGGCTGACCGCTTTCCGTCGGCTGAGAGGGCCCCTGACGCCCTGTGGCAGGCTGGATGGCTGGCTTACCGCTTGGGCGAGTATGAAACGGCCGTGGAGGACTGGCAGCGCCTGGCCACCAACCCCGAACACGCTGCCCGCGCCCGCTTTTGGCTGGGGAAAGCCCATCTGGCCGCCGGCAACACGGCCCGTGCTGAGGAAATCTGGCGCGACCTGAGCGCCGACACGGGATACTACGCCCTGCGGGCCCGCGCCTCCCTTGAGAACTTTTCCTGGTCGGCGCGCCCATACCGCCCCCCCACGTTTCCCTCCACGTCGGACGAAGAGGCTTGGGTGCGCGAAACGCTGGGCGTGAGGCCACGGCCAGATACTGACTGGGCGACCCTGCTGCCCGACGCGGCTCTCAAACGGGGTTATGAGTTGGAGCAGATCGGCTTGCAGGACGAGGCACGAGCGCTCTACCGGGAAATGGTGCTCGACCTGAAGGGAGACCCAAAACGCCTCTACGCCGCGGCTCGCTTTTTCGCTCGCTCTCACCCCTCGGTGAGCATTTTGGCAGCCCGCCTGTTGCTCGACGCTCTTGGAGAGCCGGCCGACGAGGTCCCTCCGCCCATTGCCATGCTGGCTTACCCGCTGCACTATGTACCTGTCCTGACCGCTCAAGCCAAAGCCTATAACCTAGACCCCCTTCTGCTGGCGGCTATGATCTATCAAGAAAGTCGCTGGGAGCCGATCGTGGAAAGCTCCGCGGCAGCGCGCGGGCTCATGCAGATCATTCCCGCCACCGGGCAGTGGATTGCCCAACAGGTTGGCCGCCCGTTTAACGCCCGTTACCTCTTTCGGCCGGTGGTCTCCCTCGAATTCGGCGCGTATTACCTGGATTGGCTCCTTCGGCGCTTCGACGACAACGTTTTCTACGCGCTGGCGGGTTACAACGCCGGGCCGAATCGTGTGCCGAATTGGGCCAACGACGACGTTGATATGTTTGTGGAGAACATCTCGCTGGCCGAAACCCGCGCCTACGTCGAGCTCATCTATCAACACTGGTTTATGTACCAGGCTATCTACGGAAAGTGAAGCCTGCCGGCCTTTTCAAACCGCTCAGGCCCTGGAAATTTGGGAAGCCCGGAAAGCTGCGCTACAATTTTTGTAACCTTTTCGGCAAACGCCGTTAGACCTGGCAGGTCGTGGAGACCTGGCAGGTCTTCACGATGAGTTTCCCTGTGGAGGAACCCTGTGGAAACGCCCATCATTTTGGACCAAAGGTACCGCCTCACGGAGCGCATTGGTGAAGGGGGCATGGCCGAAGTTTACCGGGGCACCGACTTGCGCTTAGGCCGCGAAGTGGCCGTGAAGATCCTGCGCCCCCAGTACGCCAGCGACCAGAAGTTCCTGGAGCGCTTCCTCCAGGAAGCCCGCGCGATGGCCAGCTTCTCCCACCCGAACATCGTCAACGTCTACGACGTGGGACGAGAGGGGCGGCGGTACTACATTGTGATGGAATACGTGCCCGGCACAGACTTGCGCCATTTGATTCGCCAACAGGCTCCCCTCTCAGTGCAACAAGCCCTGGAAATTGCCCGCCAGATCGCGGCCGGCGTGGGGGCGGCTCACCGAAAAGGCATCGTACACCGGGACATCAAGCCCGGCAACGTGCTCATCACGCCTTCCGGTGAGGCCAAGGTGGCTGACTTTGGCATTGCGCGGGCCATGACGGACACCCAGCACCTGACTGAACCTGGCGTAGTGTGGGGAACAACGGCCTACCTCTCCCCGGAACAGATTCGGGGAGAACCGGCTACGCCCGCCTCCGACGTCTACGCCATTGGCGTGGTGCTCTTCGAGATGTTGACAGGCCGTACTCCCTTCCAAGGGGAAGATCGAGTGGCGATTGCCCTGCAACACTTGCACGAGCCACCGCCCAAGTTGAGCGCCTTGAATCCACGTGTGCCCCCCAGCGTGGAACGGCTGGTGGAGCGCATGTTGTCCAAGGACCCGGCCAAGCGGTTTGCCAACGCGGACGACGTGACGAACGTGATCTTCCACCTCTTGCACGCCAGTTCGGAGGCCACGGCGGCGATTCCCGTCACACGGCCTCCTGTCGCGACGCCTCCGCCCGTCTCCACGCCTCCACCGGCCCAGCCCGGCGCAGAGGCGTTCATGCGGCGTCGCCAGCGTCGGCCCGTTGCCAGCACGCCGCCCGGGGTTCCAGGGAGAGCGTCACCCGTCCGTCCCCCTCACGCGACCACCCCGCCGACGGCGGTGTCGCCGGGCGTGGATTGGCTGGGCGTGCTGCTGGGCATTCTGGCCCTGCTGGCCGTTTTGGGGCTGATTCCCCTCTATGCGCTGGTATATCAGCGTATCGCCGGGTCTGTGGGGAGCGTCATGCAGCCTGCTGTTTTTGTGATAGGGCTCGGTCTGCTATAATTACTCGAAGTACCGGAGGTAAACGCCGTCCTTCGCCAAAATCGGGCAACCGTGGTCCTGCCAAGGAACTGCCCGCCTGTAACGACAGCGTTACGCCCTGTGCGGAGATAGCCCTGCCCTTCGAACCCACTTGAAAGGGCAGAGATGGAGGATGGATACGGTGAAATCAAACTGGTTGCGAAATGGCTTTCTGTACGCGCTCATTCTTGTTGCGATGTTGGCCTTTCTGTACAACATCTTTGCTCCGCAGGAGCACTTCCAGGATGTGGAGATCAACCGGGTGGCCACGGCCATCAAAGAAGGCCAGGTGCGGCGCATTCTGGTCAAGAACAATCGGCTGGAGATTACCACCAACCGCAACGAGAAGTGGGTGACCAGTATTGAACCCGACGCCGACGTGGTGGACACGTTGCGGGCTTTTGGGGTCACGTCCGAGGAACTCCTCCGCACTGAGATCGTCTACAAAGCTCCGTCCCAGTGGGGGGCGCTCATCAGTGTGTTGGGCTCCTTCTTGCCGCTGCTCATCTTCGGCGGTTTGCTCTTCTTCATGCTGCGCCAAGCCCAGGGTTCCAACAACCAGGCCCTCTCCTTCGGCAAGAGCCGCGCCCGCATGTTCACTGGCGATCGCCCCACGGTCACGTTCGACGACGTGGCCGGCGTGGAAGAAGCCAAAGAGGAGCTGCGCGAAATTGTCGAGTTCTTGCGGGAGCCGGAGAAATTCGTCTCCTTGGGCGCCCGCATTCCCAAGGGCGTGCTCATGGTGGGGCCGCCGGGCACCGGCAAGACCCTGCTGGCCCGCGCCGTGGCCGGCGAGGCCGGCGTGCCTTTCTTCAGCATCTCCGGCTCCGAGTTCGTGGAGATGTTCGTGGGCGTGGGCGCCAGCCGCGTGCGCGACCTCTTCGACCAGGCCAAGCGCCACAGCCCCTGCATCGTCTTCATTGACGAGATTGATGCCGTGGGCCGCCACCGTGGGGCCGGCCTGGGCGGCAGCCACGACGAGCGGGAGCAGACGCTCAACCAGATTCTGGTGGAGATGGACGGCTTCGACACGGACACCAACGTCATCGTGATTGCGGCCACCAACCGGCCCGACATTCTGGACCCGGCCCTGCTGCGCCCTGGCCGCTTCGACCG
>WFWG01000396.1 GCA_015491235.1 Ardenticatenaceae bacterium
ATCCCTGAACGCCGGTGGCCAACCGCGTGCTGCTACTCTGCAAGCCACCGCCCCCACTGCCGGACCCGCCAAACCCCAGGCGTTGGGCCAGCGAGGGCCCCCTCGAAACGTGGGGCGAACGGTACCATCGAGGAGTGTGGAGGGATGTCAAGGGCAGAGCCTCCAGGAAGGGCTTCGCCACGCCAAGGGCAATGGCGTAGGGAAGATACTCCTCCCACCGCTCCTGGGCCGCCTTGATCTCCCCGTACCGTTCCAAGTCTCGCAGGTACGCCTTGAACGCCCTCCAGCGGGCCGCCGCCTCGCTCCCCTTCTTCGTCTTGCGGGGCATTTTGGTTCCCACGAACATCCAGACCATTGCCATCGGGATGGAGCCGAATATCCAGATCAGGATGGCCGGAACGTACTCGGTGGCGGTTCCGTCGCTCAACGCCATGACCAGGAAACCCGACCCGAACCCCAGAAAAGCAATGAGAAAGCCCACGATCATCCACGTCATGCGCACCCTGTGCGGGTGCGCCGGGAAGAGGCCGGCTTCCACGCCCTGCTTGTAGTACTGGTCCAGCAGCCGCTTGATGCGCTTCTGCCACGTTCGTGGGTGGGCGCCGATCTCGCTGAGGCTGAAGGTCTTCTGGTGGCCGAAGATTTCGCGCACGGTTTCCTCTTCCACCCGATGGCGACACTTGGAGGGGTCCACCAGGCGGAAGGTGATATCCCGCTGAGGAAGGGTCCACTTCAGGAGCTTAATCGTCCCCTTGTCTCGCTCTTCCATGATGACGGCCCCCCGCCGGGCCAGGTCCACGAGGGTGGCCATGATTTCGTTGCCGCCGGCTACTTCGTCCACCAGCAAGCCAACCAGGGCTGGGGGCAAGTCGTCGGGGGGTTCGCTCAGGTACTCGGCAGCCAGGGGCACGGGCACATCTCGTCCGCGCACGTACCAGAGCACCAGCGGCAGAAGGAAGCCGAACAGCACGGCTGTCACGATGAGCACGTTGGCCACCGGCCCCCAGCGAATCCAAAAGTCCTCACGTTGCTGCCAGGGGGCCGGGCTGCCCTCCACAATCCCGTTGGGGAACTGAACCCGCACCTCCAGTTCCTTCCCTGGCGGAATATCCTGAGCCTCGAAAATCACCCGCCGGCCGCCGTCGGCAATCTCCCACGAGGCCGGGTGGCCGTAGGCTGCCACGACCAGCGCGGTCGGGTCCACCTGAACCGGGAGCGTCACCGTCACGCGGCTGGCCGCCACTGGCGCCGCGCGGTCGGGGTAGACAGCCTTCCACCAGAGCTGGTCGCCGCCCTCATAGTAGCGCAGGCCCCCTTGAACGCGGTACTCCAGCACGATGGTGTGAAGGCCAGTGACCGGCTCCGGGAAGAAGTAGCGGATGCCAATGGCGTCATTGTCGGCTGTGTAACGGTAGAAGGTGCCCGGACCACCGGGCCCCCCCGTGCGCCTGAGAGGCTGGCCGTCGAACGTAACCGCGATGTCCGTCAGGTAGACGAAGCGCCGGGCGGGAATCTCGCGGTACCCGAACTTGAAGGTGCCCCCCTCAAAGCGCACCTCGTTGGTCTCCCGCACGATAAAGTCACCGTTGGGCTGGATGTCAATCTCCACGTCGAAGCGGTCCCAGGAAAACCGCTTGCCCGACAGGGCGGCCACGTCGTTCCCTCCGAGGAGACCGAGGAACACCGCGGCCACCACGAGGCACACGGCCAGGGCGCGAACGAAGCGAGCCATCGCATTCCTCCTGTATCTGTTGTCAGGTCACACAGGGGGGATGTCGAAAAGCTTTACGCAAGCGGCCCGCGCGCGGTTGCCGCCTCAGGTTACACCAGCTTCGTCAGGTACTCCATCACCTGAGCAAGTTGCCGCAGGTTGCGGCACTCCACCAGCAGGTCGCACTCGGGGGCATAGAGGTCAATAATGCTGTCGCCGGTTCCCCAGGCCCACTGGGACTCGGGGTTGAGCCAGATGAGGCGGCGGGCGCGGCTGCGAATCTCAGCCAGGGCTTCGACCTGGGGGTCGAAGAAGTTGCTGCGGCCGTCACCCAGGACGATGACCGTGGTGCGCTTGTTGAGGGCGTCGCCGTACTCGTCCAGGAACTGGCGGAAAACGCGCCCGAAGTCGCTGTGAGCCCAGTAACGGATGTTGGCCTCGCCGGTGGCCATTTCCACGGCCGCCTACAGCGAATTGCGCTCGAAGAACTCGGTCACCTCGTCCACGTCGGCGATGAAGACGAAGGAGCGCACGTGGCCGCGCTGTTGTTGCAGGCTGTAGACCAGTTGCAGCATGAAACGCGAGGCGTTGCGCACGGAGGAGGACACGTCGCACAGCACCACCAGGCGCAGCTTGTTGCGCTGCCGCTCCTTGAAGATCAACTCCATGGGCACGCCGGCCGTCTTGTAGCTGGCCCGCAGTGTGCGGGTCACGTCCAGCCGCCTGGTGCCGCCACGGCGCATCCGGCGGGCCACGTCTTCCCGCAGCTTTTGGGCGAGTTGGTTGACCACCTCCTCCATGGCGCGCACTTCGTCCTCGGTGAAGCGGGTGAACTCCTTGTCCATGAGGGTCTTGGAGAGGGCGGCCTGGCGCTCGCGCGGGGGCGCCATGCGGTTGTAGGCCTCGTGGACCTGCTGGGCCACCCAGCGGGGGAAGAGTTCCTGCAACTCCCACAGTCGCTCGCGCACCTGCTGGGCCAGCTCAAACTCGCCCGCCTGCTGGAGCGCCCGTGCCAGTTGGATGAGCTGAGCCTGGATGCGCTGCCAGCCCATCTGGTCGAGCACGTAGCGCGTGATCTGGCCGCGCTGCAACAGGTTCTCGAGTTGCTGGAGTTGTTCGGGCGTCAGGTGCTGGAGCATTTCGGCCGTGATGACCGTGACGTTGCCGGCCAGGAGCGCCTCAGTGAGCCTGTCCAGCGGCGGCAGCCCCAACCGCTCCATGGCCTGCTGGAGCTGGCGCATGAACTCTTCGTGGGGCTTGAGGCGTCCCGAAGGCCCCTGCTGGCCCTCATCACCCGGGCCGGGGAAGGGAAGCGGCTCGGCGTTGGGGCTGAAGTAGCGGTCGAACAGCTCGTCGAAGAGGGGGATGTCCTGCTGGCGCTTGACCAGGGCGGCCCGCAGGGCAGCCTTCATGGTGCGCCGGTCGCGCAACCCGGCGTGCTGGACGGCCAGAAAGGCGTCCAGGGCCTCGCTGCTGGAAACCCGCAGGCCCGCCGCCCGCAACATTTGCACGAACCCGACAAGCACGTCGTCCATACGTCCCCCTTCCTCACTGTGCTTTCACGGGGTCACCACCACTTGTCCCTGGAACACGGCTTGGCACAATTCTCCCACGGCGTGAACGAGACGACGGAACGATATGAAGCCAGGCGGTCTCTCCATTGCTCACTCCCCCCACTCGCGCAGGCGCAGTTGGGCGCGGCGCAGCAGCTCGGGGATGGACTGGCGCGTGCGGGCGTGGTCCCCCTCGTGCTTGACGATGACGCCCAAGGTGCGCTCCACTTCCTCCACGCCCAAGTGGTGGACGTTGAGCAGCGCCAGCGCCCGCGCCCAGTCCAGGGTCTCGGCAATGCCGGGCACCTTCTTGAGCGCCAGGTTGCGCACTTCCTGGATGAAAGCCACGACCTCAGCGGCCAAGGTAGCGCTGGCTTCGGGCACGCGCACGCGCACCACCTGAAGCTCCTCCCGGAAGGTGGGGTAGTTGATGAACAGGTGCAAACAGCGTCGCTTCAGGGCGTCGGAAAGCTCACGAGCCTGGTTGCTGGTGAGGAGCACAAAGGGCTGGGTGCGAGCCCGAATGGTACCCAACTCGGGGATGCTCACCTGGAAGTCGCTCAGGACTTCCAGCAGGAAGGCCTCGAACTCGGGGTCCGACTTGTCCACCTCGTCCACGAGCAACACGGGGCGCCGCTCGGAGAGGAGTGCCCGCAGGAGGGGGCGGGGGAGCAGAAAGCGCTCCGAAAAGAACAGGTCCTCTTCCTCGGCGATGCGCTCGAAGGCCTCGCGAAGGGTGCGCGTGTCGGCCAGAAGTTCGCCCACGCGGTCGCGCAGCACCTGGGTGTAGAGCATCTGCTTGGCGTACTGCCACTCGTAGAGGGCTTTGGCCTCGTCCAAGCCTTCGTAGCACTGGAGGCGGATCAACTCCGCTCCCAAGGCATCGGCAACGGCCTTGGAAAGCTCAGTCTTCCCCACGCCGGCCGGCCCTTCCACCAGCAGCGGTTTGCCCAAGCGGTCGGCCAGGTAGACCACGGTAGCCACGTCGTCGTTGGCGAGGTAGCGCACCCGCCGCAGGCGCTCTTTCACGTCTTCCACAGATTTAAACATGGCATCTCCTCTCCGAAAGGGGCAAGCGTTTCCCACATGACTGGGTGAAGTTTGCTACATTGTAATGATGGAAAGCGGAAAGGCAACTTCAACCGCTCGTCCGAATGAGGGCCAGCACGGGCTCCAGCAAGGCGCCGTTCGTGGCAATGCCCTCGCGGGAGGAGATGGTGGGGCGCCCCTGCCAGTCGGTGAAGGTGCCGCCCGCCTCCTCCACCACGACCTGCACGGCAGCCGCATCCCACACTTCCATGATGGGATCAACCATGATGTCCGCGCGGCCCGTGGCTACCAAGGCGTAGCCGTAGGCATCCCCCCAGGTGCGCTGAATGGCCGTGGCGCCCACCAGGCGCTCCCAAGCCTTGGCCTTCCCCTGGGGGGCAAAGCTGTTCAGGCCGGAGGTCACCAGTTTGGCTTGTGCCAACTCCTGCACGCCTGAAACGCGCGCCCGGCGCCCGTTCCAGAAGCAGCCCGAGTGCCGGGCGGCGTAGACCAGCTCGTTGAGCGCCGGAAAGTAGAGTACGCCCACCACGGGTTCCTGGTTGTGCAGCAAGGCCAGCAGCGTGCCGAAGAGGGGCACACCGGTGATAAAGGACTTGGTGCCGTCAATGGGGTCCACCACCCAGACGAACTCGGCGTCAGGCCGCTCCTGGCCGAACTCCTCGCCGATGACGCCGTGGTCCGGCCAGAAACGGTTCACCAGCTCCCGCACCACTTGCTCGGCCCGGCGGTCGGCTTCGGTGACGGGGCTGGCGTCGGCCTTCAACTCCACCAGCAGGTTGGTCTGAAAATATCCCAGCGTGACTCGGCCCGCTTCCCAAGCGGCCTCCAGGGCGAAGTCGAGAAACAGTTGCAGTTGCGTCTCCTCCACGGTCTTCCTCCTCCATTCAAGGATAAACGCAACGCGGCGTTTTGGGCTTATTGTACGCAATTCGGGGTACCCGCAAAGGCGGGCTGCTCGGTGGCCGACAAAATCCCTCTCTTACTCGCAAGCCGCCCACAAATTTTCACGGAAAGTGCGTGTGGCCGAGCGCCCCACAGACTGCACACAGAAGTAAAAGCAAAGATTTGCAATTCCAAGTTCTTTGGGTATACTTCCACATGCGCGTTCCAACGAACTGATACCAATTGCTTTCTCGAACAACATGTTTCAATCCTGGTGCCCCCCTGAAAATGTGGGGCGGCGGCGGGCCATTCCGAAGGCTTGAGCAGAGATGCGGTTCGGCGCCGCCGTATAGAGAAGAAAAAATTGTGGAGAACTGG
>WFWG01000397.1 GCA_015491235.1 Ardenticatenaceae bacterium
GGGGCAAGGCCCCGGCCACCACCAGCTTCCACCGGCCCCGCGTGTGGCGCAGGGCGCGCACCAGCAACGGCACCCGCTTGCGCACGTCGAACCCGCCCAGGTAGAGGACGAACCCTTCCGGCCACTGCTGGCGCCACCGAGCGACCTCGTGGGGCGAGGTGGCCCCAGCGCCGTCGGGGACGGCCAGGTAGACGGTGCGCACCCGCGCGGGGTCAACGCCCAGCAGGTCGAGCACGTCCCGGCGGGTGGCTTCGCTGTCGGCCAGCAGGCGGTCGGCCCGGCGGGCCGCGCGGGCCACCAGGGCCGTGTAGAGGCGCACCAGGGCCGACCCCCGGTAGGCGGGCAGCCGCACGGGAATCAGGTCGTGAATGGTCGCCACGGTGGGAAGCCGGCACGCCCACGGCGGCGCGAAGTAGGGCACGTGGTAGACGTCGGCGCCCAGCGCGACGGCCAGGCGCGGTGCGGCCACCTGCTCGAACCACACCTTTGCCAGGTTGTCGTGAACCCGGTCGAAGGGCGTAGGGGCCACGCGCCACACCGCATCAGGTGGCGGCAGGGTGTGGGTTGCGCGGCGGGCCGCGGCCGCATCGCCCACCAGCACCACGTCCACGTCCAACCGTCGCAAGCCCTCTACCAGGGCGTGCAGGTACTGCCCGCTTCCCGTTCTCGTGCGCCCCCAAAAGTGGGCGTTGAGTGCCACGCGCATGGCGGCCCGCGCCTTTCTGTCATCGGCGGCGACGCCAGAGACGCCAGCCGCGCAATCCCACGAAGGCTAGACCGGCGTACACGAAGATGTAGCTGCCGTCCACGGCCAGGTGGAGGAGCCAGTACGGGTCGTCGAACCCCGTGTAGGTGCTTGCCAGGTGGTCGGCGTGGAAGAAGAGGAGCACCGCCACCCCGATGGCGAAGCTCATCGCCAGGTCACGGCGCACCTGGGGGGACAACTCGGTCAGCAACAGGCGAAGATGACGGAACATAAGCCTTCAGGCAATTCGAGACCAGCCGGGTTTCTTCCGGGCAAGGGTCAAGCCGCTGAACGAACACGCTCACCGGGCCCCGCAAGTCATAGGGTAGTATAAGAGGGGCCCGAGAACCGTCAAGTGTGGGGCGCCAGGGGCGCCCCCCTCCGAGTGCGTGGCTCCCCTTACGCCAGCGCCCGCCGGCCGATGTCCCGCCGGTAGTGCATGCCCTCGAAGTGAATACAGGCGATGGCCTCGTAGGCGCGGCGGATGGCCTGGGGCAAGTCGTCGGCGATGGCGGTGACGTTGAGCACCCGGCCGCCCGCTGTGACCAGCCGTCCCTCGGCGTCGCGCGCGGTGCCGGCGTGAAAGACCACCACGCCCGGCAGGGCCTCGGCCTCCTCGATGCCCGTGATGGGGCGGCCCTTCGGGTATGGCCCCGGGTAGCCCTCGGAGGCGGCCACCACAGTCACGGCTGCCCCCGGCCGCCACCGCACGTCCGCCCGGGCGAGGGTGCCGCTCAGGCAGGCCTCCAGCACGTCCACCAGGTCGCTCGCCAGCAGGGGCAGGATGACTTGCGTTTCGGGGTCGCCGAAGCGGCAGTTGAACTCCAACACCTTGGGGCCGTCCCTGGTAACCATGAGGCCGGCGTATAACACGCCCACATAGGGGGCGCCCTCGGCGCGGAGGCCGTCAACAGCCGGCCGGAGCACGGTGCGCACGATCTCGTCCAGGAGTTCGGGCGTGACCAGCGGGGCCGGCGCGTAGGCCCCCATGCCCCCCGTGTTGGGCCCCCGGTCGCCGTCGAAGACGGGCTTGTGGTCCTGGGCCGGGGGCATGGGCACCACGGTGTGGCCGTCGGTGAAGGCCAAGACCGAGGCTTCCTGGCCGCGCAGCCGCTCCTCGATGACCACCTGGTCGCCCGCTGCCCCAAAGGCGCGCTCCACCATGATGCGCTTGAGGGCCTCTTCGGCTTCCTCCCGCGAGTCGGGCACGATGACCCCCTTGCCCGCTGCCAGGCCGGAGGCCTTGACCACCACCTCGTACTCCACGTGGCGCAAGTGTTCCAGCGCCTCCTCGTAGCTGGAGAAAACGGCGTAGCGGCCGGTGGGAATGGCGTGGCGGGCCATGAAGTCCTTGGCGAACGCCTTGGAGGCCTCGATGCGGGCGGCCGCCCGCGTGGGGCCGAAGGCCCGCAGCCCGGCCGCTTGGAAGGCGTCCACGATGCCGGCCGCCAGCGGGTTTTCGGGGCCGACCACGGTCAGGTCAACGGCCTCCTCCTTCGTGAAGGCCACCAGGCGGTCGAAATCGTCAGCCGCAACGGGCACGCGCGAGCACCCCGCCCGGGGCGGCCACTCGCCGGCCGAGGGGTTAGGAGGCCAGGCTGTGCCCGCGTTGCCCGGCGCCACGTAGACGTGTTCCACCTGGGGTGAGCGGGCCAGCGCCCAGGCCAGGGCGTGCTCACGGCCACCGGAACCGACGACGAGAACGCGCTTCTTCACCTTGTTCCCTCCTTTGCAATGCATAATACGTGACACGCCAAAGGAGACATGGCCCGTCGTATTGTCTATCAACCACGGATTGCACGGATTTCACGGATTTTGATTTTTGTCCGTGCTCCCCCCTGCCCCATTTCCCTTCCCCTATGCCCTCTTAGCCTGGCGAGAATAAGGGGTAACCACGGATTGCAC
>WFWG01000398.1 GCA_015491235.1 Ardenticatenaceae bacterium
TCAACGAGCATATGGTTTGACACGCGGTAATCCGCCAGATTGCACATTCGGTTTACCCTGCTGTTTCAGTGTACCAGAGGTTATACAATTCCGTTCCCATCCGGTCTCCTTCTTCAGCAAGGAACGACTCGTCAATATAGTGCTGTTCTGTCACAATGGACTTTAACTTTCCTTCGGTCGAGGCATAGTAAGCCGCTACCTGTTTGGGATCAACGGCTGTAAACTCGTCTCCCTGTCCGTAACGGAAGCGTTGCATGGCAAGGTTCAAGGTACGCAAGATGAACAGAGAGTGTGTAGTGACAAAGACTCGGTATCCTTGGTTGACCATGTAGATCAGCGCTTCCATCAAATGGCGTTGGGCTGTGGGATAAAGGTGAATCTCGGGTTCTTCCACGTGGAGAGCCAGCGATGGGGAATCCGATTCCAAAAGCAACCCCATCAGCACTTGATACACCGGCCAGCCTGCTATTTGGCCTGAAGAAGCCATTTCGATTTCAAAGCCCTTTTCACCTCCCACAGGCACCCACAGCCACCGGCGCGGGTAAGGCCCTACATTAGCGAACTGTATTTCTCCGCGCAAATTCGTTTTCATCCGATCGTATAGCACTTGCACCTGTGAGGGCCAGTCACGGGGCTCCTGTTTCTGAAAAAGAGCTTCTCCTGCTTTGATCACAACCTTGTTAAAGTCAAGCGCCGGTATGGAAAGGGCGTCCTTAGCGTATAACACGCCCTGTTCAGGCGTGTTAATGAACTTGGAAAAAAGGACACGCTCGGCAGGGACAAAAACAGCTTGCCGCTTGGCACCCTCGCGCCAGGTTTGCACTGTCAACCACTTTTCGATCTCACTGTTCAAACGCCCCAGCGGCACGATTCGCCGGTTACGGGGGTTCAAAGAGATCGTCCACTCGACGGAATTTGACGAGAGGCCAACACGAACGGTTCCCCCTTCAACGAAAGCACCTGCCAGAGCCCGCTCTCCAGAACGCAGGCGCTCGACGACCCCTCGCACCAGCGTTTCTGGCACTCCTTCTTCCCCAAAAGTAGCCAGGAGGAAACGCCAATTTCGGAAGAAGTATACAAACTGGCTTACAAGGGACTTGCCTGTTCCTTGAGGGCCGATGAGCACCGTAAGGGGCTTGATCTCACACTCAAAGGGGACACACAAGGGGCCAAATGTTGCTTCTTGCTGTTCCTTTTTCGCGTGACGAACAAAGAACTTTTCCATAAAGCCCTACATTCCGCTCTCTTGTCCCATCGGCAGAATTCGAGTAGAATCCCCAGGAAAAGGAATCCGACAAGTTCAAAACCCACATGAGTATACTGGAAACAAGGGGAACGTCAAACCGGCAGGCAGCCCTCAAGGGGCTGTTGGCACTTGTGGCGCTTTGGGCCGCAGGCCACCTGGCAACGTGGGCCCTCACTTCCGGCGCCAGCGAGCCCGCCGACGACCTGGAGTTGGTGCGCCAGGCCCAGCGCGGTAACTTGAGCGCCTTCAACGTGCTGGTGGGACGCTACCAACGCCTGGCCTACAACGTGGCCTACCGTGTGACCGGCGACCCCGACCTGGCCGCCGACGCCACCCAGGAGGCGTTCCTGTCCGCTTACCGGGCCCTGCACACTTTCGACGGGGGCTCGTTCAAGGCGTGGCTGTTGCGCATCGTGACTAACAAGTGTTACGACATCCTGCGCTACCACCGGCGCCGCCCGGCAGCCTCACTGGAGGCGCTGCTGGTTGACGCCCACAACCCGGACGCTCCCCTCAAACGGGAAGCGCCGGAGCGACCTGACGAGGTGCTCGAGCGCCTGGAACTGGCCGAAGTGCTCCAAGCGGCCATCATGAAGCTGCCGGAAGATCAGCGCGTGACGCTCGTTCTGGCCGACGTACACGGCTTTTCCTACGAAGAAATCGCCCGCATCACGGGCGTTCAACTGGGCACGGTGAAGAGCAGGCTCAACCGGGCCCGCCGCAAACTGCGGGACATCCTGTGGCAAAACCAGGAACTTTTGCCGCCCGAATACCGTCTTAAGCGTGATGCGTGACGAGTGATGAGTGACGAGTGAATCACGCATCACTCGTCACGCATCACGCATCATTCCAAGGAGCCAGGCGGTGAGTCACATTGCGCCGGAGCAGCTCTCGGCTTACCTCGACGGCGAGGTAACGGCCGAAGAGCGGGTTCTGATCGAAGCACATCTGCAAACGTGCGAAGTCTGCCGGGCCGACGTGGAGAGCCTGCGGTGGACCGTGGGGCTGGTGCGGACGCTGCCGTCGGTGGAAGTACCCCACCCCTTTTACGTCCGCGAGGCCGACCTGGCTCCCAAGCCCCAGCCGGCACCGGAGCGCCTCCCCTGGGCACGGCTGGCAGATCTCTTCCGCGTTCTCTCCTACGCCAGCGCGGTGAGCTTCGTGTTGCTGCTCATTGTCACAGTGTGGTCTCTGGTTCCTGGCTTCACGAGGAGCGCGGCGCTCCCTGAAGGGGCTGAAACACGTGTGTTCCAGCAGGAAGTGCCAGCCGCACCGAGCCAAAAAGTGGCCGCAGAACCACTCGCCGCTGAGGAAAGCCGTGCGCCCCTTGCCCGAGAAACGGCCGTAGAGGGGGAGGAGGTCCGCCCTGCGGCTGTGGCGCCCGAAAAAGCCCCGGAAGACGAAGGGGCGGAGCAGGGGGGGCGTCCACAACCTCAACCCACTGTGGCTCCCTCCCAGCCCGACGTTGAGGCTCAGGCCACGGCCACTGTCGAAACGGCTGTCAAGGGTGCCCCATCACCGGCGGAACCGACGCCCACACCGCGCCTCTTCCAGCGCCCCCTCGGGTGGTGGCTGGCCCTTACCGCCCTGAGCACCTTGGTCTTCGGAGGACTGGCACGATGGCTGAGCGCCCGCTGAGCAATCAAGAAGTCGCCCGCATTTTCAGCGACATCGCCGACTTGCTGGACATCAAGGGCGAAAACCGCTACCGCATAATGGCCTACCGCCGTGCGGCTGAGACTATTGAAAACCTGGGCCGTGATCTCTACACCTATTGGCAGGAAGGCCACCTCCAAGAACTTCCCCACATTGGCCAGGCCATCGCCGAAAAGATTGATGAGATTTTCCGCACCGGCCGGCTGGGCTACCTGGAGCGACTGGAGGCCGAGTACCCCCGCCAGCTCATCGAACTCCTGCGGGTGCCGGATTTGGGTCCCCGGCGTGTGCGCACGCTGTACGAGCGCTTGGGCATTACCACGATCGAGGAACTGGAGAAGGCCGCGCGCGAGGGGCGCCTGCGCGACCTGCCCGGCTTCGGTCCCAAGGTGGAGGAAAACATCCTCAGGGCACTGGAAACGGTGCGCCGCCAGAAGGACCGCGTGTTGTTGAGCGTGGCCTGGGAGCAGGCCTCGGCGTTGCTGGAGGCCCTGCGGGCCACGGCCGGCTCCGCCCTCGTGCGGGCCGAAATGGCCGGGAGCCTCCGCCGCCGGCGGGCTACAATTGGGGACATTGACCTGCTGGCCGCCAGTCCCGTGCCGGAGCAAGTCATCGAGGTCTTTTGTCGCCTGCCCCAGGTGGCCGAGGTGCTGCTGGCTGGCTCCACCAAGGCCAGTGTGCAGCTCCACACGGGCCAGCAGGCCGACCTGCGCGTGGTGGAGCCGCGCCGCTGGGGCACGGCTCTCCAATACTTCACCGGCAGCAAGGCCCACAACATCCACCTGCGAGAGTTGGCTCTCGAAAAGGGCTTCAGCCTTAGCGAGTACAGCCTCAAGCGCGAGGACGGCACCGAAATCCTCTGTGCCGAGGAGGAAGAGGTCTATCAGCGGCTGGGCCTGCGCTGGATTCCGCCGGAACTGCGGGAGGACGCAGGCGAAATCGAGGCTGCCTTGGAGGACAGCCTGCCCAAACTGGTGCGGCTGGAAGAGATCCGGGGCGACCTCCACATGCACACTACCTGGAGCGATGGGCGCCTCTCCGTGGAGCAGATGGTTCAGGCGGCCCGCGCGCACGGCTACGAGTACATCGTCATCACCGACCACTCGCCGGGACTGGGCATCGTGGGCGGGCTGGACGTGGAGCGCCTGCAAAAGCAACGGGCCGAAATCCTCACGGTCAACGCCAAGTACGACGACATCACCGTGCTGCAAGGGGCCGAAGTGGAGATTCGAGCCGACGGGACCCTGGCCTACCCGGACGAGGTACTGGCCTTGCTGGACGTGGTCATCGCTTCGCTCCACACCGGCCTGCGCCAGCCCCGCGAACAGGTGACCAAACGACTCCTGGCCGCCATCCACAACCCTCATGTCCACATCGTCGGCCATCCCACGGGGCGCCTGCTGCTGCGGCGCGAAGGGGCCGACCTGGACATGGAAGCCATCCTCAAAGCGGCTGCCGAAACGGGCACCGCGCTGGAAATCAACGCCTCGCCCGAGCGCCTGGACTTGGACCCCGTCTACGTGCGACAAGCCTTGGAAATGGGGTGCCTGCTGGTGGTCAACACCGACGCCCACCACGCCGACGACCTGGACAACATGCGGTACGGCGTCTGGCAGGCCCGCCGGGGCTGGGCCGAAGCGGAGGACATCCTGAACACGCGCCCGCTGGAGGCGCTGCTGGCGTACTTTCGCGGCGACGGGGGCTAAACCCACGCGGGCAGGCATCGCGGTGAACACTATGCGCACACTACGCCGACAGTTTCAGCCTTCGCCGCAGGCAGCGCTTCTCGGGACGCTGGGCCTCTACCTGTTGCTGGCTGTGGGGTACAGCTTGGTTGTTCCCCTCGGCGAGGCCCCCGACGAGGTTTCCCACTACGCTTACGTGCGCTGGCTGGCCGTTCACCAGCGCCTGCCGGAGCCACAGGGGGCCGTTTTCGGCGAGGTCTTCCAGCCGCCCCTCTATTACGCCCTGGTCGCCCCGCTCACGGCCTGGCAGCCGGACGAGGGCGTTCCTGTGGAGGCCAACGGGGACTTCGAGTTGGGCCACCCAGTGCGCCGGGTGCGCGTGCTCATTCAGCCGCCGGCGGCGCGCTGGCCCTGGCGGGGTGAGGCCCTGGCCTGGCATGTGGTTCGCCTGGCTTCGGCGCTGTTCGGGGCTGTGGCGGTGGTGGCCACCTACCGTTTGGCGCGGCTGGTGGTGCCCGCGTCACCGTGGGCAGCCGTGCTGGCAGCGGCCTTTGTGGCTTTCGTCCCCCAGTTCACCTTTCAGGGCGGCACGGTAACGAACGACACCCCCGCCACGGCCCTTTCGGCCCTGGGGCTGCTGGCTCTAGTGAGCGGCGTGAGGCGTGCTTGGCGCTATCACCCGGCGACCGAACGGAGTTGGCGGCTGGCTGGCCTGCTGGGCGGGCTGGGCGTGTGGGCCAAGACGAGCGGCTGGGTGCTGGCCGGAACGGCGTTCCTGGCCTGGGCGCTCACTTGGCGAGAACCGGGCCGGTGGCGACGGCTGCTGGCACTGGTGCTCCCCTGGGGAGGAGTGGCGGTTCCCTGGCTGGCCTGGAACCTGTGGCAGTACGGCGACCCGTTTGGGTGGGCACTTATGCACCAGGTGACCGACGAGCGGGTGGGACCGCTCACCTGGCCCGTCTTCCGGGAGGTGTTGCAGGGGCTGTATCGCACGTTCTGGGCCGGGTTCGGCGGGGCTGCTCACATCTCGTTGCCTTCCACGCTCAACGTGGCGCTGGGCATCTGGTGGGGACTGGCCGTGGTGGGGCTGGGTTGGTTGGCATGGGTTCGCTGGCGCCGGCGAGCACGCCATCCGGACGACCGCTCCCTCATCTTGCTGGGCCTGCTGGCTGCCCACGTCGCCCTGGTTCTGGCCGCGTGGGTGCAATGGACCCGCACGGTGCTGGGCACGGGCCAGGGCCGCCTCATCTTCCCGGCGCTGCCGGCGCTGGCGGTGCTGCTGGCCGTCGGCTGGCTGGCACTGGTGCGCCGGTGGCGCGCGGGCGAAAGGGGGGCTGTGCCGACGATGGTCGGGCTGTGGGGCCTCTTCGGCGCATGGGTGCTGATGGGCTACCTGCGCCCCCTCTACGTGGCCCCGCCGCCCGTCACACGTCCGCCGGAGTTCGTGGAGGCGGGCTGGACTTTCGGCGAGGAGATGCGGCTGCGCCGCTATTTCGTCCCCTGGACGGTAGACCATCACCTCCCGCCCGGCACGCAGGCCGAAGCCTACTTCGAGTGGGAAGCCATCCGCCCGCTGGATGACCGGCGCCTGCTCCTGCAACTCATTGACGACGAGGGGCGTCCCGTCTGGGTGAAAGAGGGCACACCTTCTGCCGGGCGGGATACAACCGACCAGTGGCTGCCACACACGCCGGTGGGGGCTTGGCACCGCATCGAAATTCCCCCCGGCACACCGCCCGGCTGGTATCGCCTGATGTTGAGCGTCCACACGCCCGACGGACGGGCGCTGCCCATGACCGACGAGCAGGGCAACTTCCTCGGCGAACAGGTCATGGTGGGGCAGGTTACTGTGGTGGAACAGCCATGAACCAATCCCGCTCCCCCTTCCGGCCAGAGGCGTTTCCCGACATTCGCACGCTGGCCCTCCTTTTTGTCGGCCTGCGGCTTCCGGCGCTGGTGCTATTCCGCCCTGGTGGGTACATCCGCCCCTTCCCGCCAATGGGCACACTGGACGTGGCCGCCCGCGTGACGTGGCGGGACTGGCTCCTGCTGGGCCCTTCGCCCCTCGAGCCGCTCCTGCTGGACGCCCTCTCGGTCCCCTTTGCGGGCGAAGTGAGCCGCCAGCTCGCCATCGGGCTTTTTTCCCTGCCCTTTGAGGTGGTAACGCTCGTGCTGGTTTACCGGCTGGCCCAAAAGTGGACGGGCGAAGAACAACAAGCCCGCCGGTCGGCCCTTTTCTGGGCGATCCTGTGGCTGCCCCTCTGGAGCTGGCTGACGGGACTGGCTGGCATCGGCGTGGCCCTGGCGCTGGCGGCCGTGTGGCTCCTGAGCAAAGCGGGCGGCCGCAGGCGGCTGATGCTGGCGGGAGGTGGTCTGAGCCTGCTGGCGCTGGCCTGGACGCTGACGGCCTTGCTGGTCCTGGTACCGGCCTGGTGGGTTTCCGCCCGCCGCCCTGACGCTCGAGTTCCCTGGGCGTGGATCGGGCTCTTACTGGCCGTGCTGGCGGCCCTTCAGAACCGCCTGCTGGACCCCCTGCTCCTGCTGCTGGCCGTGACGGCCGTCGCCCGGCCCACGCTCCAGGGGGCAGCCTACGCCGGGCTGCTCTCCCTGCTCTTCGTGCTGCGGGATCCCGTGGTGCCCTTCTTGTTGACGGTGGAATCGGCGGCCTTGCGAGTGCTTGACGTGGCCTACAGCACGGCGGCCGTGGGCTTCGCCGCCGGGTGGGCGGCCCGCCTGTCGCCCCCGCCGGTGGCCTTGCGGCTGCGCGCGGCAAGCCTGGCGATGGCCGGCGTGGTCCTCCTGGCCGCTTTGGGCAGTGTGCCCCTGGGGTTGATGGAGTTTCGACGGCTGGCCCGCGCCGACTCGCCTTACGCCCCCCTGCTGGACGAGCTGGAGCAGGCGCCCGTGCGCGGATACGTCCTGCTCGGCTCCCACCAACTCTACGAGGCCGTCTACCCCTTCGTCTGGCGGCGCCACACCGTGCGCGTGGTCTCCGAGCGCAATGCCGAAGCCCTCTTCATCCAAATCACCTCGGACTCGGAAGGGAACCGGGCTATCTGGCTCCTCGGCCACCCCCAGCTCGATGAGCCGCTTGTTCAACTCCAGGCGCGACTGCTTGAGAGAGGGTTTCCGGCCGGCGGCGAGTGGTACGGCGACCGGCGGCTGGAGCGCCTCACGCTGGCAAGCCCCACCACGGCGGAAGCGGCGGGAGGCACATTTGCCGATGCCGTCACGCTCCGGCAGGTGGCCTGGAAGCTGGACGCCGCGCCGGGCGAGTGGGTGCCGGTAGAGCTGGTGTGGGAAGTGCCCGAACACGCCCTCCAGACGGCCATCTACGTCCACCTGCGCGACGCCGAAGGGCGCACCGTGGCCCAGCACGACGCGCAGCCCACCTGGACGGCCGGCCAACTGGTTACCCGCCACGCCCTGCGCCTGCCACCCGACCGACAGGGCACTTTTTCCCTGGTGGTTGGCCGCTACGTGCCCCAAACGGGCGAACGGGTGCTGACAGTTTCGGGCGCCGATGGTATAATGGTGGGAAACGTTGCGGTGCGATGAGGCGCCGGTAAAACAAGGAAGATGAAGGAGGGAAAAGCGGTGCGTCCTGTTTACATCGTTTCAGCGGTTCGGACGCCGATTGGCAAATTCGGTGGCGTGTTAGCGGACCTTTCCCCGGTGGAACTGGGAGCTCATGCCATGCGAGCGGCCCTGTCGCGGGCCGGTGTCGCGGGAGAACAGCTCGACCTGTACGTCTTCGGCCACATCCTGCGGGCCGGCCACGGCCAACTCACGCCCCGCCAGGCCGCCCTCAAGGCGGGCGTTCCCAAGGCGGTGGACGGGTTTATGGTGGACATGGTCTGCTCCAGCGGCATGATGGCCGTGACCACGGCGGCCAATTTCATCCGCCTGGGCGAAGCGGACTTGGTGCTGGCCGGCGGGATGGAATCCATGTCCCAGGCCGGCTTCTACCTCTCCCACCGTGCCCGCTGGGGCTACAAGCTGCTGCTCGGCGGGGGCGAGCAACTGGTGGACATCATGATGCGCGACGGCCTGAGCGACGCGGAGAGCGGCGAGGCTATGGGCGAGCAGACGGAGCGCCTGGCGGCCGACTTCGGCGTGCGGCGGGAGGAACTGGACGAAATCGCCGTGATGTCCCACCGGCGGGCGGCGACGGCCACGGAGAAGGGGTGGTTCCGGCGGGAAATTGAGCCGGTCACCGTGCCGACGCGCAAGGGGCCCCAGGAAGTGGACCGGGACGAGGGCATCCGGCCCGACACCACGCTGGAAAGCCTGGCCCGCCTGCGGCCAGCCTTCAAGCCGGACGGCGTGCTCACGGCCGGCAACTCCAGCCAGATTTCGGACGGCGCGGCTGCCCTCGTGCTGGCCAGCGAGCAAGCCGTGGAGCGCTACGGCCTGCGCCCGCTGGCCCGGGTGCTGGGCAGCGCGTGGGTGGCTGGCGAGCCGTGGCGCTTCCCCGAAGCCCCCATTCCGGCAGTGCGCAAGCTGCTTGACAAATTGGGCATGAAGCTGAGCGACTTCGACGTGTTCGAGAACAACGAAGCCTTTGCCCTCAACAACATTCTCTTCCACCGCCTGCTGGGCGTGCCCTACGAGCAACTCAACGCCTTCGGGGGCGCGGTGGCCTTGGGGCACCCGCTGGGCGCCACGGGCGCGCGCATCATCGTGACGTTGTTGAACGTCATGGAACACCAGGGTGCCCGCTACGGCCTGGCTTCCCTCTGCCACGGCGGCGGCGGGGCAACGGCCCTGGCGGTAGAACGGGTGGAATAAAAATAAAAAGGTGCGACGCACCTCGCAGGTGCGTCGCACCTTCTGGACAGGATAAGGTATTACGAGTTCAGCCATGCCAGTGTTAGCTCACCCGCCTGTTCCAGGGCCTTGAGCTCGGGATCACCAGTGAGCAGCGGAACCTGCTTCTCCTGAGCGAGTTGGGCGGCGAAGGCATCCGCATACGCGATTGGGTATTTCGCTTTCAAACGGGCCGCTTCCCGAACACGTGTCGGCGTTGGCACGACGAGCGTCACAGGGAGCACCCCTTTATGCGCGTCCTCCCAAAAGCTGTCAGCATCATCCATGCCCCTGAGACGGAAGAGACGGTAATACACCTCTCCGAGATTGATTGTGGAGAGAAAGCACTGGTATTCGCTTCCCTCAGCGGCTTGCTGGAGAGCATCTTCAACCAGGTCGGCACCTGGTTCATCTTGGAGCCAAGCCAGAAGGGCAAAGGCGTCAAGACAGACGCTCATCCTGGACCTCCTCCGCGTGTTCGGCGATGTGGGCTTGCAACGCTCGCGTGCCCGCCAGCCGACCTCGCCAACGCTGCCAGGCCCCTGAGGGGGCCTCCTCCGCGTAGGGTGTGAGAACGATGCGGTCACCTTCTTGGGTAATGTACA
Source organism: Ardenticatenaceae bacterium (assembly GCA_015491235.1). Taxonomy (GTDB): domain Bacteria; phylum Chloroflexota; class Anaerolineae; order Ardenticatenales; family Ardenticatenaceae; genus WFWG01. The sequence continues at coordinate 10,002 of WFWG01000398.1, forward strand.
GACGGTCGCCCTTCCGCAAACCTAAGGTTTGCCGAATTTCCCGGGGGATCACGATCTGACCCTTTGAAGAAAGCGTTACCACGGGCATGCTTCACCCCCTCCTGTTGCAAATCGTCTTACTTCAATCGTAAGACAAGATTCGCCAAATGTCAAAGCAACGCTCCGCCTGCGAGAGGAACCTCAATCTCCGCACGCGCGCCACCACGCCGCTTCCCACGGAGCGCCTGCCAAAGGAGGAAAGTGTCGCTCAGCGCCTCCTCCAGGTGGGGGCGAAGCGGGCCGCACAGCCAAGCCGCAATTTAGCCACCCGGCACGCAGTTGTCCTCCAAATCGGCACTCGCCCATTGTCCAAAGTCCACGTTCTCAAGCGCCTCCCTTCAGGCCGGTGTAGGTGATTCCCTCAACAAAATAGCGCTGGAAGACGAAAAAGATAATCATGATGGGCAGGGAGTTGAAGAGGCTGCCTGCCAGCACGTTGGAGTAGATGGCATAGTATTGGAACCGGAACATGGCCAGGCCCAGCGGCAGGGTGAAGTTTTCAGGCGTCTGGAGCAGAATCAGGGAGAGCATGAACTCGTTCCAGCTCCCCTGGAAGGAAAGAATCCCCAGGGCCAGCAGCGCCGGCCGCGCCAGGGGCAGAATCACGCGGAAGAAGGTGGTAAACCATCCCGCCCCGTCAATGAAGGCGGCCTCCTCCAGGTCGCGGGGCACTTGCTTGAAGAACTGCGTCATCATGAAGACGCCAAAGGCAAAACTGCTGCTCACCCAGACAATCGTCAGGCCGTAGATGGTGTCCACGAACTTGAACCACTTGACGGCCATCCAGTATTGGGGCACCAGCATGGCCATGCCGGGCAACATCATGGACCCCAGCACCAAGTTGAAGAGCAGATTGCGCCCCGGGAAGCGCATGCGCGCGAAGGCGTAGCCGGCCATCGCGGCGAAGAAGACCCGCAGTGCCGTGGCCGAGATCGCGAAGAGGGTGCTGTTGAGCAGCCAGCGGGGAAACTCGTCGAAGGCGGTCAGCACAACCCGGTAGTTCTCCAGGGTGAAGGGGCTGGGCCACAGGCGGGGCGGCGCGAAAATCTCGGTCTTGGGCATGAAAGAGTAGACAACTGTCAGCCAGTACGGCAAAACCGCGATCAACGTCCAGGCGATGAGCAGCGCGTAGAAGACGGGCACTTTGATGCGATCCCACAAGGGCATCTCACCGCCGAGGGCGACAGGACGAGCAACGGTTGCTTGAGCCATAATCTCCCCCTTTTCTGCCTTCACCGCCAGCTTACGCTTCGCTTCCTTCCAGGAAACGGCGCTGGATCATCGTCACCACGAAAATCGTCACGGCCAGCAAAAAGGCCGCCGCCGAAGCGCGTCCCATGTCGGGCCGCACCTCCTGCCAGCCCCAGAAGTAAATCAGGTACACCCAGGTCATGGTGCTCTTGAGGGGGCCCCCCTTGGTCATGATGTAAATCTGGTCGAAGACCTGGAAGGTCCCGATGATGCCCAGCGTCACCACGAAGAAGATGACTGGCCGCAGGAGGGGCACCGTGACGTAGCGGAACATCTGAATGCGAGTGGCCCCGTCAATGGCGGCCGCCTCGTACAACTCGCTGGGAATGTCCTGGAGCCCGGCCAGGAAGATGAGCATCAACGTGCCCGTGGTGGACCAGATGTTCACGACCATGATCGTGGGAAGGGAGGTCTTCGTGTTGTTGAGCCAGTTGATGTCCAGGCCCAGGAGCTGGTTGATGACTCCCTGCGGCGCGAAGAGCCAGACGAAGATGATGCCGATGACCACCGACGACGTGACGGAGGGCAGGTAGAAGGCCGTGCGGAAGAAGTCGCGCGCCCGCAGCTTTTGGTCCAGCGCAAAGGCAAAGATCAGGCTGAGCACCGTCTGAATCGGCACCACCACAGCCACGTACTTGAGGGTGTTGGGCACCGCGTAGCGCAGGAAGTCGGGATGGCGAATGACGCGAATGTAGTTGTCAATTCCGAGCCACTGGGGCGGCTTGAGCAAGTTGAAGGTGGTGAACGAGAAGTAAAAGCTCATCACCATGGCGAGGAAGACGAAGATGCCCCACCCCAGCAAGACGGGAAAGAGAAACGTGTAGGCCGCAAACCACTCCTGCAAGGTTTGTTTGGAAACGCGGGTCATTTCGACAACTCCTTTCGGCGTTGGGCCAAAAGGGCGCGGGGGAGTCACTCGCACTCCCCCGCGCCACCAAGATCACTCTTGCAAGGCCGCCCGCACTTCTTCGGCCGCCTGCTTGAAGGACCCTTCCACGCTCATGCCCTCCAGGTAGACGCGCTCCAGCGCCTGGGCCATGGCGTTGTTGACCGCCTCACCCTGGAGGCCCCACATGAAGGGCGTGGCGAACTCGGCGCCCGTGAAAATAGTGCGAGCTACCTCGTTCTCCTTCAAGTAGTCGGCATCCTGCAGGGCCTTGCGCGACGGCAGCGCGAAGCCGGACTCCAGCACCTTGAGCTGGTTCTCCTCAGAAGTGATGCAGGCAATGGCGTCGAAGGCGGCCTGCGGGTTCTTGGAGTTGACGGAAATGGAGTAGGCCACCGTGAAGACCAGGTTCCCTTCGCCCTTGGGTCCGGCCGGCGGGTGAACCGCCCCGTAGTTGCGGTCGGGGAACTGGGCCGAGAGATAGGGCACCATCCAGCCGCCCTCCAGCACCATGGCCACATCGCCCTTGCCGAAGGCCTCGCCCTGCCAGCCCACGCCCACGTCCTGCGGGATGATGGCCCACCCCTCGGCGCGGGCGCCCGTGTAGAACTCGGCCGCCTCGATGACCTCCGGCGAGTCCAGCAGCGTGTCCGAGAAGTCGTCCGTCATGATCTTGCCACCGTTCTGGAAGACGAAAATGGGGAAGCGACCAGGGTCGGCGGGCACCGAGAAACCGGCCACCCCCGTTTTCTCCTTGATGGTTTGGGCGGCTGCCTTCAGGTCCTCCCAGGTCCAGTCGTTGGTGGGATACTCCAGGCCGGCCTGGTCGAAGAGGTCCTTGTTGTAGAAGAGGGCCAGCGTGTTGAAGTCCTTGGGAATGCCGTAGGTCTTGCCGTTCCACGTGAAGGCGTTGATGAGCGTGTCGAGGAACTCGTCGCGGCTGACGCCCGCCTCGGCCATGTACTCGTCCAGCGGCTGGAGAACCCCTTCCTCGGCGAAGAAGGGGAACTGGAAGATGTCCATGTAGTAGAAGTCAGGCTCGGTGCCGGAGCCGATCATGGTCTTAATCTTGGCCCAGTAGTCGGACGGAATGGGCTCGTACTTCACCAGGATGTCGGGCCGCTGCACGCTGCACTCGTAGAGCAGGGACCGAAGCAAGTTTTCCTCCTCGGGGCTGGCCGTCCAGCCCGAGAGGCGCACTTCGATCCGCTCGGCCGGCACCTCAACCACCTTGGTAACTTCAACGGGGACTTCTTTCTCGACGACTTTGGTCACTTCAACCGGCTTCTCGACGACCTGCGTGACGACTTTCTCAACGACTTGGGTCTGGGGTTGTTGCTGGGCACACGCCCCCAGCACCACGGCCAGCAACACCAACACGAGTGTCGTAAGGACGGCTTTCCTGCGCATCATGATTCCTCCTCCTCTGGTTCCTTAGCGCGCTCGACCAACAGAACCGACCCCGTCAGACAGGCGGCCCGTCGGGCCGCTTACGCCCTGACCTCTTCTCGCATCTTTCACCCCCCTTCGCTCTTTCGTGCTCAGTCACACAGGTTCTTCCTCGTATAACGCCAACTGCCAAACGTCCCCTCAGACCTGTTAGGTCTCATTTCGCTCGCCGCGAGGGGAAGGAGGACGTTCTCCACGCCCCTCGGCGGCCGTCACGTCGAAGTCGAACCAGCGCCCCCGGTAGCAGAGGCGAAAGCGCAACCGCCGCCAGCCGGGCGGCAGACAGGGCTGCTCGACCGTTGGACCGTCCGGCGTCAGGCGCACGCCCGCAAAGCCGAACACCAGCGCCTGCCAGACCCCACCCGCGCTGGCCGCGTGGATGCCGTCGGCCGTGTTGTGGCGCAGGTCGCGCAGGTCCACCAGCGCGGCCCGCATGAAGTGCTGGTAGGCCTCCTCGGCTTGCCCCATGCGGGCCGCCAGGGCCGCCATGATGGCCGGCCCCAGGCTGCTCCCGTGGGTGTGGTCGGTGCGCGGGTTGTAATAGTCCCAGTTGACCCGCAGCACGTCGGGCGTCACGAAGGGCTCTTCCCGCATGAGGTAGAGCCACATGAGCACGTCCGGCTGCTTGATAACCTGCGTGCGCGCCACTCCTTCGATGCCCAGGAGCGACTGCACGGACTGGTGGCGCGGTTCCAGGGCGGCCAGGTCCACGTCCTCCTGCCCGAAGTAGCCGTCGAACTGCTCGACGAGGCCCGACGGCTGAACGGGCAAGTAGATTTTGTCCGCGATTTCCCGCCACTGCGCCAGGCGCTCCGGCGAGAGGTTCAACCGCGCTACCAGGTCGGCGTAGCGGTCGGGCGCCTGCTCAGCCAGCCAGTCGAGCACGGCCAGGGCTTGTTGCAGGTGCCAGCGGGCCATGCCGTTGGTGAAGGCGTTGTTGTGGACGTGGTCGTGGTACTCATCGGGGCCGATGACGTCGGTGTACTCGTAGCGGTCCAGTGCCTCGTTGTATTCCGCCCGGCTGGCCCAGAAGCGGGCCCCGTCCACCACGATTTCAGCCCCGTACTGCGCCATGAACTCGTCGTCCCCCGTGACCCGCCAGTACAGGAGCACGGCGTGGGCGACGTCCGCCGTGATGTGAATCTGAATGTCCCCCGTCCAGATGCGAATGAGCTTCGTGGGGTCGGCAGGGTCCACCACCCAGGTTGGGGTCACTTCGTCGCCGGTGTCGGCGCTCTCCCAGGGGAACTGAGCGCCCTCGTAGCCGTTTTTGGCCGCCTTGCGGCGGGCGCCCTCCAGGCGGCGGTAGCGGTAGAGGAGCAGGTGACGGGCCACCTCCGGCTGGGTGTAGGTGAAGAAGGGCAGCATGAAGATTTCCGTGTCCCAGAAGACGTGGCCGCGATACCCGTAGCCGCTGAGGGCCTTGGCTCCAATGCTGGCGTCCAGGTCGCGTTCCGGGCCGGCCGCCAAAAGCTGGAAGAGGTTGTAGCGCACGGCCAACTGGGCCTCGGGGTCGCCCTCGACGTGTACGTCGGAAGCGGCCCACAGTTCGGCCCACCTGGCCGCGCTGGGCAGCAGGAGAGCGTTGAAGTCGGCCGGCGCGTTGGCAACCAGTTGCCGGACGACGGCTACCGGATTGTCTGTTTCCCGGCCGGTTGCCAAGGCCGCCACCTTGGTAAGCGTCACGCTCTCCCCCGCCGGCAGGCGACACCGGGCAACCAAGGTAGGACACCCTTCCGCCGGCCACGCCTGCGCCTCCACCGGGCGGTCGGCTGTCAGCCGGGCGGCGGCGCCCACGTCAACGCGGGTAGCGCGGGTGCGCGCCCACAGCCACACCAGGTCACCGTCGGCGCCCTGGTCAACCAGGTCCCAGTGGAGCCAGCCCAGGTTGTCCATGAAGGCCGGGAGCCCGGCGCGCACCTCCACCTCGGCTTCGCGCGTCAGGGCTGTGACGCGCACCTCCACGCCCAGCAGGTGTGGATCGTGACGGCAGGCCGTGCGCTGGAATTCGACCAGCACCTCCGCGCCGTTCTGGCCCTGCCAGACGAAGCGGCGGGCCAAGCGCCCGTTCTGGAGAGAGAGCTCGCGGCGATACTCGCGCACCGTGCCCCGGTTCAGCCGCACCCGCTCGCCGTTGACGAAGAGCTGGCAGTGGGTCCAGTCGGGCGCGTTGACCAGCTCGGTGAAGAAGGTGGGCACGTCGTCGAAGAGGCCGTGGACGAAGGTGGCTCGCCACTCGCCGGGGTAGCCCTCCTCGAAGGTGCCGCGCGTGCCCAGGTAGCCGTTGCCGATCGTGAAGACCGTCTCTTGGGCGTGGAGCCGATGGGGATCGAACGCCTCTTCCACCACTACCCACCCTTCCACACCGAAGAGGGCGGCCAGCGACAGTTGACCGGTGTGGTCGAAGCGGATGTGAGCATGGCCTACCCGCTCAGCCGGCCCGATGCCGGCCGTCCAGAAGCCACCTCGCAGGGCAGCGGTAATGCCAGACTGGGCATCTTCCACCACAATACACTCGCTCGGTGAAACGTTTAACTGCCGGGCAATAAAAAGGAACAAGTCAGGCGCTGGCTTCGCGCGCGCCACGCTGTGCCCGTCGCCGAGGACCGCAAAGCGGTCCAAGAGACCCAGCCGCTGAAGCACATGGCGGGCGTTACGGCTGGCGCTGCCCACGGCGGCGCGAATGCCAGCCGCGTCCAACTCGTCGAGCAGCGGGAGGATGCCGGGCAACACGTGGCGGGGAGTTAACTCCTCGAGCAACTCCTGGTAGTAGCGATTCTTGCGGTCCAATAACTCCTGAAACTTGGCGGGGCTCACGCGGCGGTCGCCCAAGATGATGCGCAGGGATTCGGCCCGGCTGACGCCCCGCAGGCGTTCGTTGAGCTGGCGGTCGAAGGGCAGCCCCTCCTCGTCGGCCAGGCGCTGCCAGGCCTGGTAGTGAAACTCGGCCGTGTCGGTGATGACGCCGTCCAGGTCGAAGATGACTGCTTTCAGGTTCACTCACCACTCCTCCACATGGTGAAGTCGCGCTGAGGGCTCAGCAGGAGCCCCCTTCATTCCGCGGTCGTCGAAGCACGCACCACCAGCGTTGGGGCCAACAGGCGGTGGCGCTGCGCTTCGTCCAAGGGCTGCTCCTCGATAAGCGCCACCAACTGCTCGACCACCGCTTGGCCAATTTCGTCAACTGGCTGGCGCACGGTGGTGAGGGGCGGGCGCAAATACCGCGCAATGGGGATGTCGTCGAACCCCACGATACCGAAGCGTCGCCCCACAGGCAGGCCGCGGTCCAGGGCCTCGTTCATGGCGCCGATGGCGATGAGGTCGCTCACGCAGATGACGGCTGTGGGCTGCTCGGCGGGCGGCAACTCCAGGAGTTGGCGCAGACCGCGCCGTCCCTCGTGCTCCGCATGTTCCACGCGCACCACCAGGGCCGGGTCGAAGTCCAGGTTCACCTCTTCCAGCCCCTGGAGGTAGCCCTGGAAGCGATACTGGCCCGCCAGGGAGTCTTCCGGCCAGGCCAGGATGGCGATGCGCCGGTGCCCCAACTCGTAGAGGTGGCGAACGGCCATCGCGACGCCGGCCGTTCCGTCCACGTCGCTCCAGGGGTAATCCCACCCGGCCCCGGCGCGACCGAAGGCCACGAAGGGAAAGCCCGTTTGTTGCAGGTAGGCCACTCGCTGGTCGTGGATGTTGGTGGCGCTGAGGACGATGCCGTCCACCCGGCCCATTTCCACCAGTTCCTCGTAGATTTCGATTTCTCGTTCCACGTCGGGTGTGGGAAAGGCCAGCAAATGATAACCGGCCTGGTAAGCGGCCCGGCCAAGGGCGTGGATAAAACGGTCCAAGATGGGGCTGCCGTGCTCAGGCGGCAGCGGTCGCCAGCTATAGCCGATTAGGTGTGTCCGCCCGGCCTGGAGGCTACGAGCGATGATGCTGGGACGGTAATTGAGGCGCCGGGCCGCTTCAAGGACACGGCGACGGGTTTCCTGGCTGACGGGCCGCGTGTTGTTGATGACGTAGGAGACGGTGGCAATGGAAACACCCGCTTCGCGCGCGACATCCTTGATGGTGGCCATGCGCTCACCTTAGTTAAACGTTTAACTACCTCCAATATACCCCATTTTGGCGGGTTTGTCAAGGGGGGAAAGGGCCTTCACTCACCTCAAACTTTCCATCTCTGTACGGCGGCGCCGATTGGTATCACGGTAAATCACGTCACAGTTGGGGAGCCACCATGAGGGCATACCATCCGCCCGCGCACAGAAATGGGCCGTAGGGAATGAAGGTGCCCCGCGGACCGCGTCCGGTGAGCAACAGCAGGAGGCTGACCACGCCGCCCAGCAGGATGCCCGCCGCCAGCCCAGTTAGCACGCCGGGGAAGCCCACAATGCACCCGATGAAGGCGGCCAAGTTCACGTCTCCGCCCCCAAAGCCAGCCAGGGCAGAGGCCGGCCCTCCGGCCGCTTTGCCGGTGAGCCGAAAGATTAGCCGAAAGAGGAGTCCGGTCAGCCAGGCCAGCAGGGCGAAGAAGAGAAAGCCGGTCACTCCGCCCACCACGGCACGCTGCCAGGTTAGACGAGGGTCTAGCGGGCTGGCGAGCAGGGCCAGAAGAATGGCCGGGTAGATCAAAACGTGGGGAATCAGGCGCGTTTCCAGGTCAATGACGGCGATGAGCAGCAAAAGGGAGCTGTAGAGGCTGAGCAAAAACCCCTCAACGGCCGGGCGGGGCGTGGCCCACACCAGCGCGTAGGCACCCGCGTTGAGCAGCGCGAGCCAGAGGGGGCGCCGCTTCAGGCGCAGGTAAAGCCCTTCCTCGGCGGGAAGCTCGCGCCGCCAGCGGGGGAGCGCTGTGACCAATGGGTTCAAGCCCAGGCCCACGAGAAGACCAACAAGTGTAGCGGCGAGTGGTGTGAGCAACATGACTTTTGTCCCAGAGTTCACGGCTGCTCCGCCAACGGCGGGTAGGCGAAGAGGCCCGGCAGCCCACCGGTGTGCCAGAAAAGCACGTGCTGGCCGGTTGACCACCGCCCACACCGGGCCAGGTCAATGAGTCCGCTGAGGGCTTTGCCCGTGTAGACCGGGTCGGTCAAGATGCCCTCGGTGCGGGCCAGGAGCAAAATGGCCTCGCGGGTGGCCTGGTTCATTTTGGCATATCCAGGGCCCACGTAGTCGTCGGTGACGCGCACATGGCGGCGCTCCGGCCGGACAACGCCAATGCGCTCTGCCGTCTCCACGGCCAAGTGGTACACCGCCTCGGCCAACGCGCTGGCCGATTGGTCCACGCTCACGCCCAGTACCGGTGCACGTAGCCAGCCGGCCGCGTGGGCGACCACGAGGCCCGCCTGAGTGCCCCCACTGCTGGAGGTGACCACAATTTCGGCCAACTCCAGCTCCAGTTCGGACAACTGGTGAGCCAACTCCAACCCGGCAGCTACATATCCCAGGGCGCCCACCGCATTGGAGCCACCGTAGGGGATCAAGTATGGCTTGCGCCCCTCCTGGCGCAACTGCTCGGCCACCTGTTCGCCCCAGTCATGGGGTGGCGAGGGGTCCAGGAAGATGGCCGCCCCAAAGATGCGGTCGAGCAGGAGGTTGCCCGTCTCGGGAGTGGCATGGCTCCCCCGCAGGAGCAGAACCGGCTCCAGGCCCAGGGAGCGCGCGGCGGCGGCTGTTTGGCAGGCGTGGTTGGACTGAATGGCCCCCAGCGTAATAACCGTGTCGGCGCCCTGGTCGAGGGCTTCGCCCAGCAGGAATTCCAGCTTGCGCAACTTGTTGCCCCCCATCGCCAGCGGGGTCAGGTCGTCCCGCTTCATCCAGATGGTGGGGCCGTCCGGGTTGACGGCATAGGAGAAACGGTCCAGGCGCACGACCGGCGTAGGGCCGGTCAACAACTCCACGCGGGGAACACTCAGTTCACGCATCGGGTAACTCCTCGAACCAGGCATCCAGCGTTTCAGGATCGAGCGTCCAGCGGTAACGGCGCAGGAAGTCGTGACCCACCAGGCCGCCCACGCGCACGCCGTAGCGCCACTCCAGCGCGGGCAAGAAGAGTCCCAGCACGCCGGGCACGTTTTGCTGCTCCAAGGGGCCCAGCCGCAACCACGGGACGGTGAAGGGGCGCAGGTCGTGGCTTCCCGCTCCGCTCACGCCGGTCAGGCTCTCCCCGGCCGGCAGCGGAATGCCGGCTTGCTCCAGTGTGGACTCCGGACAGGTGAAGGCTGTTCCTGCCATGCCGCTGGCCAGGAAAAGGAACGTCTCGTGCTCGTTGACGGCCCCTTCTCCCACGAGGATGTGGTCCTCAAAGAGGCGCAGGGGCAGGCGCACGGCGTTGGGCGGAGGCGTGAAGGGCGCCCGGCGGGGCGCCAGCACGAGCTGGCCGCCCGCGTAGTCGAACGTGGGGCGAAAGTGGAGCAGGAAGTTCAGCCCAATGATGCCGCCAATCTGGGGCGCGCGGGAGTGGATGTCCATCACCTCGACGGGGATGTCCTCCACCACCAGCTCGCCCAGGCGCAGGCGAGGCAACACGCTTTGGACGACCGTGCCCCGCCGGTCGCCGGCAAAGGTGGTCTCGCGCACGCCGTAGTTGGGCAGCCGCAGCTCTTCCATGATGACCACGTCCAGGGTGAGTTCGCCAGTGCCGGTGTCCACCAGGAAGACGTGGTCTCGTGACCCCACGGTGAGCAACACGAAGAGGACCGGATCGCGAGCCAGCAGTGGCAGGCAAACTGGCGCTTCCGGGCCAGTGAGGCGGTAAGGCTGGCGCTCGCCAAAGGCGGCCAGCTTGCGCCCCACGGCCTCGAAGCCGGGCAAAGCCAGAAAGTGGCGGGCGGCCTCGTCGAAGCGGTCCAGCCGGTAGAGCGCCCAGGCCAGTTCACGTCGGACGGCGGTGACCAACTCCGGTGGGGTGGCTTCCCGCGCGGCGCTCTCCAAAGCGTGTTCCAGCACCACCACGGCCGGCGCCAGCCGGTTGGCTGAAAGGTAAATGCGCCCCAACATCAGCAGGGCCTCCACGTGGCGCGGGCGGGCGCGCAGAAAGGTCTCCAGCCGGCGAGCAGCCCGCTCGAAGCGACCAGCGGCGTAGTCGGCTTGTGCTGGTTCGAGGGCTTCAGCCCGGGGAGAGGGGGAAACAGGCTGGCGCGCGGTTGCACTCATCGGAGCCGCTCCTCAATCGCGAGGGGACACAATGCGCCGAATGCCCCGCTCCAGGTAGGAAGGGCCCTGCCAGCCCAGGATGCGCCCGCCCAGGGTGCCTTCGGGCGTCACCAGCACCGTGGTGGGAAGGCCGGTCACGCGGAACTGGCGAACCAGTTCTCCCCGGTCCAGCACGCACGGCAGCTCGATGCCCTGTTCCTGCAAGTAGTCGCTCACCACCGCCTCGGGCTCGTCCACGTTGACCAGGAGCACCACCAGACCGTCCTGCTCGTACTTCTGGGCCAGGCGCTGAAGCTCAGGCAACTCCTCACGGCAAGGTGGGCACCAGGTGGCCCAGAAGTTGATGGCCACGGGGCGTCCCTTCAGGTCGGAGAGGCGCCAGGTGCGGCCCTCCAGGTCCACCGCCGTGAAGTCAGGCAGCGCTTCGGACTGAGCTTGCGGTCGTCCTTCCCGGGAAGGCGCAGCAGCAGGAGCGCGCTCAGCGTTGCGCCACATCCAGTAACCGCCCACTCCAACGAGCAGGAGGCCGACACACAGCATCAGGATGCAGCCGGCCAGGCCAACTCCCAGGAGCAACGTGTTTTGGCGCGACATGTGTCTCTCACCAGGGTTGAAATCGCGGGTCAAGTCGTCAAGCCTTGCTACCATGATAGCAAGGCCGGGGGAAAAGGCCAAATGGGGAAACAGTGACGGGCAGGAACAGCGAAGCTGCCCCTGCCGTCACTGTTTTAAACCGTGTTAGAGTGTTAGATGAAGATGATTTGGGCTCCTTCGGCCATCTCGAGGAACTCCATAGCGCCCACGATGTCCTTCACCTGTGGGACCAGGTCGTCCTTCGTCAGCCCCATCATGTCAACGGCCATGCGGCAGGCGTAGATCTCGGCCCCAGCGTCGTCAATCATCTCCAGGAATTCGCTCACCGGGGGCAGGTCCATCTCCTCCATGCGTTTTTTCAGCATAGTCGTTGCCAGGTCGGTCGCCCCCGGCAACACGCCCGCCAGTTGGGGCATGTGCATAGCCGGGTTGCCTACCGGGGCCACTTTCAGGTGGTCCACCGTCTTCTTGTTAATCACGTCGAGGCCCCAGAAGGTGAAGAAGAGCTTCACCTCAATGCCCAACATGCGGGCGGCATTCGCCAGTACAAGCCCCGGATAGGCCATGTCCAGCGACCCTTTCGAGACGATGATGGCCAGCTTGCGCTCCTCAGACATGACTCACCTCCTTTGAGCCGGCGTTCTCTTTCAGGTTCACACGCCCTTTTGCTTTAGATGCACCCTTTGGGTTTCCCCAAGCCAGCGATGCGGGCTACCTTCTTGGCCGGCCCCTTCGGGAAGAGTTGGTAGAGTTCTTTGGTCGGAATACCGCCCCGCTTGGTGATGGCCCGCAACGTGGGCGGCTCGCCGTGCTCTTCGTAGTACGTGCGCACGAAGTTGATGACCTCCCAGTGGCGGTCGGTCAGCTCGATCCCCTCCTCGCGGGCGATGATCTCGGCGATCTCAGGGGTCCAGTCGTCGGGATTCACCAGGAACCCCTCAGCGTCCAATTGGATGCCCAATTCCTCCAATGTTTTGGCCGTCTTCACCGTCATGGCTCACCTCCTTGCGTTTGTTTGCTGTTTCCCTCGTTGTCTTCAGGCGCCATGCCCCGCAACGTGGCCAGCGCCACGGCCAACCCACGGCGCACCTGCGGGTCGCGCATCAGGCGCAACAGGCTGCGCAGGTCCGTGGGCATTTCCTCAGCCTCCTGCTCAGCCGCTTGCAAACTGCTGGTCAGGTTGTTGAGCAAGTGCATCATCTGCGGCTGAGTCAACTGCTTGACAGTGTTCAGGATGAGCACCACGTGGTCGCCAAGCTGGCGCACGTCCTCCGGCGTGAAGCCGGTGACGATGCGGTCCAGCACGTACCCCAACTCCAGGAAGAAGGGCACATACCCGCGACGGTCGGCCTCCTCGGCCAGTCGCGCCACTTCCCCGTAGGCATCGCGGGCGATGGGCGCGGCCGCGTCGGCCAAGTCCATCAGGCTTTCCAGCCACGTCAACAGGCGGTTCAGGTTGCGCACGTTCCAGGCCAGCCGCCGCAAGAGGGTGACGAGTTCGTCGGCTGTCAAGACCTGCTCCAGGTCGGTCAACTCGTCCACCAGCACGCCGTACAGGTCGTTTGCCACTGGCGTCAGCGCCTGTGTCAGGTCGCGGCGGGCGAGCCGCGCCGCTTGTTGCTGCTCGGCAAGTGCCACCACGGTGTCCAGGCGCTTGTTCATCGCCTCGAGGTGGTCAACCACCTGCTCCAGGCGCTCTTCCAGCCGTGCCAGCCGGTCTTCTGTAACAAGCGTCTCTACACTCATGACACCGCCTCCTCGATCTCCTTGCCGGCCATGCTCATCCGGGCCGGGATGGGCAACTCATGGCCCCTCAGGAGCATGTTCCAGTAGACCCAGTGGAAGAGCAACTTGCCCCAGTGGTTGACGCGCGACTCCCGCAGCAAGGGCATGGGGCCAACGCCCGGCAGCGGGAACATGCCCGGCAACGGTTCGACGTCGTAGTTGAAGTCAATCAACACGCCCTTGCCGTAGCCGGTCTCGATGAAGCAGTTGGAATGGCCGTCGAAGAGCGGGAGCAACTCCAGGCCGTCAACATACCGGCGGAAGTTCTCCACGAAGACGTCCACCTGGAAGTGGGCCACCGAGCCGGCTTTTGAAGCGGGCAAGTCGGTGGCATCCCCCAGGACGAAGATGTCGTCGTACCCCTTGGCCAGCAGCGTGTGTCGGTCGGTGGGCACGAAGTTGTACTCGTCGCCCATCTCGGACCGCGCGATAGCCTCCGCGCCCAAGTGAAGTGGAATCGAAACCAGCAAGTCGTACTCGATCTCCTGCTCGTCGTAGGAGCGCAGCAGGCGTTTGTCCGGGTCCACCTCCATGACGTTGAATTCCGACACTACCTTGATGTTGCGCTCGGCGAGCAGATTGCCCAGCATTTCGGACGCCTTGGGGCGGGTGAAGGCGCCGGGCAGGGGCGTGGCGTAGACGATCTCCACCCGGTCCCGCAGGCCCCGGTGGGTGAAGTACCAGTCGGCCAGGAAGGCGAACTCCAGCGGCGCCACGGGGCACTTGATGGGCATCTCCACAATGTTGATTACCAGCCGCCCTTCCTTGAACGTGCGCAGTGCCCGCGCCAGCGCCACGGCTCCGTCGAAGGTGTAGAACGTGTGAATCGAGCGCAACCACTCGTGCTCCTGCAATCCCGGCGTCTCCTCTGGGTGGACGTCCGTCCCCGTGGCAATGACCAGCACGTCGTAGGGCACCTTGCGCCCGTCGGCCAGCTCCACGCGCTTGTGGTCTGGCCGAATGCGTTCCACTTCGGCAAAGATGAGCTCGGCCGAAGTGGGCAAGTAGTACCGTTTGGGCCGCACAACGTCCTCTTTGCGGTACACGCCAAAGGGCAAGAGCAGGAAACCGGGCTGGTAGTAGTGCTCGCGGGTGGCGTCAATCACCGTCAAGTGCCACCCGTCCCACTCTGGGCGTTTCACCAGTCGGTTGGCAAGGGTTGTTCCGGCAGTCCCAGCGCCGAGAATGACCAGGCGTTTCATTGTCGCCCTCCTCTGAATGCGACCAAATACTTATACTTATCATGGGTATCTTTCACTTTTAGAATACTCCGAAGGAGACATAAAAGCGAGTGGACAATGTCACTTCTGTTTGTGACGTGTGTCACAAGAGGGGGTGCGCGTTCTTGTCCTCGGCCACACGGGCCTGGGGAGGGCGGAAAAGCGCGGGGATCAATTGCCCGGCGCGAGGTAAAGAATGCCCACCACCATTACGCCCCACAGGAGAATGGCGGCCAACAGTGGTTTGTCTTGGAAGAGGACTTCCTCAGGAGCGCCGCCGGCGTTCTTGCGGTGGATGAGGTACAGATACCGGAAGAGGCCATAAAGCGCCACGGGGATAGTGAGCATCATGGCGTGGTTGGGGGGCAAATTCTTGGCCGTGAAGGTGTAGAGGGAGTAGGCAATTACCGTGCTGGCCATGACCACGCTGAGCATGTCGTCCAGCAACGGGGCTGTGTACTCCTCCAGGACCCGGCGGTGAGCGCCGCTCCCGTTCTCCAGCAGGATGAGTTCGTGGCGCCGCTTGCCAATGGCCAGGAAGAGGGCCAGCAGGATGGTCACCACGTAGAGCCAGGGCGAAATGGCCACGCCGATGACCACGGCGCCGGCCACGGCCCGCAACACGAAGCCGGCGGCAATGGTGAACACGTCCACGATGACCACGTTCTTCAAGTAGAAGCTGTAGGCAATGTTGATGAGGAAGTAGGCCAGCCCCACGAGGCCGAAGCCCACCCCCAGCCGGAAAGCGCCCGTCAATCCCACGGCTAGCCCTCCCACCAGGGCAACCTGGGCGACGCGAGGGCGCAGGCGGCCGGAGGGCAGGGGGCGATGGCGCTTGACGGGGTGGTTGCGGTCCTTCTCGATGTCAGTCAAGTCGTTCAAGATGTAGATACAGCTCGACAGCAGACAGAAGAGGAGAAATGCCAACACGCTCCGCGTCAATGAAGGGAGGTGGAAGAGCAGGCGATCGTCCGAGAAGATGAGCCCCACGAAAAGGATGAGGTTCTTGGCCCACTGCTTGGGGCGCATCGTCTCGAGGAGCGCTGTCAACTGGGACCAAACCGTAAGGCCGGCGCGAACGTGGGGCCAATCCATCCCGATGGTTCCTCCGCTTTCTCGTTCTTCGTACCCGGATAGTAGCCAAAAGGAGGGAGGTCGTCAACTTGTGCTCGGCTCTTGGCTTACTGTTCAGCCGGTGGCCGCCAGTCCTTCTGCCAGGCAGCTACCCGCGCTTTGAAATCCTCAGGTACGGGAAACGTGCGGCCTGCTTGATAATCGTACATCACCTGAACCGTCAAACCTTCGGCCACCAGGCGCCCGTCGGTGCTTTCCAGGCGGTAGACCATGTCGAAACTCTTGTTCCCGAAGCGGGAAATTCCCACGCCGATGAGTAGCGTCTCGCCCAGAAAGGCCGGTGATCGGTAGGTACAGGTCGCCTGGGCCACAATGATGGGTAACTCTTGCAGCGCGCGGGCCTCGAACACGCGCTGGAGGTACTTCCAACGAGCGGTCTCCATGTAAGAGAAGTAGACGGCGTGGTTGACGTGTCCCAAGGCGTCCAGATCACGAAAGGCCACCTCCACAGTGTAGACGAAAGGGTAATCGCGAGCCTGCACGCGCCACCTCCTACATTCTGTCTACCATACGAACTTCGTCGGCGATGTCGGCCAGGTCAATGAACTCGTCGGCCTGGCGGCGCAACTCGTCTGAAACGGTGCTTTCAGCCGTTTTCTCGCTGCTCACCACCACCACGCGCACGCCCATGCGCTGAACAGCTTCCACAAGGCGCACAAAATCGCCGTCGCCGCTGAACAAAATGGCGGTGTCGTAGTAGGGTGCCAGCGTGATCATGTCAATGGCCAACTCGATGTCAATGTTGCCCTTTACTTCGTTGACCATGTGTACCTGACCTTCGGCGTCCACGTAGCGCCGCCGGAAGGTGCGCGCTCGCTTGGTAATCACAGTGTACCCGTTGTAGCTCAGCCAGTCGGTCAAGCGGATGAGCCAATCCGGGGTGGCGTCGTCCAGCAGGGCCGTGTAGTAGAAGGCGCGCAGCAGTTGACCATAGCGGCTGAAGTATTCCAGCAGGCGCTTGTAGTCCAGGTGTAACCCCAGGTCACGCAAGGTATGATACAAGTTTGAGCCGTCTATGAAAATCGCAAACCGCCCGTAATCTTTCCTCATGCCCTCTCCGTGATCGTGTGGTTTGTCCTGCGTAATTGGAAAAAAAGCTTTTTGCACCATCTCTTCCTTCCCTTCCGTTTAATTTTTAAGTAATTAGCGGTCAATTACAAATTGACCACGTTCCATGAGCCGTTCGCCGTCCACCCAAACATTTACGTTCAACGGAATGATGTCCACGTGAATGGCACTCGTCCAATCGGCTCCTGTCAGGTCCGGGTACGGGTTGCCGAACGCCACGTGAACGCCCGGAAACTTTTCATCCTGAAGGAGGTTGCCCGTAAGTGCCGTCAGGGCCTCGTTGGTTCCAATGGCGAACTCGCCCACGCGGCGACCGTTTTCGGCGCTGGACAGGTAGGCCCACACTTCGTCCACCAGTGCTGCCTGGGGGTGTTCGAGGCGGACTATTTCACCCTCCTTGACATAAAAGTGCATGGGCTGCTCCAGCAAGCCGTACTTGTGGCTGAAGTAGTCGCCCAAGAGGTTGGCTGTCAGCGTGCCCTCGGCGGAAACGGGCGCCGTGAAGACCTCCCCTTCGGGCAAGTTGCCCCACTGGCCCTGTTCGTGGTAGAGGCCTGTGCAGGGAACCCAGCGCCGCTCTTCTGGGTCAAGGTACACGGTGAAGTCCGTGCCGTCCTCGTTGGTGACGCGAATCTGACGCGCGTTGCGCACGTGCTCGTACACCCGCATGGTGAGGGCTGCCACGCGCTGGTAGTCAGCGCGCATGCCAGTTTTCATCAACGCCGGCGTGATGCCAATCATGTGCCCGTGGCGGGTTGTAAACTCGTTGCGCAGGATGTGGCCCAGTTGAATGCGGAAGCTCACCTCACCGGGCTGCCCTTGGGCCGCGAAGAAAGTTACCGTGGGGCGAAATGCTTCCAAGGCGGCCCGCAACCCCTCTGGCACCTCGGTGAAGGGACGCTCTCCGAACATCTCCAGTTGGACCACTTCGACAACGGCTCCTGTTTCACGCGCTACGGTCGCCAGGGCTTCTCCAATTATCTTCGTGTCAGCGTCGGTGATCACGAGCACCCGGTCGTCTGGCTGTACGTTCAGACATTGGCCAACAGCCACGCGTGCTCCAGGAAGCAGTTCGGCGAGATGTGCCTGTTTCATAGTGCCTCCCTGTCAGCAAAAGGAATGAGTTGCTCGCCTGGTCGAGGATTGGGCTCTGACAATAAGCCGCCGTCGTTGTGTAGATAATTGTAGCACAAGTGTCTGACTGGTACGAATTGTCGAGCAAAGACGTGGAAGTGTCCTTGAGCGTCGCAGGAGTTCACGGGAAGCGGCGCTAATGAGGGTTCGGCAACCGGGCCTTTCCACATTCAAAGCGCGAACGTGCTGCTTGGTGCGCTTGGACGAGCACGACAGCATAGACTTTGACATTGAAGGCGAAGCCGTGATAAACTGTGGTAGTATATCTTCCTTCAGCGCCTTTGTATATCTTGCTTCGGCGAGTACTTGAGCAGGTCGGTCAACTCCCTAACACAGCAAATGTGCCATGCCCAAGAACTATGTGCCGCTCAGCGAACAAGCGTACCGACAAATTCGCGAGAAGATCATCAGGCTGGAGTTGCCCCCGGGCTCCGTTGTGCGGGAAAACGACCTGATGGAAGAACTGGGGTTGGGCCGCACGCCTATCCGGGAAGCGTTGCACCGCCTGGCGCGGGAAAAGCTGGTGGAGATCATCCCCCGCCGAGGCATCTTCGTGACCCCCACGAGCGTGGCTGATCTGCAACGCCTCTTGGAGGTGCGCCTCGTTCTGGAGGGACTGGCGGCCCGACTGGCGGCCGAGCGTGCCACCGACGACCAATTGGGCCGCATGGAGGCGGTCCTCACCAACCTTCCCAAAGATGTCGAGCCTCCGTACAACTACGAGCCCCTGGTTCACATTGACCGCACCTTCCACCACCTGGTGTACGAAGCAGCGGACAACCCCTTCCTCTACGACGTGCTCACAACACTCTACGCCCTCAGCCAGCGCATCTGGCACCAGTTCCTCCCCCGAATGGGGAACGTGGTACCGGCACTGGGGAAACATTGGGCCATTTACGAGGCCATTAAAGATCGCGATCCTGAACGCGCCGAACGCCTCCTCCAGGAACACATACGCGAGTTCCACGAGATGATCAAAGCGGCCATGTGATACCAATTGGGTCTACAAATAGGCAAGGTTTATGCTCGCCAACGCCATTACCTTGAGTCGCCTTTTGTTACTGGCCTTGGGAGTCGTGCTGCTCTATGTGCCCAAGACGTGGGTGCGGCTGTCGGCCTTCGTGCTCATTCTGGTGCTCATCGCCCTGGACGGCGTGGACGGGTGGGTGGCACGTAAGCGGGGCGAGGAAAGCGACCTCGGGGCCGTGATGGACATCGCCATTGACCGGGTGGTCGAGAACGTGCTGTGGATTGTGTACGCCGATTTAGGAGTCGTTCACGTAGCGGTGCCCCTCATTGTGATCAGCCGAGGCATCGTTACGGACGCTATTCGGGCTTACGCGCTTGCCAAGGGCGAAACGGCCTTCGAGATGATGAAGACGCCGTGGGCTCGCTGGCTGGTCAGCGGACGGCCCATGCGCGCTTTCTACGGGTTTCTGAAAGCCTTCGTCTTCGCTGCTTTGGCCCTCCTCCTGGGCTTGCAAGCCTGGCAACCCGGAGCGCCTTGGCTGGCGCCGTTGCAGACCGGGCTGACCGTGCTGGTGGCGATAACGGTGCTCATCACCATTGTGCGCGGCGCGCCCGTGGTCTACGAGAGCAAGCGCTTCTTCTTCGGCGAGCCGCTGTAGGCTCTCTCCCGCAGGCGGCGATGACGGCTTCGTCCCACACGACCAGTCGTGGGCCGCTCGACGGCGCCATGTTGGCGACTCATGGCTCGACTCGCAAGGTTGTCAGTTGGACGGCGTCGCCCGCGGGCGCTTCACCGATGACGACGGGCAGCCGTTGCCGTGATTGCTCGTTGTACAGCCCTGCCAGCAATGTGTACTCGCCTGTGGGCGTGTCGGTTGGCACGGTCAGCACGTATTCGTCCACGATGTGCTGTCCGGCCCGCCAGATGGTGGTAGGCAGGATGCCCTCGAGCGGCTGTTGGTCGTCTTGTGCAACCAGCGTGCCATCGGGCCCAATCAAGTGCACAAACCCCTTGTACGGCCTGTCACTGCTCTCCTCCGGCCGCCAGTGCAAGCGCACCCGCACTGTGTCGCCGGGACGCACCACACCTGTGGGCGTACCGTCAGCAGCCAGCACGTCCCACCCGATGAGCGTGGCCAAGCGGTCCAGCCGAGGGGGTGGTGCGAGCGGGTGAAGTGGAGGCGGCGGTGTGCCCACCTGAAGGGTGTCCACAACCAGTGTGTCGCCGATAGGTACCCCCGTCTTCACGTCCACAGCCGGCAGATGCTCCAACGTCTGTGGGTCGTAGAACGTCAACTCCACGCGGTAGACGCCTGGAGGCGCGTTGGCCGGCACGGTGAACTCGTGGCCATCGGGCCACACGTCGCGCACGCGCCACTGCGATGTGGGCGAACCCCACGGCCACCCCTCGCTGCGCAACAACTCCTTGCCCCCCGCGCCCACAACGCGCACCAGCACGTTCAAGTTGCGGTCAATGGGCGCCAGGCTTTGCAGGTAGAAAGTGGCCACGAACGTCTCCCCGGGCTCGACGCGCTCCGGCAACCTGTACGCCACCAGTCGAATCAGCCCGCCCCAGTCGGTGAAACGGGGGCGCCCCACGGCCAGATAATCGGGCGGAGGGGCACCGCGCACGTCGTAAATGCGGGCGTACTCCAGCCCATCAATGACGATAACTTTTTCGGGCATCTGTTGGGCGAAGTAGTCCAGCATTTCCTGCGTCGGCAGGCCGCGTTGCCATTGGTTCACGTAGGTGACGACGTAGTCGGTGCTCAACCACTGAAGCACGTTGGTGACGTTGGCGCGAAACCGAATGGGCATGGCCTCCCCCACGAAGTAGTACGAAAAGGGGCCGTCCATGTACCAGGCGGTCACCCGCAGACGCTCGGCGTTGGGCTTGGCGTTGAGATAACGGGCGGCCTGGTCCAGCCCTTCCCCCCAGCCGACGAGCATCACGTCGGGCGCCCGGCGCGCTCCGCCCAGGAGTGGGTTGTAGTAACTCAGGTAATAGGGGTACGTCTGCACCGTTCCTGCCGCCTGCGCCAGCAGAAGCGCGCCCGCCAGCGAGGGGGCAGTCCGCGGCCGGCGCTGCCGCAGCGCCTCCAGCACAGCCCACCACCCCAACGCGGCCACCAGGGCCAATGGCGGAAAGGCTGGCAGAAGGTAGCGGTCGAACTTCTTGGCCCCCCAGGTCATCAGAGT
>WFWG01000399.1 GCA_015491235.1 Ardenticatenaceae bacterium
GAAACAGGGAGAAATGCGGACTTTGATGAACCGGGGTTACTTCCCTGTGCTGCTCAACCACTTCATTGCGGGGAAGACGCAGGACGTATATGATTATGATTTTGCTGAATTATAACCACGGAGTACGCACATGTCAAGCACTCCACAACAAAGTGCTTATCATATCAACGGTACAACACTCGTTTCCGCTAATGGGCTTTTTGGGCTATTCTTGACGATTTTGTGCTACGAAGCCCACTATGCGAACAACAGTGGGCGAAGGGGATGAGCAGTTACGCTTGCCCGCCCCGTTACTTATGAATAACATTAAGCGTTTGTACAACATACGCGCCTCCCCTCTTTCCTCCTACTGGTTGCTGGAACGCAGCATGGGCAATTGGGCGAAGTCGTCGGGGGTCAGTTCGTCCGCTGAACCTTCTTTTGCTGGCGGATACGTGCTCAGGGCTTCCTCTTGCGTCGGCGTGAACCCCTCGGGGTAGGCCACGTCGAGGATGCGCGTGTGGTTGACGTCGTCGGGGCCGCCGCCCAGCCGCCATTGGGCGGCCTTGGGTTCCACGTCGCGCACGCGCCAGACGCCCGCCGCCGGGAAGCCCTCCTGGCTGAGCACCACGGCCAGGTACTTCCACTCGCGCGGCTTCAGTTCGCTGGCCGGAATCTTCAGCGCTTTTGCCAGCACTTCCTTGGGCACCCGGATGGTAATGCGCCGCTGCGCGGGATCGGTCACGATGATGAAGGCGCTGGCGCCCCCCACTTTTGAGGGCTCCTCCCCGGCCGACGACGGCGGGGCGAAGATGCCGGGCGTCCAGCCCTCGGCCCAGACGGCCACGTCCCACTCGTCGCCAGGGGGCACGGCGGCGTTGCGGCCCGGAAGCAAGAGCCGGGCGCCCCCTTCCTGCGCGTCAATGTAGACGTCGAGGGCGTGGATACCCATGCCGTTGGGCGCCCCCCAATCGTTGTTCAGGTCGCCGAAGAAAGTGAAGCGGAAAATCAGGTTGTTCTCGTCCTCGCCCACGAAGAACTCGCGCAGGTCATACGCGCCGGGGCTGAAGACGGGGTCGAGGGGGTAGGTGTAGGTGCCAGGACCGTGGTCGTCGCCCTGGGGGTCCTGCACCAGCAAGATGGGTTTCACCAGGCCCAGGTCCGGCACAAGCACCAGTGCCGGGCGCGACGGGGCGAACTGGACAAGGCGGCCTGAGCCATCCCGCACCACCGCGCGCATCAGGTACTGGTCGCCCTCTTCGGGCTTGCCCAGCAACTCGAAGGGCACGGCCACCTCGAGGGTCTTTTCGGAAATACCCGCCGGCAGATTGTCGGCCACTTGCTTCCAGGCGCTCTCGCCCTCCGCAACGAAGAAGGTGGCCGCAGAAACGTTCTCGTCCAGGTTGACCTCCGCCAGGGCGCTGGCGCCGAAACCGAGCAACACCTCAGCGCCGGCCTCGGAGTCGCGCGGGAAGAAGTTGGCTGCGGGCGCTTTGGGTTGCTTGACGTAGAACTCCACCCGCGCGCCCGGCCCCAGGTCGGCCCACGGGCGCCGGGCGTCCAGGCGCAGGTAGAGGTGTTTGGCGTCGAAACCGTACCAGAAGGTCTCCACCACGGGCTCAGGCGCCGGTGGGGCTTCCGGCTCCACGGGGAAATACCCGGCCGCCTCCCACTCCTCCTCGCCCGCCACGCCGTCAACGGTGGGCGTGATGGTGCCCGTGGCACTCACCTCGGGGGAGACGGGCACCTGAGGAATCACCGGAACCTGGAGAAACGTGGGAATGGGCGCCCCCAGCGCCACGTACACCTGCTGGAGCGTCCGCCTGAACTGTCGGTCGAAGGCCTCGTCGTCGCCGCTGTTCTGGTCGGCGCCGTACCACCAGAACCAATCGCTCCCCTCGGCGGCGTAGATGTGCTCCATAGCCCGCTTCAGGCGTTCAGGCGGCACCTCTCCTTCCTGCTCGGCCACGAAGTCGCGCACCCGCTTGAGGTACGCCCAGGCGCGGTTCTCCTCCTCCTCACCGATCCAGGTCAGGTAGTTGGGCGCCACCCAACTGCCGGGCCAAAGGCGCTTGAGGGGCGGCTGGTCGGGGAACCGGGCCACGAACTCGGTGGGCGTGATGGTGCGCAACGTGCCCTTGCGCTGCTCCTCCTCCAGGAGCGTGTACATGGTGTGCAGGAACTCCTTGCCGTCGTTGGGGTAGTGCTCCCAGGCGTTCTCCCCGTCCAAGATCACGCTCAGCAGGAAGGGGCCTTCTGCGCCCTGTTCGAGCAATGTTTCGCGGGCGCGCAGCAGGCGCCGCACGAAGTCCTTTGCGGCCACGTCGCCCGGCACCCCGCTGTAGGTGAAGCCCACCTTGTCGCTGAGGACCTTGTCCCGAAAGACCACGTAGACCTGCCAGTCGCTCGTGTGAGCGATGTAGGGCCGGTAGAGCACCTGCGGTTCCCGCACGTTGCCCTGGGTGTCGCGGACGATGGTCGGCTTGTCCAGGCTGCGGGCCAACACCTCCTCGTCGCTGGCCATCCAGACGAAGCCGGCCTGGGCCACCATCGGAATGATAGCTTGGGCCACAGCGCCCTCGGCCGGCCAGAGGCCGCGCGGCTTGCGCCCAAACAGTTCCTCGTAGAAGGCCACGCTCTTCTCCAACTGGGCCACGGCATCTTGGGGGTAGGTGAAGCGGGGGGGCAAATCAATGCCACCCGGCGCGGCCACGCGGGCCAGGTTGGTGTCCACCAGCAGGGGCAGGATGGGGTGGTAGAAGGGCGTGGTGGTAATCTCGATCTGCCCCCGCTCCAACAGGCGGCGGTGAACCGGAATCACCTCCCGCACCAGGCGCAGGTGCTCCTGCAACACCACCTGCTTGTCCTCCTCGGTGAAATCGCGCCCCCGTTCCACCAGTGACTTCAAGGGCTCCTGCGCCAGCCAGTCGGGGTCGGTCCAGGCCAGGTTGAAGAGCACTTGCAAATCCCGCCAGGTCTGAGTGTCCCAGTTTCGCCAGTTGGCCCGGTCGGCGGCAATCTCCTGGTAGCGCGGGAAGCGGGCCACGATTTTGGGGTTGATGTCGAAGAAGCGGGCCTGGATGAAAGCCTTCTGCTCCTCGGTGAGCTGGTCGGCGGGAATCTCGGTGTGCACCCAGTAGAGGTCCTTGGCCCCTTCACTTATGTCAATTATCTGGCGGAGCAAGGAAGGCGTCAGGTTGAAGGTCACCCGAATGTCGGGATACTGTTCTAGCATGGCCGCCATGTCCACGTAGTCCTTGGCGGCGTGCACCCGCACCCAGGGTTTCTCGTAGACGCCCGTCTCCGGGTCCTTGAAGTAGAGGGGCTGGTGCTGGTGCCAGAAGATGGCCACGTAGAGGGGTGGCTCTTGGGCCACGGGCGTGGGAGAGGGGGGCACGGGCGACGGCGTTGGCGTGGGCACAGGAGACCGGCACCCCGCGCCCACCAGGAGAACGGCCGGCAAAATCCAGAGGAGAAATCGGGCAAGTCGGGACACGCGCATCCTCCATGACGCCCCAGGCGAATCGGTCCTGGTGGTTATTCCTTGACGCTTCCCAGGGTCAGGCCGGAAATCAGCCAGCGGGAAGAGAAGAGGAAGAGCAAGGTCACCGGCAGCGCCACGAGAATGGACGCCGCGGCGAACTTGCCCCACAGCACCGTGTACTGCTCGGTGAAGGTCCACAGGCCCAAGGGCCAGGTATACATTTCCTTTTTGTTCAGGATAATGCGGGCTACGATGTACTCGTTCCAACTGCTCATGAAGTTGAAGAGGAAGACGATGGCCAGGGCCGGCGTGGAGAGGGGGCGGATGATGTACCACAACACCTGGAGCCAGGAAGCCCCGTCAATGAGGGCGGCCTCCTCCAGGTCGCGCGGGATGGTGTCGTAGTAGCCGCGCAGAATCCAGATGGAGAAGGGAATCGCCGTGACCGAGTACGCGATGACCAGCCCCAGGTACTGGTTGATGAGCCCCAGGCGGGCAATCATCAGGAAGAGGGGCAGGAGCAACATGGCGGCCGGGAACATCTGAGTGCTGAGCAGGAAGATCATCCCGGCGTTGCGCCCCGGGAAGCGGAAACGGGAAAAGGCGTAGGCCGCCGTGGCGGAGAGCAACAGCCCGATGGTGGCCGTGGTCAGCGTGATGAGCAAGCTGTTCCAGATCCAGAGGTAGAACGGCGTCGGCCGCCCCGGGCGCCCGAAAAGCAACTCCACGTAATTGGCCAGGGTAGCGTCCTGCGGGATGATGGCCAGGCTGGTGGTGAGCAGCCGGTCCGCCGGCCGCAGCGAAATGCTCACCACCCGCAGCACGGGATAGAGGGCAATCAGACAAGCCACCCACAGCGCCACGTGGATGAGGAGGCGCTTCAGGGGGCCATCGCCACGGGGGCGGTAGAAAAGAGCTCTCCACGAGAGCATTCCGCGCTTCTGCGGGACCGGTATTGCCTTTTCCTGCACGCCTTCTACGCTCATTCGTATACCCCTTTCAACCCCTTCGTTACTTTAAGGTAGAAGACAGCCCACAGGAGAAGTATGAAGAAGATAACCAGCGCAAAGGCAGCGCCGAAGCCGTAACGGTAGAACTGGAAGACCGCCTTGTAGAGGGAGGAGACCAGAATGTCCGTCTTCTCCTGGGGGCCTCCCTGGGTAACCAGGTAGATGATCTCGAACCGGTTGAAGGTCCACACCGTCCCCAGAATCGTGGCCGGGACCAGAACAGGGCGGAGGAGGGGAAGGGTAATGTGCCGGAACTGTTGCCAGGCACTGGCGCCGTCAATCTCCGCCGCCTCGTAATACTCCCGGGAAATGCTCTGGAGGCCGCCCAGAATGACCACCATCATGAAGGGGATGCCCAGCCACACGTTGGTCATCACCACCGAGATGAAGGCCCACTTGGGGTCCTGGCGCCAGGGCACAGGATGAACATTTTGGGCCAGCCACTGAAACAGGTCGAACACGAGAGGGGTAGAGGCGGTTCGGGCCGCCAGGTCGGCGAAGAAATTCTGCATTCGGCCCAGCAAGATGTTGAAAAAGCCGTAGCGGTAGTCGAACTCGTTGCGCCAGGCCATGGCCGTAATGGTGGCGGGCACGGCCCACGGCAACACGAGAATCGTGCGATAGACGCCCCGCAGCCGCATGTGCCGGTTCAACAGCAGTGCCAGCACTAGGCCGCCCAGGACGTGGAAAGTAACGTTCAGAGCCGTCCACAACACCGTGCGCATGAAGACCTCAAAGAAGGTCGCGTTCTTGGCCACCGGCCCGGTGAAGACTTTGACGAAGTTCTCGATGCCGTACTTGAGCCCGAACTTGGGATTTTGGGCGGTGTACATGGCCATGTTGGAGAAGGCCAGGCGCACCTCGTACAGGAAGGGCACGATGATGAGAAAGCTGATTCCGATCAGTGCTGGCAGGATGAGGACATAGGCCAGTCCCAACCGGGAGGGGCGCGGCTCCCCCCAGGCGTAGATGAGGCCCGCCGCAACGATGAGCACCACGTAGAGCAGAACGAGCGAAAAGGGTGAGGGCACCAAATCAGTCCACGCGCGCCACAGGCGTTCGGGCAGCAGGACCCAAGAGAGTGAGGGAGAAGCCTTCACGATGTCGGCGATCAAGCCGATCCGGTGGAGGAGATAGAGGCTCAACACGGCCAGGAAGGCCCCACCGACTCCCTGAAACGCGCGCGTGAACAGGGCACTGGGAAGCGAGCGCGGGCGGCGAAAGAAGAGCAGGTAGACGTGGACTTCCAAAACGAGCACCGTGATGGCCGTCAGCACGACGGCCAGGGAAACCTGTTGCAGGGAGCGCATAATAATCTCTGGAGTCAACGCGCCCATGATTGCTCTCCGTGTTCGTTCCTTGCCGTCGCCATCACACCCAAAGGAGCCAAGGTGCGACGCACTCCCCAAGTGCGTCGCACCCTGGCGAGGAGCGGTTTACTCGCTCTTCCCCAACTCAGCCACGCACTGGTCGGCGGCTTCCTGCATGGCCTTGGCCGCATCCTCCGGCTTCAGCGTGCCCGCCATCACGCCTTCCAGGTTGGGGCGCATGGCGTCCCAAGCGCACCGCATTTCGGGCGCCGCCGGCATCGGACGACCCAGCAGCAACTGCTTGAAGGAGCCCTGAAGGATGGGGTCCTCCTGAATGGCCGGGTCGTTCTCGAGTTCCTTCAGGGAAGGCAGGCGCTTGAACTTCTCGATCCACTGCTTCTGGACCTCGGCGGAGACCATGTAGCCCACGAAGGTCTTGACGGCCTCCAGCTTGGTCGAGTCGTCCAGGACAGCCTTGGAAACCATCCAGTACTTGCCGCCCGTCATCGGGGTGGGGTAGTTGCCCGTTTCAGTGACCTTGGGGATCACGTCAACCCCGAGGTTCTCGCCCAAGGCTTCCTGGTAGCCGCCGAGGGACCAGTCGCCGTTGATGATCATGGCAGCTTTGCCTTCCTTGAAGAGCGTGTCCATGCAGTTGTAGTCACACTCTTCGGGCACGGCCTTGTGCTTGAACTTGAGGTCTTGCACGAACTGGAGGGCCTTCACCGTGCCCTCGTTGTCGAACGTGGGCTGGTCGTTCTCGTCCAGCGGCCAGGTGCCGAACGCCCCCAGCCAGGGCGCCAGCCAGAAGGGCTCGTTCAGGTTGTAGGTGAAGCCCTGCACGTCCCCCTGCGTCAGCTCTTGAGCCATCTTGATGAGCGCGTCCGTGTCTTCGGGCGGTTGGGAGACGAGGGACTTGTTGTACAGCAGCATCAGGTGATTGCCGTAGTTGTCGGGAACGCCCCAGATTTCGCCCTTGACGCGGGTGGCGTTCAACGCTTCGGAAATATAGCTGTCGAGCACGGACTGGTCAAAAACGTCAGTGGCCTTGGCGATGATGCCCAGCGCGCTGAAGGGGCCGGCGAAGTCATTGGGCACGCGCACCAGCTCGGGGGCGGCGCCGGCCAGGCTGGCCGCCTGGAACTGGTCACGCAGCTCCTCGTTCCCGTAGTGCACCCGCTCGACGGTGATGTTGGGGTTCTTCTTCATAAACTCGGCAATCAACTCGTCGAGGAACACGTCTACTTCTTCGTTCTCCTGCTCCCAGAAGGTGATCTTGACTTCCTTCATTTCGGGCGCGGGCGTTGGAGACGCTTCAGCCGCCTTGGTCGGCTGTGGCTGTGCCGCCGGTTGAGTGGGTTCTGGGGTGGGCGTTTGGCGGGCACACGCCGCT
Organism: Ardenticatenaceae bacterium; assembly: GCA_015491235.1. Classification (GTDB taxonomy): domain Bacteria; phylum Chloroflexota; class Anaerolineae; order Ardenticatenales; family Ardenticatenaceae; genus WFWG01. The sequence goes on from WFWG01000399.1 coordinate 7,177, forward strand.
ACGGCAACGCCCATCAAGAAGAGCAGCGCCACAAGAACTCGCACACTTCGGTCCCACATAGCCTTCCTCCTCCTTGGTTATTTCAGTTTACACGCCGACAAGCGATCTTTGCGGCAGGGAAAACGGCTACGACTCAGGTTTGGCTTTCAGCCTTTCGTTTCCACCTCCTTCTCCCTTCGCTCTCTCACCTCCTTTTCAATTTTGCCAGTTGTCCGTAAACGCGGTCGTTCCCGAACACGGCAACGTGCGCACGTGGTTCGACCCGCCTTCCCACACAATAGAACCGTCAGGGTTCTTCACGATGTACTTGTACTCAATCGTCTGGCACTTGCTGTAGTCGGTAAAGTAGACATCGCCCGACCACGTATCGGCGTCCACCCAGGAGAGGGGGCGGGCTTTGGCCGGGTCCCAAAAGCCCAACTCGGGCGTATTGCCCACTACATAGATGTTCTGGCCGTAATACGTCACGTAGCCGTTTACGGTAAAGGTCACTTTCACATCTTGGGAAGTGCCGGCCACAAGGATTGTGCCTCCCGTTGCCGGAACGGACACGGAAAGGCTGCCATTCGTTGCCACAAACTGCCCCCCGTTCCAGAGGTCCGTAAAGCGCGTTCCATCAGCGACGTATCCACTTGTTGGGAAGGCCATCGTTTGGGAGGCATCACTGTTATTCAACCCGACGAAGAACTGATGAACGCCATCCCACCGCTTGTAGCCGTAGAGCCCGTTGGCATCGTCCAAAACTGAACCGTGCTCAATGCTTCCGGTACGGAGGGCCGGATACTGGGTCCGAATACGAATGAGCCGCTTCACATCGGCCCGCAGGTTCAGATCCTCTTGTCCCCACGGGTAAGTGCGGCGGCTGTCGGGATCGTTTGCCCCCGTTACTCCCACCTCGTCTCCGTAATAGATCGTGGGGGCACCGGGATACGTCATGATGAAGAGGAAAGCCAATCGCAGCTTGTCCTTGTTCTCTCCCGCATCGTAGAGGAAGCGGGCCGTGTCGTGGGAATCGAGCAGGTTCAACAGCGCGTACCAGGCTTCTGGCGGATAATCCTCTTGAATGGCGAGCAAACGATTGTGAAAGTCAGTCACCGAGATAGTGCGCTTTGCAATGAAATCGGTAAGGGCAAACTTCAAGCGGTAGTTCATCACGCTGTCCATCTCGGTGCCGACCAGAAACTCACTGGCGTCCCCCCACACTTCGCCAATGACGGCCGCGTCAGGCTTCGTCTGCTTGACAGCCTGTCGGAACCCTTGCCAGAAGGCGTGACTGACTTCGTCGGCAACATCCAGGCGCCAACCGTCCGCTCCCTGATTTAACCAGTAGCGGGCAACCGCGTTCGTCCCGTTGTACACGTAGTCCTTCACCGCCGAGATCTCCGTCCACACCGGCAGCGTGGCAAAGCCCCACCAACTCTCGTAATCAGGTGACCCGAGAATGCCCTGCAACGGGCTGTCCCAGTTCACCTGTGGCTCACCGGCATCCCAATAATGGTTGCGGTTGACGTCGTCGAACCAACGAATAGGCGTCGTGTACACGTTGTACCACGACCAATACGGCGAAGAGGAACCATTCGCCACAACATCCTGGAAGAAAGGATGGGCAACACTGGTGTGGTTGAACACGCCGTCCAGAATGATGCGCACACCCCGGTTGTGGGCGTCGTTGACCAAGGTTTGGAACACAGTGAGGTCCCCAAAGTGCGGGTCAATGGTATAGTGGTCCACGGTGTCGTACTTGTGGTTGGAAGGGGCTTGGAAAATGGGATTGAAGTAAATGGCGGTAATGCCCAAATCGTCCAGCACGTTCAACTTTGCTGTTACCCCTTCCAGATCGCCGCCGAAGAAATCCCTGCCTTTAGGGGGATTTTCCGGCAACTCGTACCAATTCGTGTGGAAGAGAACGTCATCCCCGTAAACTTTCTCCGTGCTCTGGGGGTCGTTCGCCGTGTTTCCGTTGTAAAACCGATCGGGGAAAATCTGATAAACCACAGCGTTTTTCAACCAATCCGGCGTCGTAAAATTGGGGTCATAGACTGTAATGTTGAAATCGTTCGCTTGGGCACTGCTTTCGCCGTCATACATGCTTCCCCAGCCCCCATCGCGAGTGCCGTCGTCGGCATAATAGTCCACGTCGCTCCCGTCATAGACCCGAAAGTGATACCAGAGCACTGTGGGGGTATTCTGGGCGGGAAGCGTTACTCCCCAGTAATCGTAAGTGGAATCGTTGGACTCCCAGGAGAGCGTGTAAACCTGCTCTTGTTGAAGCGCGCTGTTCCAGATGCGCACGCTGGCGCCAGTGATATCGTAGCGGTACACCCGAAGGCGCAGGTGCACAGGCTGACCTACCGGTATGGCCATCGTGGGGTTACGGTAAAAGGGGTCGCGCGTGTTATGACCTACACCGTACCACTCTACATTGTTATCGTTGCTTGCCGCTGTTACCTGTGTGACTTGTGTGACCTGCCCGGCCATCAGCAGAACGACGAGGAGACCAACGAGAGTCCACCACTTCGCCTGCTTCATGGTATCTTGCTCCTTTCTTTTATTCAGACAGCATTGACGAGGTCGCCAACGGTTTCACCGACGAACGCTCCACAAGGCTCGCCGAAAGGACAACGCGGGCAGGAGATGAAACACGTCCTTCCAGAATATCGAAGAGCAAATGCGCGGCTGCCTCTCCCAACTCGTAGAGAGGCTGGCGCACGGTCGTCAGCGGCGGGTTCAGGTACTGGGCCACAGGAATGTCGTCGAAGCCAACGACGGATATGTCGTCGGGCACCTGCTTGCCGGCATCGTGGACAGCCCGAAGGGCCCCTATGGCCATGCGGTCATTGATGGCAAACACGGCCGTGGGAGGCTCCGGCACGTTCAACAGGCGGTTCATGGCCTCGTAACCGCTGCGCGTGCTGAAGTCTCCTGGCTGATCGTACACCTCGGGCAGGGGGAGGCCGAACTGTCGCATCATCGTCCGAAAGCCGGCCCGCCGGTCACGGCTGGCCAGGCGCTGCGGGGGACCGTTGATGATGGCAATGCGCCGGTGGCCCTGGCCCACCAGGTAGCGCACCACCTGCTGGGCGCTGCCGTAATTGTCCACGTCCACACTGTTCACGAAGGGGTCCGGCACCGAACCGACCACCACAAGGGGAAACCCAGTTGTCTTCAACTCCTCGACGAGGCGCAAGTCCACGTCCACGTGGACGAGAACGATTCCATCGAATTGGCGCCGCCGGAAGAGGGAAGCGTAGAACTCGAAGGTCCCTTCGTCGTTCAAGAGGGTCACGGTGTAGCGCCGCTCCGTACACACGTTGAAGGCTCCCCGCACAATTTCCGTGTTGTAATAGCCGCGCGGCTCATCACCGGTTTTTTCGCGGAACGAATTTTGCACGATAATTGCGATGCTTTCAGCCCGTTGTCGCTTTAATGCTTGAGCGGCAAAGTGGGGCTGATACTGCAATTCTTCGATGGCCTGCAGGACGCGCTTCCGGGTCTCAGGGCTCACGCCAGGGCGGTTGTTGAGCACGCGGGAGACGGTGGAACGGGACACCCCGGCCGCTTTTGCCACATCCGTGATCGTAACCATTCCGCCCCTCTGGTTGGAATCGATTCCAACTCTTGCCGCCATTATAACAGGGTCGGCACCCCATGTCAAGAGTGGAAAGCAGAAATGAAGCCTCCCGGAGGTTTTGAACCTCCGGGAGGCTTACAGAATCCTGGGAAGTGCGTCGCACCTTGACGCACCTTGACGTCTGGGGCAGTTTCCCTATCCGCCCTGATGTGCTATCATTACAGCGCAACGTCGTCCTGGTCCTGGGGCAACGGGCCGGCACCCCGTTCTGCTCACCTCGCAAGGGATGGGGTGAGGAATGAGGGCCGAAAAGCCGCCGTAAGGGTTCGGTTTTCACACGCACCGGAGGCGCTCCATGACCCTGCCGCCCGCCCACGAAACCCTCCGCCAGACCCTGAACTGGCTGCTGAAGGGCCTGGCCGCGGCTTCCATCCCTGGCGCGGGGCTGGCCGCGGACGCGGTGGACGCGGTGGCCGACTCCCTGGACGAGCAACGCGCCTGGGAGGCCCTGCGCCTGGCCCTGGCCCAGGCCGAGGAGGCCTTCCGCCGCGAGGCCGAGCGCCGGGGCTGGCGCCACCTGGCCCAGGCCATCGCCCAACTGCCCGTCCACGACCTGCCCGCGTTCGAGAAGGCCCTGCGCCTGGCCCTGGCCGAAGGCGCCCCGGCCCCCTTGCAGGACGAACTGGCGCGCCAGTTGGAGAATCTGCCCGGTACCCTGCACCCCCGCCTGGCCGCGGAAGCCGCGCGGCTGTACGCGGCCTACGCCCTGGACGCGGCCTGGTGCGTCCCCGCCTTCCGCGGCGCGGTGCGCGACGTGCTCTTTCGCGAACAGGCCGAGGCCCTCCGCCGGTTGGAAGGGGCCATCCGGCGCCTGGCGCGCTGGTGGCGCCTGGTGCCCGCGGTGCAGCACCTGCCCCGGGAGGACCTCCTCCACGACGGCGACATTACCCTCACCGCGCTGAAGGCGCCCCTGCGGGTGGTCCCCTTCGTGGGCCGCGCGCACCACGCCTTGCGGGACGACCTGGTGCGCTGGGCCCTGGGCCTGGACGAGCGCCGCTACCGGGCGGGCATCCGGGTCGTCTACGGCCCCGGCGGATCGGGCAAGACCCGCCTCGCGGTGGAGGTGGCCCGGGAACTGGGCCAAAACGGTTGGGAGGCCTTCTTCCTGCCCTCCGGCGTGCTGCGCCAGGTGCGGGAGAGCCGGGTCCACATCCCCGCCGAGGCCCGCGACTGGTTCACGCCCACCGCCCCCACCCTCTACATCCTGGATTACAGCGAGTCCCTGCCCGACCGCACCCTGCGGGCCCTGCTGGACACCCTCTACGAAACCTCGGGGGAACGGGCCTTCCCCGTGGCCCTGCTCCTGCTGCGCCGTCCCGCGCCCGATGAGGGGCTGATCCAAGCCCTGACGGCCCCCACGGGCGAAGAGGCCGGCAAAACCGTCTTTCAACGGGAAGTGGTGCAGCCGGCCCTGACCGCGCCCCACCCCGCGCCGGCCCTGGAGGCCGAAACCGACCTGCTGAACCTGTTCCGGGCCGCCCGGGCGGCCTTCGTGGAATTGCGCGGGCAGGCCCCGGAGGAGGAAGTGGCCTACCGGCCCGAGGACCTGCCCCGCCGCCCCCTGGCCGTGGTGCTGCTGGGCCTGCTGGCCGCGTACGGCCGCCGGGTGGCCCAGAGCCCCCGGAAGCAAAGCGTGTTCGAGGACGTGTGGCGGTGGGAGCGGGACAAGTGGGCCCGCACTCTGCAAAAGGCGCGCGGCTGGCCCCAGGACGACGACCTGCTGGCCGAAGCCCTGGAGCGGGTGGAGCAGGCCCAGGTGGCCGCCACCCTGGGCTGCCCCTTCTTCACCGTGCCGGCGTTGCTGGCCTTCTGGCAACGGGTGGACGGGGCCGGGCTGCTGGACGAGCGGGACCGGCGCCGCCTGGCGCGGCACCTGCCCCGGCTCTTTCCCCCTTCGGG
>WFWG01000400.1 GCA_015491235.1 Ardenticatenaceae bacterium
GGGTGGAACCCCTTGCCGGGGGGCGTGGGGGGTGTCCCCCCAGTTCCCCTTTTTTCCTTTTGCCGTTCGCACAACACCCAACGGCGTAAATCCTGTTATTGATCACTGACACAGGAGGAACAATCATGCAGGGAACAACCACACAGCCCATCCTATCGGTGCGCAAAATTGTCGTCACAGGCGTCTTGGCTGCCGTTGCTGTCTTGCTGGGATCCACCCGATTGGGCTTTATCCCAGTGCCCAACATTACCGGAAGCGCCACCATCATGCACGTGCCCGCCATTCTGGGCGGGATTCTTGAGGGGCCGCTGGTTGGCGCCCTCATCGGGACCATCTTCGGGCTGTTCAGCTTCCTCCAAGCCACCAGCCCACTTTTCAAGAACCCGCTCGTCTCGATCTTCCCACGCATCTGGATCGGCGTGGTCGCCTACTACGCCTACATTTTGGCACGCCCACGCCTTGGCGAGGTACGGGCACTGGCGCTGGCTGGTGTGCTCGGCTCACTGACCAATACGACCCTGGTGCTGGGCATGGCCGTCCTGGTGCGCCTGTTGCCGCCGGCCGCTATTCCGCCCATTATTCCGCAGGCAATTGCCGAGTTCATCATTGCGGCATTCATTACCGTCGTGGTGGTCACGCTGTGGAAGCGCTTGGAGACGGGCGAGGGCGGCTCCTCAGTATAAAGTTCCAAGCTCCCACGAACTCCAAAGCGCCCCACGACTTCGTGTTGGCCGGGACTTCGTAGGAGTTCGTGGGAGCTTGTGCAACCACAGGAGGTCGAGGCAAATGGGAGACTTCATTCGTCCAGAGCCGGTGGCGGCCGGCGTTGTGCGCCTTTCCTTGTTGAGTCGCGTGGCCCTGTTGGGGGAACCGACGAACACGTACATTATGGCCACCCTGTTGGGCGGCATTGTCGTTGATCCGGCCAGCCACTCCCCAGAAGCCATCGAGGCCGTCGAGGGCATTTTGCAGGAGGTAGGCGGGCTGGCCGGCATTCTCGTCACGCACGGCCACGCGGACCACTGGGAGGGCGTGGTGCCCCTGTGGGAACGTTACGGGGGCTGGGTGGCGGTCCACCCTCGCCTGGTGGGCCGCATTCCCGACATCCCCGAAGCGGCCTACCGACCTCTGCGGGAAGGCGACCTGCTAGCGGGCTGGACGGTGCTCGAGACGCCCGGCCACACGCGCGATCACATCGTCCTCTGGCGAAAGTCCGACGGCGTGATGCTCGTGGGCGACGTAGTGGCGGGCATCGGGACTACCGTCATCAGCCCGCCGGAGGGAGACATGGCGGCCTACTTGGAGACGTTGCACCGCTTGAAGGCACTGCGCCCCCGCGCTTTGCTTCCCGGGCACGGCCCGCCCATTTCGGACGCGGTGACGGCTTTGGAGGCCCTTATTCAGCACCGCTTGGAGCGTGAGCAGGCTGTGCTCGCAGCGTTGGACGATGTTCCGCGCTCCGTACGGGAATTGGTGCCTCGCGTCTACACCGACGTGCCCGAGGAGCGGTGGGGATTGGCCGAGCATTCGTTGCTGGCTCACCTCATAAAATTGGAAGCCGAGGGCCGCGCCCTTCGTCATCCCCTGGGATGGACGGCGAGCCGCTTGTCCCGCCCAAACTAGACTTCTTCCGCTCTCCAACCCTGGCCGGTCAGGTTGTCCGCCCTTATCCCCTGGTGGATCAGCATCAAGTGGCTGTAGACGGCCAGTGCCAACAGCATGTAGGCATTGAGGTAAACCAGATCGGCAACAAGGCTGAGCAGATTGCCCTCAAAGGAGTAGATACCTGTCAGAATTAGCCAGGTGTAGAGGGCATCCGCGACCACGAACCCCAGCAGGGCCAGCCACGGCCGTGCCCACCTCCCGCCCCTGAAAAGGCGAGCCGTGTGCCAGGCAGCCACGGCGAGGGCCAGGTCGCCAAGCGGGTAAAAGACGTTCAAAAAGACAGCCAGCACTCCTTCATCGCTTCCGAGGCCAAGGGCGAGTGCCAGCGCTGTGAGGAGGCTGCTCACGCCCAACACCCCCACGACTACCAAGGCGGCCGAGCGCCATCCCCAGTTGCTCTGGGGTCCGTAAACGAGCCTGTGTTGCCGGATTAAGGCTGTAGCCAGCCCCACGTAGCCGGCCATCCAAAACACATCAGCCAACGAGAGCACAGGAAACTCCTCCAGTAACACCGGGTAGGTGGTCCAAATCAATTCCGCCAGGGCCCAAGCCCACAGCCCCCACGCGAAAGCACGCCACACATGGCCGGCCGGCTCGTCAGGGTCGAACTGGCGGGCGACCAGGGACATTGTTCCGGCGCCCAGGGCAGCAGCCAGCGTCAGCATAAGGCCCAGCAAGGCTTCGTTCCACGGTTCAGGAAGGGGTGCCACTTCGTAAAAATAGGCGTATACGCCCGTCAACAAAACGGCCACAGCGACCAGTGCTCCAAGGCCCTTCTTCATGTTGGTCTGCTCCCCGTTGGCTTGGTTTCCACAACGTTTCCTGCCAGGAGCCAGCCTCTCAGGCCGCCATCGGCAGGGCCGCGATATCCGAGATAAGGGGTTTGAGGCGTTCGTCCATTCTGTCGAAGATCCGGTTGACCAGCGCCAGGGCCAGTTGGTCGCCCACGACGATGGACATGTGTCCCACCAACAGGTGGAGAAGCGTCTGATACACGCGGCGCATCTCGTCTTGATGAGCAAATTGGTGCGTCTCGGTTGTCCCGTTGAGGCTGAACCGGATACTCCACCCACGCTCGCGGGTAACTCGGTTGAGCTCGAGAATGACCGAGTTCCCCAGCCGTCGTCCTACAAGCCTGGTATATTCAAAGAGCAGGCCGTCAGCGAACGTGGTAAAGGCCCGCCGCCAGAGAATATACTCTTCGTGCTGGTCAGGGTTGGCCACCAGGCTTTCCTCCTGATAAATGTGGATGTGGCAAGCCGTTTCGTTCTGGGCAAAGATGGCAGCCAGCCCTTGGGGACCGTTTATGGTCTCCTGTCCGCGCACGAAGACGCCCCTCAAAGCGGAAGAGCCGGACAGAAGAAGGAACCCTTCAGCACTTTGCCACACCACGTGAACCACTCCCGTCATCTGTCCGGAAATGGCGCGACAGAACGGTTCCAGTCCGGCTGTCGTCATCCACTTGGTCTGGGAGGGGGTTCCCTGTTCGATCAGCGTTTTCATGGCCCGCACACCGTCCAAGGGAAGGGCAAACGTTTCCACGACGATCTCCTCTCCTTGAGGTGGAGGCAAAGCGGCAGTGGTACGGGTGAAGATACTCTCTCCCTGTTGCTGGTAGGTCTCCACAATCGAGCCGTCGGCAAGGAGGTAGATCACGCTGTGTTCGCCGCCCCTGACCTCAACGAGGCCGGTGAACTGCCGACGCTGGAGTTCCCGAATGGTGTCCGGCCAAGCTGAAACCGACAGCACCCGCCGTTGGGACGAGGCTCGTGTCAACCAGCCACGCTTCTTGATCGCTCCCATAGCGTTGTTGTCCTGTGCCATCGTTCTCTTGCCCCCCTCTCCAATCCGCAATAGAAACGCAAGCGTTGCTGAAGCCAGCGGCTGCGTTCCCTGTTGTCCTGCCCCTCCCCTCTCCCCAAAGAGGAGAGGCACCACCTCCTTAAGATAAACGCAAGCGCTCCCCGTTTTAGCGCGCTTTTGGTGACGTTTTTGCTCTGTTTCTCCGCGCACTGAGAGGGGGTGTTGCGTGGCGTTCAGGTTTTGCCCGAAGCGCGGTACTTGTGCCAGTAGCGCCACAGTCCATCGGCGGACATGGCGATGGGCATGACCGCTTCGTGCTCTGCCCACAACTCAGGGGGAAACCCGCGGCTCAACAGGTAGGCTTTCAGGTGTTCATGGAGCTGGTGTCGCAGTTCTTCCTGAGTGGGGCTGGCAGCCATTGTGGTTTCCAACCATTGTTCGAGGTCGTCCAGCGCCTCCCGCACGGCTTGCAGGTGCTGCTCAGGGTCGTCGAAGACGCCGAAGTGGGTGGGCGCCACGTGAGTGACGGCGTGTTCCGCAAAGGTGCGGTGGAGCCGGTC
>WFWG01000401.1 GCA_015491235.1 Ardenticatenaceae bacterium
ATTTCTTCTCTTACGGCGGCGCCGAGCTATTCCGGTGAATACATGGCATTTGTAGACCCAATTGGTATTATACTCGCCGGGACCTGGAAACTCAAAACACTTGGCGGTTGAGCCTGGCCGGACGATTTGCCGCATCTGGCGCTCACGGTCGAGCCGCCATCAGCACGGCCACGCCTGCCACCAGGCCCACCAGCAGGAGACCGTAGCCCAGCGCGGCCCGGAAAACGTGCCCTTCCTTTCCGGCCAGTCCGGCCGTGCTGCCCCCCACAATCAGCTTGGCCGGGGCCAGGCTGGATCCCAACGCGCCACCAGCCGTCTGAGCTGCCAAGATGGCGGGAACGCTGAAGTCCAACAGTTGGGCCATTTGGAGTTGCAAGGGGCCGAATACCACGTTGGAGTTCGTGTTGCTGCCGGTCATGAAGGCGCCTATGGCTCCAATGAAGGGGGCCACGGCTGGCAGGTAGGGACCGACGAGTGTAGCTACCCCTTGGGCCAGAGTGAAGGTCATGCCGCTGTGGTCGAGCAGCATGGCCATGCCCACCATGCTCAGGATGCCAGTGGTGCTGCGCGCGCCCCCTTTCCACACACCGCGCGCTACGCGCCCCACTGCGCCCGGACGGTAGAGCCCCCGTGAGGCGTACAACAACGCCGAGAGGAGCGCCGAGAGGGTAATCAGCGCGCCCGCGTGACCGAAAACGTGGATGGGACGCGCCGGCCCGGCGGCCACTTCCCACCCCCGTTGCGTGCGCACGGCCGGCAGGTGGACGGTCAACTCCACCTGGTTGAGCCACTCCTGCAAGCCGGGAACGAGAACCACGACCGTAAACACAATCAGGAGGATAATGTAAGCAGCAATGGCCAGCCAGAGCGACATGCCAGGCTTGTGTTCTGGCGGGTCGTCGTTGCCCCGGAAGGGGCGTATCGAGGCGAGAAGGCTGCCCACCAGCAGGCCGGCGGTTCCGCCGCCGAAGGCGGACAGGTTCCACACACCCACCACCGCCATGCCGTACTGAACTGCTCCCATCGCCACGCCTATGACCAGCACGGGCACCACGCCGCGCCACACGCCCCGCCACCCTTCCGCCACGTGGGCCGCCACGAACCCACACCCCACGCAGGCCACGCCAAGCACAAAGGCACTGGGGGGTGCCAGCATCTCCGCCGGCAGGCCGGTGACCGCCAAGAGCGCGTAGAAGCTGGACGCCACGCTGCCAAAGGTGACCGCCCAGCCGTGGGCCAGCGTGGTGCCCACCACGGCCGCGGTGGGCGAAAAGCCCAATTCGATGAGCAGGGGGGCCACAACGGCTGTGGGCACGCCGAAGCCGGTGACCCCCTGTAAGAAGCTGGCAAACGCCCAGGAGAGCAGCAAGAACTGCACCAGCCGGTCGCGCGTCAGGTGGGCCACATGGTCGCTCACGGCCGCAATCGCCCCGGCTTCGTTCGCCACGAAGTAAAGCAACAAGGCTGGCCAGATGATGTAGAGCACGAACAGGCTCAGGAAAAGGGCGCGCACTTGGGAGACGATTACCACGTTGACGCCAGCACCAAACCGCCACACCGCCAAAACAAGGGTCACAACCCATCCGGCCACACCCGCCCGGAACGCACTCCACCGCGCACCGGCCATCAGGAAGAGGACCAACAGAATTGGCACACCTGCCACAATCCAATCAAACCACGTTGTGTCGTTCATCGTTCGTCCTCGGTGTCGAGTCTTTTCTTAAACGGCCAATGTTGTTGTGGATTTTCCGATGTCTTGAGGCAGTATTTTATCGTATTCCTCTACATTGCAATAAACAGACACGATTCTCGTCGCCAGGCTACAAGAGCAGCGCCAGGATCATCTCGCGCTTACTTCTGGGCACATTTCACGAAATGGCTGCGGGAAAAAGCGAATTTGACAAACATCAAAATGGCGCTATAATAGGGCAAAATTTTTATCGAACCGTTTCGATAAAGTTGATTCTTTCCCCCTCACGGAGCAGTTTACATGGGTGCTACTATTCGGGACGTGGCCAAGCGGGCTGGAGTCTCCGTCTCCACCGCCTCTGCTGCACTCAACAACAAGCCCTTTGTAACGCCCGAAACGCGGGCCCGTGTTTTACAGGCAGCACTGGAGTTGAACTACCATGCCGACCGCACTGCCCGCAGCTTAGCCGTAGGCCGCACGCATCAAATCGCCCTTCTTATCCCCGCTAGCTTGGAGCACACCTTCTCAGCAAGCGACTTCTTCAACCAGCTCGTACGGGGGATCTACAAAGCTTGTGGTCAAGAGGATTATTCCCTCGTTCTCTACGCTGCAGAGCGAGAAACAGACATCGTCCCCCAGATGGAACGGTGGGTCCGGAGCCGTTCTGTGGACGGATTCCTGATTACCCATCCAACATGGGGGATGCTTTATGTGGACGTGTTGGAAGAGAGCCATGTGCCTTACGTGTTCATTGGCCGTCCCCCAGAAACGGTGACCACGTTTGCGGGATACGTAGACAACGACAACGTCCAGGTGGCTTACGACGCTACAGAGCACCTTGTCGAGTTGGGACACCAGCACATCCTCTTTATTAACGGTCCTTCCCGGTATACCTACGCCCACGATCGCACTGTTGGCTATCGCAAAGCACTCGACGCTCATGGATTGCCTTTTCAAGCAGAGTTGCTTGTGGAAGCCGAACTGACATTTGTGGATGGCTATCGAATTGTGGATCGCTTGTGCGGTTCGGTGACGTTTACGGCAATAGTGGTGTTGAACCCCATGCAAGCTTTGGGGGTCGTGCACGCGCTGGCCAAACACGGATGTAAGGTCCCCACAGACGTTGCCGTTGTGACGACAGAGTGTGAGATGGCGGCGTACATGTACCCCCCCCTGACAGCCGTTGACATCCGGCCGTATCAACTCGGCTACGAGGCGGCTCGCATGCTCTTGCGTTGCCTAGCCGGCGAGACCGTAGCGCCTCACATCGTTCCCCACACTTTCGTTGTACGGGATTCTACATCCCCAGTTCGGTAACAACTTTGAATGGTTGGCGCCGTAAAAAGTCAACACGAAGAAAGGGGGTGAAAAACAAATCGTGATCGAACCGGTTCGATAAAGTCCGAAGCGCTTTTAACAAAGGTTCTCTATAACGAAAAGGAGGGTTTGTCATGCAAGCTGTGCGGCGCCTGTTGCTAAGTTTCCGCTTTTACGCCGTCCTGACCCTGCTTGTTGTAACAGCGCTCCTTCTGGTTGCCTGTCCTGGTGGACAGACACCGACGCCACCGAAAGAAGAGGCAAAACCCACTAAAGCTGCACAACAACCCCCACCGGCTACTGCTACTAAACCGGCTGAAGAGAAAGAAGCGAAGGATTACATCAACGCGCCCCGTGAACGTACTCTGATCTTTGACATAGACGGCGGTCGAGTTGCCGATCCTACCAACTGGAATCCCTTTACGCCCGGTCGCCGAATGGACCAGGGGTATCACCAAGCGGTATTGGAACCCCTCTTCATCTTGAACTACCAAACTGGCGAATTCATCCCCTGGCTGGGGGAGAGCTTTGAGGCAAATGACACCCTCGATGTGTGGACTCTGAAACTGCGCAAAGGTGTCCACTGGTCCGATGGCGTGCCCTTCACAGCAGACGACGTCGTTTTCACTATCAATATGCTGAAGGAACACGCGCCTGAGTTGGAAGGGTCAGCAGCGATGGACCAGTGGGTGGACCGTGTGGAGAAGGTGGACGACCTTACGGTGCGGTTTTACCTAAAGAAGCCCAACCCGCGCTTCCAACTTGATTACTTCGCCGTGAAGATTTGGGGGAGCACCAACATCGTCCCCAAACATATTTGGGAAGACAAAGATCCCCTCACCTTCAAGTTCTACGACCCCGAAAAGGGCTGGCCAGTGGGCACAGGGCCGTACAAACTGGTGAGTGCGAGCCCTACGGAGTTCATCTACGTGCGTGACGACAACTGGTGGGGCGCCCAGACAGGCTTCAAGCCCCTGCCGGCACCGGAGAAGCTTATCTGGACATGGGCCGGACCGGAAGAAAACCGGGCGGCGCTCATGGCCGAAGGACAATTGGACAGCCTGATGGACATCACCTTGGGTGCACTCTTGGCGCTTAAGCAGCGCAATCCCAACGTGATCACCTGGTTCGATGACCTGCCGTACGCTTGGGTGCCAGACCCTTGCTCGCGCACATTTGAAGTCAACAATGCCATCGAGCCGTGGAATGATCCTGAAATGCGCTGGGCGCTGAACTACGCCATTGACCGCGACCAAATTGTCCAAATTGCTTACGAGGGCACAACCTTGAAGTCACGTCACTTCTTCCCGGCCTACCCCCCGCTGGACAAGCTGGTGGACAAGGCCATCGAAGCTGACGCGTGGAACTTGGACCAGTTGTGGGAGCACAACCCGGACAAGGCCAAGCAAATCATCGAGTCTAAAGGCTATAAACTGAACAGTCGCGGCTACTACGAGAAGGACGGCAAGGAACTGTCCCTGGAGATTACGACCCACGAGGCCTTCATCGAAAAACAGCGCATCGCCCAGGTTATCGTGGAACAACTCCAGGCCATCGGCATCAACGCCACCCACCGCAACGAAGCTGGCGGCACGTGGAACGAGAACTTCGCATTCGGTCGTTTTGAGGCTCGTGTGGGCTGGCAAACGTGTGGCTCAGTGAACGAACCGTGGGCTTCTCTGGATCGCTTCAACGTGCGCTGGCTGAAGCCGCTCAACGAGCGCGCCACAGGCAACGAGTGGCGCTGGAGCGGGAAAGCTGCTGAGGAGTACAGCAAGCTGGTGGACGAAATGGGCAGCTTGCCGCTGGGCGATCCGCGAGTGGAAGACCTGTTTGTCGAGGCCATGCGCCTCTGGTTCAAGGAACTGCCAGTTATTCCCGTGACCCAGGCCAAGAAGATCATCCCCTTTGATACGACGTACTGGACGGGATGGCCCACCGCGGAGAACGATTACATCCACCCGCCCACGTGGTGGCAAAGCACACACGTCATCATTCACAACCTCAAGCCGGCCAAGTAGACGGCTAAAAGGGGATAAGGGCACAAACGGTGCCCTTATCCCCTGCCTATCTGTCTGTTTAAGGCCATAATGAGATGGTGTTCCATTTGTGGAAGATGGATGTTTAACTACATTAGAGTTACATCGAGTTTTGTGCTTGTACGCTCATTGACTGACAAAACTTGAGGGTGTAGCGGTCATCGTGTATGCTCCTGGCAAACAGAAGAAACCAGACAACATAAGGAGGAGCAGACGATGACCACCACACCCCAACTCTATGATACCC
>WFWG01000402.1 GCA_015491235.1 Ardenticatenaceae bacterium
ATAGTACGCCGGCTGTCAGGAATGGGGCAAGAGCCGAGTTCGTGCAGGATGAGAGGAAAGGTGCGACGCACTTTCGAAAGTGCGTCGCACCTTAACGCCTCCTTTTTTGCCGTTCGCACAACGCTCAACTGCGCAAGTCCTGTCACAAAACCACAAGGAGGGAAAAAACCGATGAACACCGTTCCCTGGTGGCAACGTGGCATCATTTACCAAATCTACCCCCGCAGCTTCCAGGACGCCAACGGCGACGGCGTGGGAGATTTACCGGGGATTCTTCGTCGCCTGGATTACCTGGCGTGGCTGGGAGTGGACGCCATCTGGCTCAGTCCCATTTACCCCTCGCCCATGGCCGACTTCGGGTACGACGTGAGCAACTACACCGACGTCCACCCGCTCTTCGGCACCATGGACGACTTCGACGCCCTGCTGGAAGCCGCTCACGCTCGCGGCATCCGTGTGATTCTCGACCTCGTGCCCAATCATACTTCCGACCAGCACCCCTGGTTTCTCGAATCGCGCTCGTCCCGCCACAATTCCAAGCGAGACTGGTACATCTGGCGCGACCCAGCACCCGACGGAGGCCCCCCCAACAACTGGCTCAGCCTCTTCGGCGGGCCGGCCTGGACGTACGACGAGCAGACTGGTCAGTATTACTTGCACTCCTTCTTGGCTCAGCAGCCCGACCTGAACTGGCACAATCCCGAAGTGCGTGAGGCCATCTTCAACGTGATGCGCTTCTGGCTGGACAAGGGCGTGGACGGGTTCCGCGTGGACGTGGCCGACCGGTTCATCAAAGACCCTTGCCTGCGAAATAACCCCCGTAACCCGGATTGGCGCGAGGGAATGCTCCCCGTGGAGCAGTTTCTGGAAGCCTACAACAAAAACTACGCCGACAACCACCTGACAGCCCGCTGGCTGCGGGCCGTGGCCGACGAGTACGATGACCGGGTGCTCATCGGCGAAATCTACTTGCCCATTCCCGAGTTGGTGACCTACTACGGCACACCTGAGGCGCCTGAATATCACATTCCCTACAACTTCACGCTCATCACCACGCCCTGGGAGGCGGAAGCCGTGCGCTGCGTTGTGGACTTATTCGAGGGCCGTGTTCCCTCATGGGCCTGGCCCAACTGGGTGTTGGGCAACCACGACCGCTCACGGGTAGCTTCACGGGTCGGGCGGGAGCAAGCCCGCGTGGCCATGATGCTCTTGCTGACGCTGCGCGGCACGCCGACCATCTACTACGGCGACGAACTCGGCATGGAAGACGTGCCCATCCCGCCGGATCGCGTTCAGGACCCGCTGGAGAAGAACATCCCCGGCATGGGCCTGGGGCGCGACCCCGAACGCACGCCCATGCAGTGGGATACCAGCCCCAACGCCGGCTTCTGCCCGCCGGACGTGGAGCCCTGGCTGCCCCTCTCAGAGGCGTACCACACTGTCAACGTGGCGGTGCAGCGGGAGCAGCCCAACTCCATGCTGAACATGACCCGCACGCTCATCCACCTGCGGCGTTCGTCGAAGGCGTTGGCGGTAGGAGACTACTTTCCTTGCGAGACGCCCGCTGGCGTGTTCGCCTACACGCGGGAGGCTGGAGCCGAACGCTACCTTATTGCGCTCAACTTCACGGGCGAGCCACAGGCGTGGACCCTGCCGCCGGCGTGGAAGCACGCTCATCCCGTGCTCTCCACGTTCATGGACAGGCCCGAAGCGGTGCAATGCGGCACCATACACCTGCGCCCCAACGAGGGCCTGATTCTGGAACGGCGGCAACACAACTCCTGAGACGCCGAAGTTGTGTCGGCGGCCAGTTCCAGTATCACGGCATTTGCCCGCCCTTTTATTTCCCGCTATTCTTTGCAGGGTTGCCAACTTGTGCTGCGTGTCCGCCTATCTTGAATTCGGCCAACCAAGCATCAAGGAGCAATGTCAATGGCCAAAGCCTCGCTGCCACCTACAGAGACTCACGTTAGCCTAAGTCGCGAGTTGGGCCTGCTGGACATCACCATGATCGGAGTGGGCGCCATGATTGGCGCCGGCATCTTCGTCTTGACCGGCATTGCCGCCGGGCACGCTGGTCCTGGCTTGCTGCTGGCCTTCTTCCTCAACGGGGTCATCGCCATGATCATCGGCGCGGCCTACGCCGAGTTGGGGAGTTGCTTCCCCGAAGCAGGTGGCGGCTACCTGTGGGTCAAACAGGGGATGAGCGACATCTTCGGTTTCCTTTCCGGCTGGATGAGCTGGTTTGCCCACGCCGTGGCCTGCTCCCTTTACGCGCTGGGATTCGGCTCCTTTGCTACCGAGCTTATCCAGATGGGCTTTGGGCCACTTCCCGTGGCGCGCGAAGTTGTGGCCGTGAGCATCAGCGTGTTGGTGGCACTGCTGTTCACGGTGATCAACTTTCGCGGCGCCTCGGAAACCGGCACCGTGGGCAACATTGTCACCAGCCTGAAGGTCTTCATCCTGTTGGTGCTGGTCGGCTTCGGCCTGTACAAAATCTTGGGCAATCCCAGTGCATGGCGCCACTACACGCCCTTTTTGCCGGAGGGGTGGTTGGGCGTCTTCGTGGCGATGGGCCTGACGTTCATCGCTTTCGAAGGGTATGAAATTATTGCTCAGAGTGGCGAGGAGGTGAAGGACCCGGCCCGCAACATCCCCCGCGCCATCTTTTTGAGCATTCTCACCGCCGTTGCCATCTACCTGCTGGTGGCCTTCGTTGTGTTGGGTGGCATCGAAGCGCCCGCCGGCATTCCCATCTACAAGTATTTGGGCACGCTGGGCGAGCTGGGCATGGCCGAAGCGGCCGGCCAGCTTATGCCCTATGGTAAGGTCATCCTCCTGCTTGCCGGCCTGGCCAGCACCATGAGCGCCCTGAACGCCACCATCTACAGCTCCAGCCGGGTGAGCTTTGCCATGGGACGGGACGGCAATTTACCCCCCATTTTTGGGCGTGTTCATCCGGTTACCCACACGCCCCATTACGCCGTTTTCATCAGCGGAGCGCTCATCATCCTCATGGCCATAACCCTGCCCATCGAAGACGTGGCGGCCAGCGCCGACATCATGTTCCTGTTGCTCTTCATGATGGTGTGCTACTCCCTCATTACGCTCCGCGAGCGCCGGCCCGACTTGGACCGCCAGTTCAAGGTGCCACTCTTCCCCTACTGGCCCATTGTAGGCATCGTGGCCTGTCTGGCCCTGTCGCTGACGCTTTTCGAGCTCAGCCCGATTGCCTGGTATACCACCATCTTGTGGATTGCCGGGGGGGTGGTCATCTACTTGGGCTACGGGGTCAAACAGCAGGAGCGCCGCGTTGCCGCCGCTCATCCCATCTTGCTGGAGGAGATCATCGCCATCAAGCAGTACAGCGTGATGGTGCCGGTGAGCGACATCGGCCAGGCCCGCGACTTGGGCAGGCTGGGAGCCATGCTGGCTGCCGTTCACGATGGTGAACTCTTTGCCCTTCACGTGATTCGCGTGCCCAAGGCCCTGACCATCAGCGAGGGGCGCATTTTCCTGCGCCACGGCCGCAACGTGCTGGAGGCCGCCATCGAAGCGGGGAAGGAATTTGGGGTGCCCGTGCGCACCATGATTCGCCTGGGGCGCAACATCGGCCAGACGATTATGAACACCGCTCGAGAGCGCAACGCGAACCTGATGTTGCTGGGATGGCCCGGCTACACGCACTCGCGAGACGTGGCCTTCGGCTCGGTCATTGACCTGATCAGCAAGAACCCGCCGTGTGACATGGCGGTGGTGCGGTTCCGCCGCCAGTGGGAGGCGCCCAAGCGCCTCCTCCTGCCCTGCCGTGGGCGGGGACCCAACGTGCGCCTTGCGTTCTCCTTAGCCCGCGACATCGTGACCTTCTACGCCAACCCCGAGCACGACGGCCTTCAGATTCCCATTGTCGCCCTGCACGTGATGACACCGGGACGCCCGCCGGAAGAGGCGGAGCAGTTCCGGCAACAGATGGAGCTCCTGGCAGACGAACTGGGCATCACCATCGAGGTGCTCGAACACCCCGCCGACAATGTGGTCACCGGCATCGTGGAGGCCATTCGGCCAGATGACGTGGTGATTATGGGGGCTTCGGAACAGGGTGTGTTCGAGCAACGCCTCTTCGGCAACATTCCCGAACAGGTGATGCGACTCTCTCCGGCGACGATTTTGATGTGCAAGAGCTACCAGGGTGAGGTCGTCAACTGGTTGCGGCGCCTGTTCCTCCCCCAGCCAGTTGACTTCACGGACCCCCACCTGAGCGGGATCCGACGGGCGGAAGAAACGGCCTCCGAAATGCAAGAAGCGGTTGAAACGCTGCGCCGGTCGGACGAATAGGGACAAGCACACACGATGATTCGCCTGGTCACGTTCGACGTGTACACGGCACTGGTAGACTTGGAGCGCAGCCTGGTTCCCGCCGTGAGTCGGGCTCTGGGCCTCCCCGAGGCCGAGAGCCGCGCGGTTGTCCACGAGTGGCGACGCCTGCAGCGCGAGGGCACGCTCTTCAGCAACTCGCTGCTCAAGGGTCGCATTCCCTTCGAGCGCCTGACACGTCTGGCCCTGGACGGCGTGCTCCACCGCCGGAACCTCCAGGCCGACGAGGCCACTCGCCAGGCCCTGGTGGCCGCCTGGAACCGCCTTGAACTCTGGCCAGAAGCCCGCCACGTGGTCGAAGCTGTGCGCGAGCGAGGATACACGGTTGCCGTGCTTTCCAACGGTGACGAGGCCATGTTGCGCGCCCTGCTGGAACACGTCGGGCTTCCCTTCGACCACATCTTCTCGGGGGAGCAGGCTGGCGTCTACAAGCCCCACCCGCGCATTTACCACGTGCCGCTGGAGTCATTGGGGTTGACTTCCCACGACGTGTTGCACGTGGCCGGTTCCGCCCTCGACGCTATGGGAAGCAAAGCGGCGGGGCTGCGGTGCTACTGGTCCAACCGCCGGGGCGAGATCGTGCTGGACCCCACGTACACCCCGGATGACGAAGGAGGCGACCTCTCGGGCCTCTTGGCCGTTCTGCCACCGCTTTGAAACCTCAACTCAAGCCTGAAAAAGGAGGCAAATGAGGATGACCATGCACGCAAAAGTTACCTGGCAGGAGAAGATGCAGTTCGACGGCACGGCCGACTCCGGCCACCACGTGACGCTGGACGCCGCCCCCGATCACGGCGGCGAGAACGCCGGCTTTCGCCCCATGGAGCTGCTGCTCGTCGGCGCGGCCGGTTGCACGGGCATGGACGTGGTGGCCCTGCTGCGCAAGATGCGCCAGGAGTTCACCGGGGTAGAAATTGCCGTGGAGGCGGAACGGCGCGATGAGCACCCTCGCGTCTTTACCCGCGTCCACCTGACCTACACGGTGCGGGGGCGCAACTTGGACCGCGCCAAGGTGGAGCGAGCCGTGAACCTCTCCCAGGAGAAGTATTGCTCCGCCACAGCCATCCTGCGGGGCACGGCAGAAGTGACGTGGGACCTCCAAGTGGTGGAAGAGTCATGAGTGAGACGATCTGCTACACACCTGTTGGCTTCGTGGAGAACGCCTTCAACGAGTGGACGCCCGTGGAGACGCTGCGGGCGGCCCCCATGCGCATCGTGCTGGACCCCCAGTGGGCTCCGGGCACGCTGGGGCTGGAGCCGGGGCAGTGGCTTCTGGTGATCTTTCACTTCCACCACATCTCAGAAGTGCGGCTCCAACTTCACCCGCACGACGACCCCCAGCAGCCCCTGCGGGGCGTCTTTGCCACCCGAACACAGTATCGCCCCAACCCTATCGGCGCAACGGTGGCTCGCCTGGAGCGCATCGAAGAGGAGCGCATCCTGCACGTGCGCGGGCTGGACGCGCTCAACGGCACACCGGTGCTGGACATCAAGCCCTACGTGGAATCCTTCGACCGACCCGACGAAGAGGCAGTGAGGCCGTGACGCTGGAGAAAGAGTCGTCATTCCTCACGATCCCTGGGGCCATTCACATCCACACCACCTACAGCGACGGCACCGGCACGGTGCCCGAGGTGGCGGCCGCCGCCCGGCGCGCGGGGCTGCGCTGGATCGTTATCACCGACCACGACGACCTGCGAGCCAAGGCCGAGGAGGGCTGGTACGATGGCGTGGCCGTGCTGGCCGGTTACGAAATCACGCCGGAGCGAAATCACTACCTGGTCTGTGGCCTGGACGAAGTGGTCTCGAACGAACTGGCTCCCGCCGACTACGTCCGCCTGGTGGCCGAGAAGGGCGGTCTGGGGTTCGTGGCCCACCCGGACGAGCGCGTCACCAACGAGCACACGCGCCCCTTCCGGTGGGACGACTGGAGCTTGCGAGGGTTTACGGGCATCGAGCTGTGGAACTACATGAGCGAGTGGATCGAGCGGTACACCCGCCGGATGCGTTATGTCAACTATTTCTTCCCCCAACTGGTGGTACGGGGGCCCACAGCCGAGACCCTGGCGTGGTGGGATCTGCTGGCCACCGAGGGGTGGCGGCCCACCGGCATCGTGGGCGCCGACGTTCACGCCGTGCGCGTCCGCGCTTGGGGACGGGTGTGGGAAGTCTTCCCCTACGAACAGGTCTTCCGCACGCTCACGAACTACCTCGTCGTTGAGCAGCCCCTTGAGGCGGCATTTTCCGAGGCCAGCCGCCAAATTTTGAACGCCCTGCGCCGGGGACGGGTCATCATGGCGAACCGCACGTGGGGAGAAGCGGCCAGCACACACTTCGTGGCCCTTTTGCCGGACGGCTCGCGCGCCACCGTGGGCGACACGGTCAGCCTTGGCAGTCAAATCGTGTTGGACTTCCGCGCTCCCGCACGAGGCCACATCACGCTCTACCGGAACGGCCAGGTTCTGGTCCGCAACCGGTGGGCCCGCCGCCTGCGCCACGTCGTCCGCGAGCCGGGCCACTACCGCGTGGAAGTGCGCCGTTGGGGGCAGCTCTGGATTCTGACGAACCACATTCACGTGGAGTAGGCCGATGGACGCTGAACTGATTACCATTGGTACCGAGTTGTTGCTCGGCCAGATCGTGGACACCAACGCCGCGTGGATCGCCCAGCGGCTGGCCGAAGTCGGCGTGAATCTCTACTACAAGACCACTGTGGGCGACAACCGTGAGCGCATCGCAGCGGTCATCCGCCACGCCCTGAAGCGGGTGGACGTGGTGCTGACGACAGGTGGCCTCGGCCCCACGGTGGACGACGTGACCCGCGAGGCCATTGCCGACGCCACGGGCCGCCCTCTGGTGCGCCTGCCGGAGCTGGAGGAGCACATCCGGCACATCTTCCGGCGCATGGGGCGAGAGCCGGGGGCCAACAACCTGCGGCAGGCTGACGTTCCCGAAGGTGCCCGTGTGCTGTGGAATCCTGTCGGCACGGCGCCGGGCTTCATCGTCTCCCTTGGAGAAAAACACGTCATTGCCATGCCGGGCGTGCCGCGCGAAATGAAGCGCATGATGAACGACCACGTGCTGCCCTTCCTGCGCCAGCTTGTAGGCCAGCCGGTGACCATCCGGAGCAAAGTGCTACGCACCATTGGAATCGGCGAGAGCATGGTGGACGAGCGCATTGCCGACCTGATGCGCCTCGAGAACCCCACGGTGGGCCTGGCCGCCCACATGGGCCAGGTGGACGTGCGCATCACCGCCCGCGCTCCCGGCCCCCGCGAGGCCGACATCATGATTGCGCAGGTGGAACGCCAAATCCGCCAGCGCTTGGGCAACTGGATTTACGGCGAGGGAACCGAAACCATCGAGGAGGTGATCGTCCGCCGCCTGCGGAAGCGCGGTGAAACCCTCGCTGTGGTGGAAACCAACACGGAGGGCGCCATTGCCCGGCGGTTGCAGGCCGTGGAGGGAAGCGCTCAGGTGCTCATTTCCGCCACGGTCGAAGCGCCTCCCACAGCTCTCCCTGACGAAGAGACCGTTGCTCAACTGGCTGAGCGCGCGCAGAAGGCCAGCAACGCCACGTGGGGCCTGGTGGTGTACGGCACCGCTGGCGAGGACGAGGGAATTTACGGGCGACAGTTGGGCGAAACGGTCATCGGCCTGAGCGGTCCGAGCGGAGTCCGCACCCACCGTTTCGAGCTTGGCGGGCGGGACGAGCACAGCCAGCGCTGGGTGGCCAACCGCGCCCTCGACACCCTTCGCCGGGCGCTCGATTGAAAGGGGCTTCTTGGGTCACGCCTTCAAGCGCGGCACCAACTCCTCGAACGCCTCCACAACCCTCGGGTCGAAGCGTCGGCCTGCCTCCTGGCGCACGATCTCTATCGCCTCGTCCGAAGAGCGCTTCGGGCGGTAGGGGCGGTCGCTGGTAATGGCGTCGTAGGTGTCGGCCACCATGAAGATGCGCGCCAGCAGGGGGATCTCCTCCCCGCGCAGCCCCGACGGATAGCCACTCCCGTCCCATGCTTCGTGGTGGTAGCGCACGACTGGTACGGCTTCCACCAGGAAATCCACTTCCTCCAGAATGCGCGCTCCCCAGACGGGGTGTTTCTTCATGATTTCCCATTCCTCCGGCGTGAGCGCTGTTTGCTTTTGGAGGATGGTGTCGGGCACGCCTATCTTGCCGATGTCGTGCAAGAGGCCACCACGCCAGAGGTTCTGCAACTGTTTCTCATTCAAGCCCATAATTCTCCCGATCTTGACGGCCAAGTTGGCCACTCGCTCTGAGTGCCCTTCCGTCTCACGATCCCGCAGGTCCAAGGCCCGGGTCAGTGCCACCAGCGTGGCGTCGTAGCTCTTCTCGAGTAGCTTCTGGGCTTGCTGCAACTCTATGTTCTTCTGGAGAAGGCCGGCAATCATCCGCTGATCCGTCTCGCGCAACCGCCGACTCATCTCCCGTATTACGTCCAGCGCCACGAGAAAGCTGGATGAGAGCATGTGCTCAAAGCCCTCACGGGAGATGCGTAGCGCCCGCACATGCGTTTCGGCCCGCACAGTTGCCGACCGCACGGTGTCTTCTATGAGCGCCATCTCGCCCAAGAAGGTGCCTGGCCCTCGCCTGGCAATGATCAACTCCATCTCGCCCAGTTGCTTGGTCACCAAAACTGTGCCCTTCTCGAGGATGTAAAAAAATTCCTCTATCGTTCCTTCCTCGATGAGTACAGCTCCGGGAGGAAACTCGCACAACTCTGTCAGGCCAGCCAGCGTGTCGAGCTGCTGAGAAGACAAGGGAGCCAAAACAGCCACCTGCTCCAGAATTTCACGGACGTACTGCTTCCGGCTCTTGTTCCTGCTCCTGGGCGCTATGTTTCGTGAACCCATTCATTCAACCTCTTGCCAACCATCACCTGAACCCCGTGCCGCCCGCTGACCTCGCCTCCCCAAACTCGAAACGCCTCAATGGCGGAAGTGTCGCACGCCCGTAAACACCATTGCTACGTTTGCCCTGTCAGCCGCCGCAATGACCTCGGCGTCCCGCACCGAACCGCCCGGCTGAATGACGGCCGTCACGCCGGCCTCGGCCGCCAACTCCACGCCGTCCGGGAAGGGGAAAAACGCATCAGAGGCCAGCACGGCGCCGGCCGCCTGCGCCCCAGCCTTCTGAAGGGCCAGTCGCACGGCGTCAACGCGGCTGGGTTGCCCTGTGCCGATGCCGACCGTGGCAAAGCCGCCTTCCACAGGGCGGGCCACCACAATGGCGTTGCTCTTCACCGCCAGAATGGCCCGCCAGGCGAACGCCAGCGCCTGCCGTTCACTCTCCGTGGGGTGGCGCGCCGTAACGGGGCGCATTTCGATGGGCTCTTCGACGGCGTCCCGCGTCTGGGCGATGAACCCCCCCGGAATGGCGCGCACCTCCACCTCGGGCCGACGAAGCGGGGGCACGCGCAACAGCCGGCGGTTGGTCTTCCGCTTGAGAAACTCCAACGCCTCGGGCTCGAAGTCCGGCGCCAGAACGACCTCTGTGAAAATCCGGTCAATTTCGCAGGCTGTCTCCAGGTCCAAGGGGCGGTTGACGGCCACGATGCCGCCGAAAGCACTCACGGGGTCGGAGGCGAGAGCGTGTTTGTAGGCCACTGAGAGGCGCTCGTGGACGGCCACGCCACACGGCGAGGCGTGCTTGACGATGACCACGGCCGGCTCCTTGAACGGCTGAACGGCCAGCCAGGCCCCCTCGGCGTCCAGCCAGTTGGTGTAGCTCATGCCCTTGCCGTGCAACTGCTCGGCGTGGGCCAGGCCACCTGCACCCGGCCGGCGGTAGAGGGCGCCCCGCTGGTGGGGGTTCTCGCCGTACCGCAGGTCGCCGGCCTTCACCGCGTGAACGAGCAGCACGTCGGGGAATGGCGCGTCCTCACCGTCCAGCAGCCGCGCAGCCAGCCAACTCCTGATGGCCGCGTCATAGCGGGCTGTCGCCTGAAAGGCTTTCACGGCCAGGCGCGCCCGCGTCTCCTCGCGCACCTCACCGTAACGGCGCAACTCCTCGACGACAAGGGCATAATCGTCGGGGTCACTCACCACGGTCACATGCCGGTAATTCTTCGCTGCCGCGCGCAGCAGCGTGACGCCGCCGATGTCTATCTGCTCAATGGCTTCTTCCAGGGAGACGTCCGGGCGGGAAACGGTCTGTTCGAAGGGGTACAAGTTCACGACCACCATGTCCAGCGGGGCAATGCCGTGGCGCTCCAGGTCTTCGACGTCCGTCGGGTTGTCACGGCGGGCCAGCAGCGCCCCGTGGATGGCCGGGTGGAGTGTTTTGACCCGCCCGCCCAGCATTTCAGGATACCCTGTGACCTTCTCGACCGGCGTGACCGGGATGCCGTTTTCCGTGAGCAAGCGGGCAGTGCCGCCCGTGCTGACGATTTCGACGTTCAACTCGTGCAAGGCCCGCGCCAACTCAACGATTCCCCGCTTGTCCGACACGCTGAGAAGCGCTCGCGATATCATCTGTCCACCTCACCTCGCGTTGCTGGGCTGATGACGTCGTTTGAGCTCGGTTTCGATGTCGTTCCACGAAACGTCGTGGAACTGTAAGAGCACCAGAAGGTGATAGACGAGGTCAGCCACCTCGTAGACGAGCTCGTCGCGGCTGTTGTTCTTGCTGGCGATGATCACTTCGCCAGCTTCCTCGGCGATTTTCTTTAGAATTTTGTCCTGTCCGGCGTCGAACAAATAGGTCGTGTAGGAACCCTTAGGACGTTCAGCCTTTCGGCTTGATATGACACGCTCAAGTTGAAGAATCATACCTGCACTCACCCTCTTCCTACAAAACGTACGAGAGTATCTCAGCCCACAGATTCGTTACCGGCAATCTGTGAGACAATTTACAAGAAAGGAATTTCGGAGTTCCTGTACTTGCTGCTACCGCACGCGCTCGCGTGCCTTGCGCCGCCGACGGCGTCCAGCTTCCACCCGCTCGTCCCCTTCACCGGTGCGGAAAATCAGGCGCAAGGGAGTGCCCAGGAAAGGGTAATGCTGGCGGATGACGTTCTCCAGGTAGCGCTCGTAGCTGAAGTGGAGCAAATCCACATGGTTCACAAAAAAAACGAAGGTGGGAGGATTTACATCCGCCTGGGTCACGTACCGAATGCGCAGCTTACGTCGCCCCTGGCTGGGCGGTGCGTGGCGAGCCACGGCTTCGGCAATCAAGCGGTTGAGTTCGCCCGTGGGAATGCGCACGAAGCGCTCGTCGTACACGTTAATGGCCAAGTCGAGTATCTTGTTGACCCGTTGCCCCGTCTTGGCCGACACGAAGAGCACCGGCACATAGTCCATGAAGTTGAGGGCGTGGCGCACTTGTTGTTCGTACTCCAGCATCGTGTACGTGTTCTTTTCGATGAGGTCCCACTTGTTCACGACGACCACGACGCTCTTGTAAGCCTCCAAAATGTACCCAGCAATGTGTGTGTCCTGAGCGGTGACCCCTTCAGTAGCGTCAATGACGAGAAGGGCGACATGGCTGCGATCAATGGCCCGCAGTGCCCGCACGACGCTGTAGCGCTCAATGCCAGGTTGAACGCGCCCTCGCCGCCGAATGCCAGCCGTGTCAATCAGGGTAACCTGACGGTCGCCCCACATCAGGCGCGTGTCTATGGCGTCCCGCGTCGTGCCGGGCACCTCGCTCACAATGGCGCGCTCCTCGCCCAGAATGCGGTTGAGCAAGCTCGACTTACCCACGTTGGGGCGCCCCACAATCGCAATGCGAACACTTTTGTCCTCTTCTTCCTCCTCAAGCGCTGCTGGAGGAAAATGAGCCACAACGGCGTCCAGGAGGTCACCCGTGCCAATGCCGTGGAGGGCCGAGATCGGCAGGGGGTCGCCCAGGCCCAGGGCGTAGAACTCGACGGCGTCCATGCGGCGTTGCGGGTTGTCGGCCTTGTTGACGGCCAGGATGACCGGCCGGGAGGTGTGGCGTAGCAACTCGGCAATCTCCTGATCGGCGGCCGTCAGCCCTTCCTTGCCGTCAACGAGGAAAACGATGACGTCGGACTCCTCGATGGCCGCGCGCACCTGTTCCCGGATGTGGGGCGCAAAAACGTCGTCGTCCTGGAGCAACAGCCCGCCCGTGTCCACAACGATGAAAGCCCGGCCATTCCACTCCGCCTCGCCGTAGAGGCGATCACGGGTTGTGCCGGGCTGATCTTCAATGATGGCCTTGCGCTCGCCGATGATGCGGTTGAAGAGCGTGGATTTGCCCACGTTCGGGCGCCCCACAATGGCAACGACGGGCTTCGATCCCATTGGTGATGTGCTCCTCACTCCTCGACGGTGATCTCCTCACATCCCCACTGCTGTACGCCGGCCGTTCCCCCAACAACCCAAAACCGGCGCACGTGGAGGCGCACCCGGCGAGGAGCAGCCACCGGGGGAGGCGGCTCTTCCTGCTTGGCAACGCGCCGGCCAACGAGCGCCCGACCGGCACGCCGGAGCAGGGCGCTCCCCAGCCGCAGGGCCATCGCTCCCACACCCATGCCCAACGCCACGGTGCGCGGCGTCCAGCGCACGGGCCACGCCGCTTCCGGCAAGGCCAGCGCCGACTGGGAGCGCAGGGCCAAGGCGCTCCTCAGCGGAGCAGCGCACGTGCCACAAAAGTAGGCGTCCGGCTCGTTGGCGGCATTACAGGCGGGACAGATGCGTTCGACCTCGCTCATTGCGGCCCCCTTCAAGAAAAATCACTCCTGCGGTGTGGCGTGGACCATTGGCATAGTTAAGATACCACCAAGCCGGAAGTGAGGCAAGTAGACGGCCCCAAAAGACAGGACTTTCCAGAGGCAGGTGCGACACACCGACGCACTTGGCAAGTGCGTCGCACCTGGCTGCTTCTCCTGACGGTGGCCTCGTTTTCCTTAAGGAGCAGTAAGCAGTAAAGGGGGCACTTATACCAATTGGATTTGGTAACGTCGCCTTCTCACAGA
>WFWG01000403.1 GCA_015491235.1 Ardenticatenaceae bacterium
GCGTTTCAATCCCTCGGTCGGGATTCTGTTGGTTGGGACCCGCACGTGGCATGACATGGTGGCCCAGTACGAGGTGTTTCAATCCCTCGGTCGGGATTCTGTTGGTTGGGACTATCAGAATTTCATATTGGCGTGCACGCGCCAATTTGGTTTCAATCCCTCGGTCGGGATTCTGTTGGTTGGGACTCATGATATGGCTTACTGCAAGGAACGAGACAGCAGAGTTTCAATCCCTCGGTCGGGATTCTGTTGGTTGGGACTCATGCTGGCGTGCTCAACGTACCCTGAACTGAAAGTTTCAATCCCTCGGTCGGGATTCTGTTGGTTGGGACCGAACGCGCAATCCGACGGACAACGAAAGTAGCTAGTTTCAATCCCTCGGTCGGGATTCTGTTGGTTGGGACTCAGGTGTAAGCTCCCGGCCTGCCAGGTCCTCCCAGGTTTCAATCCCTCGGTCGGGATTCTGTTGGTTGGGACGTGGCGAGCCTGGCGCGGACATACGCCCCTCTATAAGTTTCAATCCCTCGGTCGGGATTCTGTTGGTTGGGACGCGTGATGAAAGGTTGGGATAACTATATTCATTTGGCCAGTTTTTGCAAGTAAAGTAGGGAGGCCCACTCAAGAAAAAGGAATTAGTGCCACTAAAATGTGGGCTTGCTCCCCACAGGTCTAAGTGGTGCGAGCGGCTCGGAGAAACGCCGGTGTTTTCCAGACCAGGGTGTAGCCACATCCTTCTCCTCTCCGCCATTACCTACTACATGTTGTAGTGGGCTCTCATTCAACGACTACATGTTGTAGGCCCTGTTCCGCGAGCACCCCCCGGGGAATTTGCCTCTACTCCACCGCTCGCGATTCTCTAGCTGTTGGTTCCATCCGTCCCACGGTTGCTAAGGAATGAAAACGTCCTTCGGGGCCGGCTTTTCCGACCCGATGGTCTTCACTTTGCGCTCACAGGCCTCACACAACGGGTAGATGCGCAGGCTATCTTCCGACGGGTCAAGAATGCGGTTCAGTTTCTCCACCATCACGACCAGTTCCTTGGCCGTCAAGTAGCACTCGAATAGGCTGTACTGGGTCCACTCCCCAAAGCCCAGCAGGGTTTTGTGAACTTTTGTCCTCCGCCGGTCGTCGGGGATGTCATAGGCCACTATGTACAGGGTGTTTTGTTTCGAGCGTCCCACGCTTTCACCTCACCACGAAGGGGCGAAATTCGGGCACTTCGCCTGTCAACCACTTGGCCACCAGGCGCGCCTCCAACTCCAGGCAACGCCGGTAAGGCACACGATACCCGTAGATAGGGTGGCGCACCTCGGTGTTCAAGCGCTCCTCGAACTTGCGAATGAAGGTACGCCGTCCCCCATCCTTCAACCACCACGCGCCGAATTCTTCGCGAAAGTCCTCGGGCTTGAGCATTCCGTTGTTCAGCACGGTGAGCACCACGGAGTCAACGATTATGGGTCGAAACGGTTCCATCACGTCCAGCGCCAGGGCGGGTTTGCCAAATTGAGACGAGTGCAAGAAGCCCACGTAAGGGTCGAAACCCACGATGTTCACGGCGGTGGCCACGTGGTTGAGCAGTAATGTGTATCCGAAGGAAAGCAGGGCGTTGACCGGATCCCGTGGAGGGCGTTTCGACCGGCCCGCGAAGCCCCACTCACCCCGCAACAGGCGCCCAAAGACCTCAAAGTAGAGCGCCGTGCCAGCCCCTTCCAGCCCCAGTAGCGAGCCATACGCGCTCTCCTTCTGGGGACGCGCAGGGTCTGGAGGGGTCTGGTCGGCCTCCAGTTCGTCCAACCGCGCCACTACTTTCCCCAGCTTTTCCACAGCGCGCGCAATGGCTTCGTCCTTTCGCTTGCGGTTCGCCCGCAGCAACACGGTGCGCATGTTGCTCAGTTTGCTCCGCACGAAGGCGCGAGCCAGCGCAAATCGGCGCTCCTCATCGTGGTGTGCCAGGTGTTGTTCCACTCGCAACAGGCTGTTCTTGTTCAAGGGCGAGGTCAATTGCCCTCGAAATTGGCCAGCCATCGTGCAGTAGCAGATGTTTACCCCTCGCTCCAGGAGTGCCATGATCGCGCTCCCCGTCAGGGTAACGTTGCCCATCACCACCACTTGTGACACTTTGATGAGGGGAATGTGCTGTTTGCGCTTGGACACGCCCTTCTGCTTGTCTTCCGGTAGAATGACGAGCAGGGTGTCACCGTCTTTGCGCACTAGCGTGTTTGGCTCGGTCAGGTAGAGCGTGGTCACCTTTCTTCCTCCCGAGGCGCTGTGCTCTGTCCGGCCCCTTTTAACAGTAGCTTCACCTCCCTGGGCATACAAATGGGTTCCAGCGAACAATCGCGGCACTTGGTGTAAGGTTGATCGGGCAGGGGCAGCCTTCCCTCGCGCAGAAGTGCAAAGGCACGCGCCACGGCCACCTCGGTGCGCGCTCTGAGGGTTGGCGTGAACTCCACTCGTTGGCGAGTGCGGGAGCGCCAGTAGAAAATTTCCCCGAAGCGCACCTGACGCCCAGTGCGTTCCTCCAGACAAATGGCCTGGGCACAAAGTTGCACGTGGTCGTTGAGCCACTTACCCATACGCCCGCGCTTGTACTCCACGGGAATGAGCTCCCCCTCCCGCTCTTCCACCACGTCAGCGAAACCGGCCACGCGCAGCCGGTCTGACCACAGGTAAACCCGGCGGTAGATCCGCTTTTCGCCCTCGCGGCTCTGTCCGCCAGCGTGAACCCGCTCGTGCTGAAAGACCCCTTCCATCACGGCCGCGTTGACGGCCATCTCGCCGTTCACGTACATGAGCCAGAAGCGCCGCTCACAGTACTCCAACTGGTTCAACATGGAAAGGGGCAGATAATCGGGGAGGGGATTCATTTGGATGCTCCTCCTTCCCGTTGCCGTCGGAGGGGACGCACCATGCCCATGCCCATAGCCGTTTTCATGCCCACGCCGGCGTAAAAGGCGAACTCGGCCAGCCCGTTGAGCACGCGGGCCATCTCGCCGTCCTGCTCCTTGATGTCGTAGAACACCTGACCCACGAATCCCGTCTGGGGCGCGTGCTTGAACTGCAACATCCGCGTCTGTCCGTTGCGCATCCCCGCAACGACCACCCCCTCGCAAGCGAAGCGCTCCACGGCGCTCCGGTCCACGTGAAGTTCCGGCGGCGCCCAGAGGTTCCAAGTGCGCGCCAAGCTGCTGAAGACCAGTTCAGGCACCGGGAGGGGCAGTGTCTGCTTGCCCCAGGAGCGCGTACCCAGGCTGAAGGCCGTGGGCGTCACGAAGTGCAGGCCCAGGCGATCTGCCGGCTCCACCTGGGCCAGCACCGCCCACGTGGTGTGCCCGGACCACGGGTGGGCTCCCGGCGTGCTCAGAATCTCCCGAACCAGCAACTCGCCCCGGCCCACCCGCAAAAGGGGGCGGCGGGCTGGGTCGAGGAAGTACTCCATGAAGTGGGCGTAGAGGGCGGCGTCCAACAGGCTCAGCCGGAGCCAGTAGGTGTGTTCGGGAGAGAGCAACACACGCCCGTCGCGCGCCCGCGGCACGCCCTGCAGGGGGGAGACGGTGAACGGCCGGGCGCGCCCTTGGGCGTGAAGGGCTTCGGCCAGGTCAGGGGCCACGGCCCGAACGGTGTGCAAGAAGGCCACGTGAACCTGATGGCCCACCGTAGCCCCCACGCTCACCGGCCGAACCGGGGTGAGCAAGAGCACGAGGGAGT
Source organism: Ardenticatenaceae bacterium (assembly GCA_015491235.1). Lineage (GTDB taxonomy): Bacteria > Chloroflexota > Anaerolineae > Ardenticatenales > Ardenticatenaceae > WFWG01. The sequence continues at coordinate 3,709 of WFWG01000403.1, forward strand.
AAAGCGAAGCGCGTGCTTCCATGTGCTCCTCCTGACAATTTGGAACGCCGTTTCTCCGTGTCCTCCGTGTCTCCGTGTGAGTTCTTTACGGACTGCGAATTTCCGAACGCTCTCCTGTAGTCGCCAAGTCATGCTCCTGTAGCGCCTCAGCGGGTATTTGAGCCCCCACGGGTTGGCAGGAATCTGCCTTTCCGTGTGGGGCAAGAGGTTGAGCACAGTTGCCACGCCCCTACCTCTGTGCTATACTTGCATTGCCTGTTCCATCGCGCTGTCCGATCAACACTTGGAGCACGCAGATGATCGTAAAAGCCATCTATCAGGACGGTGTATTCAAACCTGTCACCCCCGTCGATCTAACGGAAGGGGAATGGGTCGACCTGGAAATCGTGCGGTCGTCTCCACAGCGCCCGCGTAAGGTCGTCTCGCTCCAAGGCATCTGGCGGGAACACGCACGCTCTGAAGGCGACGAGGATTGGGTCTCCGAGACCATCGCAGAGATCCGGCGCACATCGGCTGAGATGTTCGTTACTCTCTTCAAAAAGCCTCCCAGATGCCGTTCTCACCGATCCGCACTTTAACCTCGTGCTCGACCCAGCTTCCGGGCGCCCAGCAGACAACGGCAGAAGAGAGTTTCCAGGGATTTTTGGCGTTGTCGTCGTTGTTCCGCTCCCATCCTACCAGCGGCTCCACCAGCCCGATGACACCGGAGATCGCGTCCTCCCCGGCGGCTCGCGCGTGGGCTGTGAGCTTTCCTCCCTCAGGCACTGTCAGGATCACGTCGTCGTTCCGCTCCTCCCAGGTGTACCCGGCGATGGTGGTACCCTGCCTGCTCTGTCCCGCCTGCCAATCCGTGCAACATCGCACTCGCCCCCAGCCGTAGGTGCGCTCTCCGCCCAGTTGGAACTTCTGGAACGCCTCTTGCCAGCTATTCAGAGCCTTGGGTAAATCATCCTCACGTACCCACAGATCTCCCACCAGGTAGACGGGTTGGCCGTCTCGCGCCACCGGTGCGATGTACTCCGTCTCGCGCAGCAAGCCCTCTTCGGCAGCTCGCCGGTCGTAGTTGAGGGCTGTGCTGGCGTAGCTGCCGAGGAATCGGTAGTCGAATTGGGGATCTTCCCAGGGGAAGGAGGGGGCATCTTTGTTCGTCGACGGCCAGAGGCAGCCGAAACGGAAGTTTTCTTGAACCAATCTGCCGATACACTTGTACATCTCCGCGTCGCCACCATTGTGATAGTCTCTGGTAAGCCGCGCCGTCAACGCCGCCCACACATTTTTGCCCGGCACATAAGGCCGCGTCTGCATCAGGTTGCCCACCTTGCGGTAGCCAATGTGCATGGGGCTGAGAAGACGAAACCGAAGCCGGTAGTGCGTCCAGGTCATGGCTCTCCTCCGGATGCAGCTTTGGCGCCGTAGCGAGTGTAGATCAGCGTCTGCTCGTAGAGGTCTCGGACGAGGAGCAGGGTGTCGAGGTCATCGAGTATCTTCTCCGTGTAGAACTTGAGCGCTGTTTCTGCATCAGCCTCATCATCCGGCACATCGGCATCGTTTTGGAAGGCGGGCAACGCCTTGAGCACTTGATAAAGTTGGGGACGGATGCAGCATTCGGCTACCTTTGCCTCATCGCTGGTACGCGAGAAGAGAAAGAGCATCATGGCGTAGACGCCTTGTTCTTGCAGCACACCCAAGGTCTTCGTGGCCAGGCGTTCCAAAGTTTCCGTTCGCTTTTCTCGCAGAACCCGTTTATCCCGCTCGATCTCTTCAGGGCTTTTTCCCGCTTGTCTGCCTCGGTCTTCCGCCTCTCTTTCAGCTTCTTCGCGCACTTTGCGGACCATCTCCTGCGCCTGTTGGGCAGCAAGCTTGTCCAGATTGAGAGTTGCTCCGGTCATGGCTGCACCTCCGCTGCCTTGCGAATTCGCCCAAACCCTCGCGTGCCCATGCCGCCAATGCCCAAGTGTTCAACCCATTCCAGGCCAGCGGCAATGACGTCAGCAGGAGTCTGCCACGCTTGAGGCAAATCTTCACCAGCGTTGTCGTTATAGACCTTGACCGTCTGGCCGTTTTCTTGGCGTTTCTCCACTTGGCATTGCTTGGTTGTCACAGGGAAGGCCTCCCGATAATCATCCACCACCACATCCATCCACAGGAATGTGGCCCGTGGAATGGCCTCGTAGGTAAAGAGCGCGCCCTCTTCCGCCGCGCCCGTTTCGGGGTTGATGCTCACCGAGGTGCGCACCTCCAGGTTGGAGTTGACCACCTGGGAGAAAAGAGTGTCAGAGACGAGGACGATGCGCTGGCGAACTTGTTCGGGAATGCCTTGAGGCAATCCATCCAGGCCCAGATCCCCCTCCTTCTCCACCATCAGCCACCCCAGGTTGAGGTGCCCCTGGTTGGTGATGTTGCTCCACTTCGCCTTGCCCTCGGCCACAGTCTGTCCGGTGATGCCGAAATCCTCCAGAGTGGAAGGGCTGGTCACCCAGACCGGTCCCACCATGGAGTAGACGGGGAAGAGCAGCAGGCGCGCGTCGCCGATGGAGACCACGCCACTGTAGGAACGCTCGCCGGTGATGGCGCCGAAGGTGTAGCAGATGGGACAGGTGGGCTGGGCGCAATGCCCCTCCCGACCGTCTCGGGGCTGTCCCTGGCCGGCGCAGCGGCGCTTGCCGTAGCGATAGGCGGCGTAGGCACGGATAGCGCCGCTGAAGGACGTGCCGGGGATCTTGGGCAGGTTCGTGCCCGGCTCGCGCACGATGCTGAGGTCCACCCGGCCCAGGCGGGTGCCGCCGGTGCCGATGTGGACAGGGTCAACCGTCATGAGCAAGTAACGGTGGATGCCGAAACTCATGGCGAAGCCTCCTCTTTCATGATTTGCAAATGGAGTTCGATAACATCGGCCAGCCAGCCGCGGGTGGCGTAACTGGCCCAGGTGTCTAGCCACTGCTCGCGCTGTCCCTGTGACCAGGGCGCAGTCTTCCACTCGGCGTTGGCCAACGCATCGCGGCAGAATTGCCAGAACATGCCGCCCGGTTGCAGGATGTTACCCTGGTCGTCCCGCTTTACGGGACGCAAGTCCACATCCTCGGGCTTCCATTCTTCGCGCTTGGCTTCGACCAGGTCACGTAGGATATATATCTGGTTTTGGGTCAGGTGATTCTTCAACGTGTCCCAGATATGCTCCAGCGTTTCCAGTTCGTCAAGCAGATAGGGCCGACGAAACAATTCCTGTCGGCGGCCCTGGTCATCGTAAGCGATCTCGAAGCGCTTTGCAGCGCTGTCCAGCCACTGGAAGTCCAGGGTTGCGGGGGCGAAGTAGACCACGTCGCCTTCTTTGAGTTTACCCGCGTGGACGAGCCACCCCAGTTGCGGGTTACCATTCTGATCACAGTCGAACGGATTAAGTGATTGATAGTAGCGCGTGCGTCGTTCGGTGGCATTGCCGGGATCAGCCTTGCCGTCTTTGTCCTGTTGCCAGAATACATAAGGATACCAGTGGTCCTTCGTTTGACCGTCGCCCATCACGGCGGGGACGTACCAGATGAGAGTGCGCTTCTCTTCTTTATGTTCGAGTTTCACAGCATACCACTTGTGGAACTGCTGTGTTCCATGGGCCAATTCTGCAACTCCGGCCGGCAGCGCACCTGTCTGTTCGACAACATCCTCAACCACTTTCCACTTGCCGACATCGCCGAGGTTTTTTTGCTCCAACATCCGCCGCCCCACATCCAGCACCGCCCGCAGGGGCATACGGCGGTGAGCATAGATCACGCCCAGGTGAAGGGGCAGGCGGTTGCGGACCTTGCCCATCTCGCGCTCGTACTTGGTCTTGATGGCGCGCACCACGTCCAATGCCTTGTCCGCGGGCACCAGGGCCATGAAGGTGCGCGGCTCGGCGAGGATGGGGATGGCCGTGGAATAGGACACCTCTTGATATTCTGTACTCAGAATGCGAAAACCAGCGAGCAAATTTCGCGTTCTTTCTGCCATTTTGGCATCTGGATTCCGCAAGACAGGTTGCCACGGAATCCTCTCCTTAACAAAATCCTCGACAAAAATCGCCGAAGTTGCGGGATCCTTTGCCAAGTCCTCCGATGGATCAAGCAACTTTGCAATGTATTGCAAGTTGTCAGCGCTTATCAAGTATCCTTTGGTATCACCATCGGGCGGCACCCAAACCACACTGATAGTTGTTGGCCCTAACTCCAATTCATATGTGTGGTAATCCCCCAAATTCGGTTGTCGATCCAAGTAGAAGCGAATGCGCCGGCGATCATCTGTGAGCATGCGCGTTATTTCGTTGTTAATTTCTTGCCAGAAAGCAGCCGTTGTGCGCCATACACGGTGAATGCGTGCAAATGTCGGGGGCTTTGCAAGCCAATTACCGTCCTTGTCGGTTCCAACAGCCATGGAACGAACAAGAAGTCCAGAAATCCAGTCATCCATGGCAAACCGGCCAACGATGAGGGCAAAGCGCCCATTGACATCGGCAACTTCATCGATCCATATAGTGCTATCAGGTTGGGTCGTAGCCCACGCTTCTGCTCGACGCCCGCGACGGGCGAGGCATATCCCACACAACTGGCGTTCCTCAGCCTTTTTCGAAGTTACGAAAGAAGGCAATCCTGCTTCGACGTACCCCTGAGGCCGCAAGCCACAGACCATACATCGTTCTCGATTTTCCCCAGATTCCCACCATCTATGTATCATCTCAGGCGACGGTACACTAACAGGTTCCTCCTTCAACACTTCTGACAAATTTAACTTCTTGCCTCTTCGTGGTGGTCCAATGATGACCGATGGCCGAACGTCTTCTGGGCCGTAAAGAATTACTTCCTGCTCCAATGTGCCCAGTGAATTAGGATTGTCGAGAGCGTTATGCACCTGTGAGGTAATCTCTTGAGCAAGTTGCTCATCGGAACAACCGGGTAGTTCGGGAATAACAAACACGAACCCGTGTTCGTCGCTGTAAACTGCTGAACTCAGGGGATACTCCACTTCTAGAAGATGTTTAATCACCCGATAGGCTTCATCTAGCAAATGCTGACGGGCAATCAGGTCTGCAACCTGTTGTGCCTGGAAGAGAAAATCCCAGGCATCAAGGCGCACAGCGAGGAGACGCCAACGCATGGTCGCGGGGGTGGGCATTTGGCCCAAGAGCACAGCCTGCGCAATGGCGCTTTTGAATAAGGCGGATGTTGCTGCAGAGTAATCCCACAGAGAAATCTCGTTAATGGGACGTTGAGTGTCTCCAAGCGCTCGAAGCATTGGGGTCAATACGACCAGCAGTTTGTTCTTTAGCGAAAGTGGGCTCCCCCACGAATCTAAAATCTCATCGACGATTCCCTGCCTTTGGTTTATCCAATCTTGCCAAAACAGTTCCGTTTCGTACCCAAAGGCGGAAGACAGCCGCAATCTCACCAATTCTGCCGCTGGCTTCTCTTCATAACTTTCCACATCTATGTATCGGCCATGAGGGTCAAACCCTTTCTTCTCTTGTCCCGAAATCTCCC
>WFWG01000404.1 GCA_015491235.1 Ardenticatenaceae bacterium
GATGTGAAAGAGACCTTGCGCAATCCCGATGAGATACGGGTAAGCAAAAGGGACCCGCGGGTGTATCTTTTCTACAAGCCCGAGCGTTTGGGGCGTTGGGTATGCGCAGTGGCGAAGCGGCTCAACGGAGAAGGGTTTTTGATAACCACCTATCCGACCGACACGATAGATAAAGGAAGGGGAACGAGCATGGCCGAGATAAAGGTGTATTTTGATCGAGAAGGGAATACTTTGACGGTTTGGTTCGGTAACCCGGAAGAGGAGTATGTGTGTGAAGAGACGGGGGAAGAGGTGGTGTTGATGAAGGACAAGAGCGGGAAGGTGATCGGGTTTGAGAAGTTGAACTTTGTGGAAGTGGAAACCGAGCGGGTGAAGGTGGCGTTTGAAACGGTTGCGGTGTAAGATAAGAGGATCACCGGGGCGTTTAGGGTTGATGAGGCCAATCTTTGGTGTGTACTTCTTGCTTTGCAAGCCGTGGCGTTGGATGGCTGGCGAGCATTTTCAAACGACTTCTGCAAGGTTTATGCCGTAGCAGGAATGGCCTGTAAGGAAAGCGGTTGTCTTACCTAACCCCGCGTTCAGCGGACACGGCTGTACAGCGCGCGAACGTCGGCAATCATGCGCCAGCGGTGAGGTGGGACGGCGATGCCGCGCCGCTGACGCAATCGTTAGCCTGCTTCCTCTTCGGTTTTGGTGTCGCGAGACGCCATAAGAGGGCGAAACCATGATAGACCCCGGGATAGAAGGCAAAGTGGTGCTTATTACGGGGGCGAACAACCCCTATGGTATCGGCGCGGCTACGGCAAAGGCCTTTGCAGCACAGGGTGCATGCGTGTTCATTCACTTCTTTCGTCTCCCGAAGGCCCCCACTGGAGCAGTACAGGTGCGTGGCCCCGGACCGGCCTTCTACCAGATCCAACAAAACAAAACAGCGGACGAAGTTCTGGATGCGATTCGTCAAAGGGGCGGACAAGTTGCAGCCTGGGAAGCCGATCTTTCCAATCCAGAGAACATTTCCCAACTGTTTGACCAGGTGGAAATAGTTTTTGGCCCCGTGGATATTCTGGTCAACAATGCTGCGGCCTGGGAAGGAGACACCTTCGTGCCCTCGGGCGCGGAAGCCGTTATGAATCGTTTTGTCTCAACGGTTTCCGCTGAGAGCCATGACCATAACTTTGCCGTGAACAGCCGCGCGGTGGCCCTGATGATGGCCGAATATGCGCGCCGGTTTTTGCGACGCGGTGCGACGTGGGGCCGGATTATCAACGTGAGCACGGATGGGGCGTCCGGCTTCCCAGGGGAAGCTTCCTATGGTGCGAGCAAACATGCGATGGAGAGTTACAGTCGAGCCGCAGCGATCGAGTTGGGGCCTTATGGGATCACTGTCAACGTGGTTGCACCGGGACCGGTTCAAACGGGATACATCACGCCGGAGATGGAGGAGAAGTTACGCGCGGAAATTCCTCTTCGGCGGGTGGGGCAGCCGGAAGATATTGCGGATGTCATTGTCTTTCTGGCTTCGGAGCAGGCACGCTGGATGACCGGTCAGTTGTTGTATGTTGGTGGCGGTCATGTGATGCCTTTATAGCCAACGATGAAGCCTAACCGTGCGTGCAGCGGACGCGGCTTTGCCGCGCGCGAACGTCGGCAATCATGCGTCAGCGATGATGGTAGGATAGCGACGCCGCGCTGCTGACGCCCTCGTTAGGGCCGTCTGTGGCTGAAAGGGTGTACAGGGGAAGCATAATTGGGTAAAATGTATGTAGGCAGGAGAATATGGCAGGGATACCGCCGGTTAGAGAATATCGTTTCACGAAACATGCCCGGTTGGAGATGAGGCGGCGAGGCATAGAAGAAGGGGTAGTGGCAGAAGTGCTGGCAACGCCGGAGCAGGCAGAGGAGGTGCGGCCGGGGCGGGTAGTGTACCAGTCGCGGTTTGAGCGTGGGGAGAAGGGACGGGTGTACCTGCTGCGGGTGGTAGTGGATATCGATCGAGAGCCTGCGGAGATAGTGACGGCGTATTGGACGAGCAAGGTGGAGAAGTATTGGAGGGGTGGGGAATGAAAGTGATTTACGATCGGGAGACGGACACGCTGACGGTGATATTGAGTGAAGCGCCGGTGGCGGAGAGTGATGAGGAGAAGCCAGGGGTGATCTTGGATTATGACGCGGCTGGGAATCTGGTGTCGTTGGAGATATTGGACGCCTCGCGGCGGGTAGGGTTGCCGTATCAAATAGAGTATCGGGTGGAGTTGACAGGAGTGTCGTCGTAGGGAAAGTGGCGGAGGTGAGGTAGCGGGAGAAATGGTGGCAGAAATTTCGGGCCAGGGTCATGCGCCCACGGTGGGGGAAAGACAACGACGCCGCGCCGCTGACGCCATCGTTTGCCTCTCAAGAGAAAAGCTCGGGCCGAATTACCATGCCGTCTTGCCCGGCAACCACCTCGCGCCCGAAGGTGGCCTGTGCCTCGGCCACCAGGCGGCGCACTTCGTGTTCTGTGGCGGGCAGGTGCACCAGGACCAAATGTCGAACGCCGGCTTCCAAGGCGATGCGCCCGGCCTCGGTCCCATCAGTGTGGACATCGGGGTAGGGGCCGGTGGCCTCGTGGATGAGCACGTCGGCGCCAGCCGCCAGCACGACGATTTCCTCGGACGGGGCTGTGTCAGCGCTGTAAGCAACCACATGTCCCCCGCTGTCCTCAAAGCGCAGGGCCACGGTGGGAACACTGTGCCGCGCCGGCGTGGCGACGACGCGCAGACGGTCGGTTTTGACAATCTCCTGCAGAGGGCGCAGTGGCACAGGGTGATAAACGAGGTCAAAAAAGTTGCTCCAGCGGGAGGTGTCATACTGGGCCAGCAGGCGGGCGGCCAGATCCAGCGCCTGGGCAGGGCCGTAGACGGGCAGCGGGTCACGACGGCCCGTTAGCCAGAGCTGCTGAGCGAGGAGCGGAAAGCCGGCCGTGTGGTCGGGGTGCTCGTGGGTGAGGATGAGGCGCGCGATGTGCTCGAAGGGCAACCCGGCCGCCACCAGCCGGGCCATCACGTTTCCGCCGCAGTCCACCAGCGTGATGTCGTCTTCGACTACCACGGCCAGTGCCGTCGTTCCCCGGCCGGTGAGGTTCACCGAAGCGCCCGCGCCAAGCAAGTGGACCCGCATCATGAGTAGAGCCACACCACGACGTTTGGAGTGATGTAAACTTCGACCAGGGCAGCCACCAGCAACAGGGGGATGACCGCAAAAAGGAGCACTTTCACGTAGTCGGCCAAGGCGAGCACAACGGCTTCGCCAACGGAGAACCCCTCGGGCGGGTTCAACATGACGGCGCCGATCCGCACGGCGAACGCCGTGCTCAACATCACGGTCGGCAACTCGATCACGCCGTGGGGCAAGATAAAGGCGGCCAGGAAGAGCAACCAGTTTTGGCTGCTGGCAGCCAGCCCGCTGGCCAGCAGGCCAATGATCATCATGGGAGCCGCAAGTAACAGCAGGGCCACCACGCCAAACGAGAACAAACTCAAGAGGGCACCTCCCAGGAGCACGCGCAGGTTGTGCCAGAAGATGGCCCGAAAGTCGAAGGCCGGCAACAGAGCAAATGCGGCCCCCCTCCGCTGAAGTGCGGCCCGAAACGCCTCTGGGTCGAAACTGCGCATGTCGAGAAAGTCGGGCGGAATTTCCCACCACGTGAGCAGCGCCCATCCTACCAGGAAACCACCCACCACGGTAAGGAGCGAAGCGGCCAGTCCCCACCGGTTCTCGGCCAGCAGGCGGGGCAAGTCGTGGCGGTAGATGCGCCCCAGTTGAAGGGAAGGGGGGGTGCCCCCATACTGCTGGCGCACTTGGGCCGCTTCCTCTGGGGGGGCCTTGAAGAAGTGCCAGAAGAGTCGCGCGAAACGCTCCACGTTCAGGAAGTCAATCTCCCGTGCCAGGATAGCTTCCCGGTTGAAGGTGCGAATACCAGCCCGCACCAGCGCCACGTCCAGCACCAGCAAGCCCAGCACGATCCACCAGAGAGCTTGCTCCTGGCCCCAAAAGATGATCAAGCTTTCGATTTGGACGAGGAAGGCGATGGGCACGATGATGAAGCTGGCCAACAAGTTGGCCGCCCGCACGCTGGTGGTGTGGCTGCTAACCAGCACGGCTGCCGTGACCATCACAAGACCTTCCGCCGTCGTCAAGGCCACCACCTGAGCGAAGACGGAAGCCGGCAGGTTCCAGCGCCGCTCCCACACCACGCTCACTGTGTAAATGGCAATGCCAATGTAACTGGCCAGCAGCGGCAGGAGGAGCGAGGCGAGGAGCTTTCCAAGGTAGAGTTCGACGTCACCCGCGGGCGTGGCCAGGAGGGCTTCCAAGCTGTTGCGCTCGCGCTCGCCCACGAAGCTCTCCAGAGCAATCACCAGGGAAAAGCTCATGGGGAAGAAGCCCACAGCCAGCAGTCCAAAGGGGACGAAGCGCTCCCCAATGATGGTGGCGTCATACCGCTCCAGGAAGTCGAAGACCACGTCGGCCATGAAGTTCATCACGAACGGAAAAAGCAGAGTGAGCAGGCCAATGGGAATGACGATGCGCCAGTCCCGCAGGCTGTCGCGGATCTCCCGGCGAACGAGCGTCCAAACCAGGGCCCAGTCAAACCTGGGATGGGTCGGGGCAATGTCCGGCACGGCAACCAGTTCCAGCGTGCGCTCGCTCATACTACCACCTCGGTTTCAGCCGCCCACTTGCGCGCTGCCAGCAACAAGAGCAGCCCAGTGGGAAAGAAGGCTATGTTGAACAGATACGTTGTCACAATTGTCGGTCGCCAGAAAGCCACTGGCGCCGCCATGGCCGTGAGGCGAACGGCCTCCCACAGCGCCAGCGCCACTGGCGTCACCAGGAACCCCAGCCCAATTGCCCACAGGGCAACTCCCCCTGCCACCCGGACAAGGGGGTACAGGCGGGTACGCAGGAAAGGCCGACGGGGCGGTCCCAGCAGATATCCTACCGCCATTAGCGAGAGGGCTGCCGGCAGAACCCAGCGCGTGAGCAGGAAGCGGCCCACAGCCGCCGTCACGTCGTCCACGGCCAGGAGACGAAGCTGCAACAGTTCATAGGGCAATGGCCACACGAACACCACCACAGCGCCTGCCACCCTCATGCTGCGGGCGAGTGTCTCGCGGACAGTTCTTTCACTGCTCATGAAACGGCTCCCATCAGGTGCAGGTACACGTCTTCCAGGCGGCGAGGTTCCGGCTCCAAGGATATCACCCGCACGCCCGTGGCGTGCAGCCGAGCCAGTACAGCCGGGTTGGTCTGCTCCGGCGTCGTCGTGCGGTAGCGGAACCCGTCGGCGTCCCAATCGAGCGGCTCGATCACCTCGCGAACGGCGTCCAGGGTGCCATCGAGACGGTCAGCCAATCGCACACGGAACACGGGTGGCCCCAACACCTGCTCCTTCAGCTCTTCGACGGTGCCCCGCGCCACGATGCGCCCCTCGTGGATGATGAGCAGGCGGTCGGCCAGTGTTTCAGCTTCCACCAGGTTGTGGGTGCAGAGGAGAATGGTGTGGCCCTGGCGGCGCAAGTCGGCAATGGCCTGGCGCACCTGGTAGGCTCCCTCCGGGTCGAGGGCGGCTGTGGGCTCGTCCAGGAAGAGCACACGGGGCGCGTGGATGAGCGCCCGCACCAGGGCCATCTTCTGGCGCATACCCTTGCTGAACTGCCCCAGGCGCCGGTCGCGGGCGTGCCAGAGCCCAAACTGCTTCAGCAACGCCTCGGCCCGCTGGCGGCGGGTCTGCCCGTCCAGACCGTGCATGGCGCCGAAGAAGTCCAAGTACTCCATCGGCTTCATGCGACCGTAGAGGCCGGGAAATTCCGTGAGCAGGCCCACCAGGCGACGCACCTGGCGGGGGGCTACTCGCGTGTCGTAGCCAGCTACGCGCACATGTCCGGCTGTGGGTTGCAAGATGGCCGCCAGGCACCGCACTGTGGTGGTTTTGCCGGCGCCGTTGGGGCCCAGCAGGGCTAACACCTCCCCCTCGTGGACCTGGAAGGAGACCCCGCTGACAGCCGTAATCGTGCCAAACCGTTTGGTCAGTTCAACAGCTTCGACAACGGCCATGTTTTCGTTCCCCGTTTCGGGTTTAAGGCGAATTCTACTGAGTTTCGTCAAAGGGAAAAACTTCTACCCGCTGCCGTTGAGTTCGTTTTCAGCGCGGGCTTTTCGCTCAGGAAATTCCCTCGTCTCGTTGTAGCAGGCGACGTATCTTTTGAACCAGCCGCTCGAAGTTGACCGGCTTGGACTCGTACTCGTCGCAACCGGCGGCAAGGGCCTTCTCCCGGTCGCCAATCATGGCGTGCGCTGTCAGGGCAATGATGGGAACGTGAGCCGTCTGGGGGTCTTTCTTCAGGGTGCGGGCCACTTCCCAGCCATCCACTTTGGGCAAGCTCATGTCGAGAAGGATGAGGTCTGGCGACGTGCTCCGCACCACAGCAAGCGCCTCCTCGCCGTCTGTGGCCACCACGACATCAAATCCCCGGCGACTTAGTCGGCGGCTCAACATATCCCGGTTGAACTCATTGTCTTCCACGAGCAGGATGGGCACTGTTCTCCTCCTCTCCGGCTGTCGCTGTTTCCTCATCGAGCCGAAGTTGCCTGGGGAGGCGCACGACGAATGTGGTTCCGTGACCCGGCTGGCTGGACACCTCCAGCGTGCCGCCCAGTTGTTCGACCAAGCGTTTGGTGAGTGGCATTCCGAGCCCCGTCCCTTGCACAGAACGCGAGCGCCGGCCGCGCTTGAAGGGCTCGAAGAGGGTGCGCAACTCCTCCTCCGTCATGCCAGCACCAGTATCACGCACCTCAAAGATCAGCCAGTCGCCGTCCGGCGGCGAATCACGGTAAACGCTCACCAAGATCTGGCCCTGGTGGGTAAACTTGGCCGCGTTGCTGAGCAAATTGTAGAGAATTTGGCGCACCTTTGTGCGGTCACTCCGCATTTCGCCCACGGCGCTCCCCACACGCAGGCTAATGTCGTTCTTGTTTCGGGCCACCAGGGGGCGCACTGTCTCCACGATGCCACGCACTTCCCGGCCCACGTCAAAGGTGCTCACCTGCAAGTCGAACTCGCCCGCGTCTATGCGGGCCAGGTCGAGCAAGTTGTCAACCAGCCGCAAGATGTGGCGGCCAGTTTCGTCCATCTTGCGCAGAATCTCGACGACCTCCGGGTTGTCCTGCAGGTCCAGGTCCTCGCGCAGGTATTCGAGGTATCCGATCATGGCACTCAGCGGCGTGCGCAACTCGTGGCTGAATTGTGCCAGGAAATCGGCCCGATTTTGAGCCATTTCCTGCAATTTGGCTCGCGACGCCTCCAACTGGTTGGAAACGGCAATCAGTTCGCTCACCCGCCGCTCCAACTCTTGCGTGCGCTCGGACAAAACGGCGACGTGGTGGTCACGAATGCGGCTGAAGAGGAGGATGACCAACAGCACCAGCAGAAGAAAGGGGCGCTCCAGCAGGGCGTGGTCCCACAAGGTGCCGGTCTTGGCGAACAGGATGACCGCAGAGGCAGTGATCCAGAAGAGAACGCGCCACAGGAGCGCCCGGGCCGACCAGAAGAAGGCCCCCAGGGCCACTGTGGCAAAGGCCATGTGCAGCCAGATGTCGAAGAACTCGGGGTCATCGTGGAGCCAGGCGGCCACGGCGAAGAGGAGCAGCAGGACATCTGCCCCTCCTACGCCGCCGATCAGGGGCAGGGAACCCAGGTGGAAAGCCCACCGCTTGAGCATGTCCGTCCAGTTCTGCGCGGGAAGGGAACGTTGGACTGTGTCTTCTTGGCTCATTCCTGCTCTCTCGCCTGTGGCTCGATAAGTGACGAGGGGGAAGCGGGTGCCTCCTCTCCCGCCGGCACCGACACGACGCGCGGCAAGCACACCCTGAAGACCGTGCCCTTGCCAACAGCGCTTCTGACCTCGATCGTACCTCCCAGAAGCTGACAGAAGTGGCGCGTGATGGGCAATCCCAGTCCCGTGCCGGAAAAGGAGCGCGTCGTGGAAGTGTCAGCCTGCTCGAAGGGACGAAAGATGGCATCCATCTTTTCGGGCGGGATGCCCACACCCGTGTCGGCCACTTCCACACACAAAGTTCCGGCTCCGTTGGAGCCGCCTTCGGCGGCTACGCGCAATGTAACATGGCCGTCTCGGGTGAACTTGGCCGCGTTGCTGAGCAGATGATAGAGAATCTGGTACACCTTCGCGCGGTCACTGTACAGGCGGCCCACCGATTCAGGGCGCTCCACGTGGAACTGGTTGCCCTGTCGGGTCACCAGCGGCTCGACGGCCGCCACGACTTCGTCGAACAAGGCGTCGCCATCGAACCACGAGAGGTCGAGCGTCATCTGGCCGCTTTCGATCTTGGCCATGTCCAGGATTTCGCTGATAAGGGTCAGGAGGTGTTGTCCAGCCGATTGAATGCGCTGCAAGGAGGGCAAGAGGGCCTCATAATCCCCTGCGGCCAGGTCCTCGGCCATCATCTCGGCGTAGCCGATGATGACGGTGAGGGGGGTGCGTAACTCGTGGCTCATGTTCGCCAGGAAACGGCTCCGGGCGCGGTTGGCCGCCTCGGCCGCATTTCGGGCCATCGTCAGTTCGAGCGCTTGTTTGCGCATCTCCGTGATGTCATGGAACGTGATTACTCGGCCGAGGGGGCGCCCTCTGGGGTCCTGCAACACTACGGTATGGGCTTCCAGGTACCGTTCGCCTCCGTTCAGAGTCACGCGCATCTCCTGGCGGCCTTCTGTGTTCAGGAGCGTGTCCAGAGTCTGGGCCGCGTGAGGAATGGCGTCAGATATTCGCTGGCCGAGAATACGCCCGTGTTCCACGCGCAAGAGCCGCGCGGCAGCGGGGTTCAAGTCGAGCACGCGCCCTTCCAGGTCGGTGACAAGCACACCGACTGGCGAGTCACGGATGATGGTTTCACGCGCCACGGGCACGACACCAAAAAGTTGATAGTGAAAGAATCCCCACATGAGGGCTAACACACTCACGCCAAAGGCAAATGGGGTGAGATCGAGGCCAGGGAAAGGATTGCGATCGGAGATATACAGGAAGTTGGCAACCCACGGCAATCCCACCGCTAGGGCCAAGCTCATGGCCTGGCCGCGGTAAAATTCCTGGCGCCGGCGCATGAAACGTACCAGGTAGGAGGTTCCAACGAGGAGAGCCAAGTAGGAATAAATCACGTGAACCCAGAACCAGGGACCATAGGTAGCATCCAAGGTGCGAAACGCCGTCTCCGTGAGCAGGCGATGGGCCCGCCAAACGAGCCGGACGGCTGGATACCCCCACATGAAGACCAACGTCAGGGTCGGCACCACGGCCGCCACGGCAAGCCAGCGATGAGGGAGTCGCTTTCCTTGACGGGTGTATTCATAGGCGAAGAGAGCCCACGCGGGCGGCGCAACGACAATGCCGATGTACTGGGCCTTGGCACTGAGGACTTTCACCCCCTCGTTGGGCACCCAGATTTCCACGGCGTAGGCCAAACACCACCAGGCCGTCGCCAGGCCAAAAGCCCAGAAGGCCCGCAGGGTGGGCTGACGAAACCGCCGCCAGATCTGCACGACAAAGGTGACAATGACAACGGCAATAACGACGAGCACCAGGACAGCAACCAGCGACTCGTTCATCCCTCACCCTTCTTCTACACACAAGGGGGCAGAGGAATCCTCTTCCTCGCGCAAGCCCACCACCTCATAGACGCGCATTTTTCCTTTCCCTTTGACCTCACGCTCCTGTGCTCGCCAGACGACGCACTCCCGCACCACGTTCCAGGTGGATTCGCTGATGACAATGGTGCCCGGGCGGGCCAGTTCTTGCATTCGGCTAGCCGTGTTGACAGTGTCGCCCCACACGTCGAAACTGAAGCGGTTCGTGCCCAACACCCCGGCAGCCACAGGCCCCGAGGCCAGACCTATGCGCACCTGTACGGGCGTGCCGTCCGGCCAGCACAGCGGTTCGACTGCTGCTCGCAGGGTCAATGCCAGCTTCACGCCGCGCAAGGCATGGTCAGGCGCCGGCTGCGCCAGGCCCACAACGGCCAGAAACGCGTCGCCCACGGTCTTGATCTTCTCGCCCCCACAGGCCACCGTAAGTTCCTCGAACCGCTCGAAAATGCGGCCTAAGAACTGGGCCACTTCCTGAGCTGGCAGAGAAGCAGCTTGGGAGGTGAACCCCACCACGTCGGCGAAGAGCACAGTGACGGCTTCTACCTGTCTGATCATCCCTTCAGGAGGAATCGCTTCCTTCAGGCGCTCGGCAATTTCAGGTGGTAGGACGTTGTGCAACACGTGCTCGGTGCGAGCCTGTTCACGTTTGAGGGCCGCGATCATTTCCTGCTCCCGGTCGTGGGCCCGCTTGCGTTCCAACAACTTGTCCACGTGGGCATAGAGGAGGGGAGTCTTGATGGGTTTGACAAGGTATTCGTCTGCGCCCATGCGGATTCCCTTGACGATGCTGTCCATGTCACTCACCGCGGACACCAAGATAACTGGGATATGTTGCCACTGAGGGTTAGCTTTCAACGTCCGAAGCACCTGAAAGCCATCCAAGTGAGGCATCATGATGTCAAGGATAATGAGTGCCACAGCCTCGCGCTTTAGGATCTCCACTGCTTCCAAGCCATCATGTGCTTCTAATACTGTGTATCCCCGTCGTTCTAATTGTTTGCGCAACAAGAAACGAATATCTTCAGAGTCCTCAACAATCAAAATGTATTCGGCGTTGATCCTCATCGGCTCTCGCATAACTTTCCTCTGACATCAAGCCCTCATACTCGATCACAGTGAATCTTGAGAAAAACGGCGATGAAGATGAGGTGCGACACACCCTGGAAATGCGTCGCACCTTCGGATAACCAGCAAGTGGTTGGCCGACAAATCGGCATTCGCTCACGTTGTAAACGTTCTTCGGTTTCTGTCCGCAAAGCGCCGCACCAGCTTCGTACAAGAATCTGTGTGGTCAGGTACTCATAAGCAACAAGTGGACATGCTCCAGTTGGGGCACGTTACAAAATCTAAGATAAGCTGTTGATTCCCCTTTCGACAATAGGCAAATAGTCCTGCTTTCTCACCTCTCGCCAAGCACCCGGTAGACGTGCCAAACGCGCTGGAGGGCTGTCAGGTTGGAGAAGATCGCCAGAACCAGCAGGACCACGGTGATCTGGCCGAGCAGAAGCCCCAGCACCAACACGGCAATGCGCTCGAACCGGGTAAACCACCCCACTTTGCACTCCACGCCCAGTCCCTCGGCCCGCGCGCGCGTGTAGCTCACCATCAGGCTGCCGATGATGGTCGCGTAAGCCAGCGCGGCCTCACGTCCCATTCCCTGGCCCCAGAACCACCAGAGCAACCCGCCGTAGATGGCCGCTTCGGCAAAGCGGTCGAGGGTGGAGTCGAAGAAGGCGCCGAATTTCGTCACGCGGCCCGTGAGCCGGGCTACGCTGCCGTCCAAGGCGTCGAAGAGGGCAGCCGCCACGAGCAGCACACCGCCCATCACGAATTGTCCCCTGGCCAGCACCACGGCGACGACCAGCATGAAGGCAAACCCCAACACCGTCAGCGCGTTGGGGCTCAGGCCGAGGGCAGCCACGCCCCGGGCCACCCCGCCCACGAGGCCGGCCGTGCGCGCGCGCAACCACTCGCTGAGCATGGTCGAATCCTCCCTATCGGCATCCGAAGCGTTCCAGCAGCTCGTAATAATACGCCAGCACTTGTGTTGTGACGCGCTTCCAATCGTACCTGGCCGCCGTGCGTTGCCCAGCCTGAGCGTAACGGCGACAGCGGTCAGGGTCACGCAACAGGCGGATGATCGTTTCCGCCAGGGCTTCCACATTGGCCGGGGGCACCAGTTCGCCCTGCACGCCGTGCTGGATCACACAGCGGTAGCCGGGTATGTCGCTGGCCACCACAGGCACGCCGGAGGCCATAGCCTCCAGCAACACGATGCCGAAACTCTCGAACCCAGTGCTGGGGGCACAGAACAGGTGGGCGGTGCGATACCAGCGAGGCAACTCGTCCCAGGAGACGTAGCCGATGAAGCGCACCCCCCGCACGCGATAATGCCAGACATATTCAATGTAAGGCCGAGCGTCCTCTTTGTCAAAAGCGCCTACGACCAGGAGGCGGGCCTCGGGGATGGCCTCTTTTACCTGGCGGAAGGCCCGCAGCAGGTAGCGGAACCCCTTGCGCTCCTCCAACCGGCCCACGAAGAGCACGTTGGGGCGCCCGTCGCAGAAACGCTCAACAGGATGCACGTGGGGACCGGCGAAGTGGTCGTACTCGATGCCGTTGGGAATAATGCGATACTCGCCCGGAAAATACTTGCTAATGTACTCGTAGGCTGCCTTGGAAACGGCGATGCGACCGTGCAGGCGCTCCAAGTAACCGAAGACCGGCTTCGCCAGCTCGAACCCCACGTTGGCGTCCCGGTAAGCGTGAAAGGTGCCCACGTTTACCGAGCGGCTGTGGTGCAAGACGGCCGGAGCCAGCGGTGGCACGGTGGGCTCGTGGACGTGAACGATGTCAAAGGTCTCTTCGCTTAGCAGTTCCTTGACGCGCGAATACACACGGGGCGAAACAGTAATGCGTGCCAGTGAACCGCTGAAAGGCACCGGCACGATTACGCCGCCCACCTTGATGACGTGCTCACCGAGTTCGCTCTCTGGGGCCGAGGACGAGGCAATGATGCGGACATGATGCCCTAGCGCCCGCAAGTGCCTGTCGAGCGCGAGGATATGGGCGGTCACGCCCCCCGGATACGGGAAATCATAAGGGGAGACCAACGCCACGCGCAACGGTCTGGAAGTTTCCATACTGACTTCACGCTCCTTCCTCCTCAGCGGGCGGGCACGTGCGCCACAGGGGCACCGTCATCACCCACTGCTCCGGTGCCTGCCGGATAAAGGCTTCCATTTCGCGCAGGACCCGCTCCAGCCCCGCGCGCACGTCCGCGTCAAAGTCGTCGCTTCGTTCCAGGTAGAGGGGCGGTCGGCCCACCGCACGAAAGCGGTTGTTCGGCAGCCGGTAGGAATAGGCCACCAGCAAGGGCGCCCCAGTGCGCAGGGCCAGTTGCACGCCGCCGTCGGGCATGCGGGCCTCTTTTCCGAAGAAGGTCATGCAGATTCCGCTCTCGGTGGTGTCGCGGTCGCCCACCAGCCCCACAATCCCACCCTTTCGCAGGGTGCGCAAAATGCCCAACAGGGGCTTGTCCGACGGGATGAGCTTGACGCCGTGGCTGGCGCGCAGGCGACACATGTGCTGGAAGAGGGGTTCCGGCTGAATGTGCTCCACTACAGCGGTGATGTCGTATCCCCGCACGGCCAGGCTTTGCCCCACCAGCTCCGGCGAGCCGTAGTGGGCCGTCAGCAGCACCACGCCCTTACCGTGAGAGAGGGCCTCGTCCAGGTATTCCAGCCCTTCTAACTCCGCCAATCCGAGCAGATCCTCGCGGGAAAGCTTCCAGAGGCGGAACTGGTCGAAGTAGTTCTTCACCAGGTTGCGCAAGACAAGCCGCGTGTTGCGGGCCACCTGCTCCTCCGTCGCCTCCGGGCCGAGCACCTGTCGCTGGTTTTCGGCCACGTTGGCCCGTGTCCCACGAGCCACCAGGTAGAGCAGGTCACCCACGCGCTCACACAGCCAGTATCCGAAGCGTGGCGGCACAAACGGGGCCAGCCAGGTGATGAAGCGGTACAGGTAGTAGAGCCACATGGTCTTCGGGCCTCCACGCAGGTTGCGGTGGTCAGTTGCCAGTAGTCAGTGATCGGTTGCCGGTAATCAGTGACAGGACTTACGCGGTGGCGGTGCAGGGCGGCATTTGGGGGAGAGAAGGAGGCTGGGGGGACACCCCCCACGCCCCCCGGCAGGGGGTTCCACCCCCTGCACCCCCGGAACATGGCTGAGCAAAACCTTCTGCCCAAGGTAACCACGTAACTCCTGTCAGTGATTGTCAGTGAGCAGTGACAGGAC
>WFWG01000405.1 GCA_015491235.1 Ardenticatenaceae bacterium
CAACTGGGCCGAGCAGCGGGCCCGCGCGCGGGCCCGCGACGGCTACCGCTGCCGGCGGTGTGGCATCTCGGAGGCCGAGTTGGGGCGTGAGTTGGACGTGCACCACGTGGTGCCTTTCCGCGAGTTTGGATACGACCCCCGCGACCCCGCGCGGGCTAACCGTTACCTGGAGGCCAACCGCCTGGACAACTTGGTGACCCTCTGCCCGGCCTGTCATCGCCAGGCTGAACCCTGGCACCGGAGTGAAATTGCCGTGGGGTTGCACGGGGCTGCCCGCGCCATCGAGCACGTGGCGCCCCTCTTCCTGATGTGCGACCCACACGACATCGGCGTGGCGGGCGAAGTGCGGGCGTCCACCGGACGGCCCACGCTCTACCTTTACGAGTGGGCGCCGGGCGGCGTGGGACTGGCCGAACAAGCCTTTGCGTTGTACAATCCCCTGCTGCGGGCAGCGGCCAGCCTCGTGGCCGATTGCCCCTGCGAACACGGCTGCCCGGCCTGCGTCGGCCCGGAGGCGCCGCCGGAAGCGGCCCCCAAACAGCGGGCGCTGGACGTGCTGCGAGCCCTCATGGGGAGATGAACGTTGGTCGAATTCCTGTACGTGCTCCTTCTCCTGGTGCTGGCCAACCTGGGCGAGCGGTACCGCCCTGCCTGGTACGTTGTCCTCCTGTTGTTGGCCGCCACCAATGCCGGGTTGGTCCTGCTGGGCGCGGGACTTCTGCTCATCCCAGCGCGCTTTCTACAAGGGCCGCCTTCTCCCTTCTTCGTTCCCCGTGTGGGGGTGGTGCTGCTCGCCACTGGCCTGGTCGCCTTTCTGCCCCTGTTGGCGGGCGTGCGCCGGACACTCTGTGCGCTCCTGCCGCTGGAACCTGACCGCCCGGTTCACACCACGGCCCTCGTTTACGCCGTCTACCTCGTGGGGGTCACAGCTGCTCAGTTCGCCGCCGACGTGTCCACCCAGCTTTTCCGCAGTGGCGTGCAGGTTACCCAGGCGCTTCTGTGGGTTCAGGAGGGCTTCTTCACGGCGGCCGGGCTGCTGGGGGTGGGATTTCCCGTGCGCCGCTCGCTGGCTGAAGCGCAGCGCCGACTGGGCCTGACGAGGCCAACTGGCGGCCACCTGCGCCTGGCGCTGCTGACGGTGGTGGGCCTTCAGGCGTTCGACTTCGCCGTCAGCCTGACTTGGTCCGCCGTAGATCCGGTCTCATTCCAGCGCTTGCAGGAACTGAACCGCTCCCTCTTCGCACCTCTGCTGAACCCGGTTGGCGCCCTCACCTTGGGCCTGGCGGCGGGCGTGGGCGAGGAGATCCTTTTCCGGGGAGCGCTTCAGCCCCGCTTTGGGCTGTGGCTCACGGCGGCTCTCTTCGCCATCGCCCACACCCAGTACGCCCTCTCCCCTGCCCTGTTGGAAGTCTTCGTGATCGGCCTCGTGCTCGGCCTCGTTCGCAACCGTACCAGCACCACTACCGCCGTGCTCGTCCACGCCCTTTACAATACCCTCAACGTGCTGCTGTGGCCCCTTTGGCCCGGCTCATCGTGAGGAGGACAGGAAGAGAAACGGCGCGCCAAGAAGACGGTTCAGAAGGCAAGATAGACCAAATCGGCTTCCGGGCAGCCAACATCGCGAACACCCCAGGGGACACGTGCGAGAAAGCCCTTCCTCGGCAATGGGATGGCGTTTGCGGGGCCAGGCAGCGAGTGGACGAATGAGAGAACGCGGTCATTTGACAGGCCGCCAAAATCTATTATACTAAGTTTTGCCTTGTGTGGGGCTGTAGCTCAGTTGGGAGAGCGCGACAATCGCACTGTCGAGGTCAGGGGTTCGAGTCCCCTCAGCTCCACCTGGACAGCAAAAACGTTAGCGTGGGGCTGTAGCTCAGTTGGGAGAGCGCCTCAATGGCATTGAGGAGGTCAGGGGTTCAAGTCCCCTCAGCTCCACCTCGCAACGACGCCTGGTAACCGCCAGGCGTTTCTTTTGACAACTCAACCCGCTAGCCCCTTGGGTGGCGGGGCGAAAGGCGACGAGCAGGAGTAGTAGGCCATCCCGCAGCGAGCCGGGGAGGGTGGAAGCCCGGCACGGCGCTCCGGGAGCGCCATGAGGCCGAACTCGCCTGTGAGCCGCGGCGGTGAACGCTTCCGGCCTGAGCCGCCGACGGGTGCGCCCGTTACAGCGCCCCAAGAGCCGGCTGGCACTCGCGTGCCGACCGGAAGCAGGGTGGTACCGCGGAGGCAACCCCTTCGTCCCTGAGTGGATGAAGGGGTTTTTTGTTCGGCACTCAGGCTTTCAGAATTCTCACAGGAAAACACCATGGCCCATTTGCCCGCCGAGTTAACCGAACAGCTTCAAGCCCTTGACTGGCAGACAGCTATTCGCCTTATTTTCGACCAATACGTGCCTTTCAACCGCGTGCTGGGCATTGCCGTGCGCGAGCTGGAGCCCGACCGGGTTGTCGTGGCGTTTTCCATGCAACCCGAGTTGCTCGGAAATTTTCTGCGTGGCAGCCTCCACGGCGGGGTCATCTCGACCGCGTTGGATGTGGCCGGCGGGCTGGCCGCCTTCATGAAGATGCTGGAGCGAGTCGAGGAGCCGTTGACCGCCGTGGAGACGGTGCAACGGTTCGCCCGTCTGAGCACGATTGACTTGCGCGTAGATTACCTCAGCCCCGGTGTGGGACAGGCGTTTACGGTGACAGCGAAAACGTTGCGCGCCGGCCGCCGGGTGGCCGTAACGCGCATGGAACTGTACAACGAATCTGGGCGACTCCTGGCAGTGGGCACGGGAGCGTACATCGTCAGTTGAGCGAAGGAGGGACGGTGATCATGGCGAACAACCGGGTGGACCGCTATAACCCCCAGGAAATCGAACCCAGGTGGCAGGCCGAGTGGGAGCGCACGCGCCTCTACGAAACCAAAGACGATCCCGCGCGCCAGAAGTTCTACATGCTTTCCATGTTCCCTTACCCCAGTGGCAACCTGCACACGGGCCACTGGTACGCCTTCGCGCCCGCCGACACGTATGCCCGCTTCAAGCGCATGCAGGGGTACAACGTGCTCTTCCCCATCGGCTTCGACGCCTTTGGCCTGCCGGCCGAGAACGCGGCCATCAAGCACAACATTCACCCCAAAAAGTGGACGTACAGCAACATTGAGCACATGCGCCAGCAGTTCCGCCGCATGGGGCCGTCGTTCGACTGGTCGCGCGAGATCATCACCTGTGATCCCGAGTACTACCGGTGGAATCAGTGGTTCTTCCTGAAGTTTTACGAGCGCGGCCTGGCTTATCGCGAGAAGGCTCCGGTGGACTGGTGCCCGAGTTGTAACACCACCTTGGCCCGCGAACAGGTCATCGGCCCCGACCGGCGCTGTGAGCGCTGCGACACACCAGTCATCAAGCGAGAACTGGAGCAGTGGAAGCTGCGCATCACCGCCTACGCCGAGGAACTGCTGGAGGACGTGGAGACGCTGGAGTGGCCGGAGCACATCAAGATCATGCAGCGCAACTGGATCGGCCGCAGCCGGGGGGCCTACATCCGCTTCCCCGTCCAAGGCGTGGACGACGTGATTGAGGTCTTCACCACCCGTCCCGACACGGTCTACGGGGCCACCTTCATGGTCTTGGCCCCTGAACACCCGCTGGTGGACAAAATTACCACGCCGGAGCAGCGCGAGGCCGTGGAAGCTTACAAGTACCAGGCCGCCCGCCAGAGCGAAATCGAACGCATGAGCACCGAGAAGGAGAAGACCGGCGTCTTCACCGGCGGCTACGCCATCAACCCCTTCACCAACGAGCCCATTCCCATCTGGATCGCCGACTACGTGCTCATGGGCTACGGCACCGGCGCCATCATGGCCGTGCCAGCCAGCGACGAGCGGGACTGGGAGTTCGCCGAGAAGTATGGCCTGCCCATCCGGCCGGTGGTCGTGCCCGTGGATTGGGACGGCTCGCCGCTCACCGAGGCCTACACCGGGCCGGGCAA
This sequence comes from Ardenticatenaceae bacterium, assembly GCA_015491235.1. Lineage (GTDB taxonomy): Bacteria > Chloroflexota > Anaerolineae > Ardenticatenales > Ardenticatenaceae > WFWG01. The sequence goes on from WFWG01000405.1 coordinate 3,975, forward strand.
AATGGTCAACAGCGGCCCCTTCGACGGCACCATCACGCTGGGCAAGTACTGGCGGGACGAGTGGACGCCTCAACTGGCCGCCGAGTACGGCATCGAGCTGGCCGACGACCAGCCCGAAGGCAAGGAGGCCGTCATCGCCAAAATGGAGGCCGAAGGCATCGGGCGGGCTGGCGTGACCTACCGCCTGCGCGACTGGCTCATCAGTCGCCAGCGCTACTGGGGGACGCCCATCCCCATCGTCTACTGCCAGCAGTGCGGCACCGTGCCCGTGCCCGAAGACCAGCTACCCGTCCTGCTGCCGGACGACGTGGACTTCCGGCCCACGGGCGAGTCGCCCCTGAAGTTCCACGAGGGCTTCCGCAACACCACTTGTCCCAAGTGCGGCGGCCCGGCCGAGCGGGAAACGGACACCATGGACACCTTTGTGGACTCTTCCTGGTATCAGTACCGCTTCCTGAGCCCCCACTACGACGAGGGGCCCTTCGACCCGGCTCAGAAGCACTGGCTGCCGGTGGACCAGTACACGGGCGGCGCCGAGCACGCCGTCATGCACCTGCTCTACGCCCGCTTTTGGACGAAGGTCATGCGCGACATGGGGCTGGTGGACTTCGACGAGCCCTTCCCGCGCCTCTACAGCCAGGGGGTCATCCTCGGCCCCGACGGCCAGAAGATGTCCAAGAGCCGAGGAAACGTGGTGGAGCCCGACCCGCTGGTGGACAAGTACGGTGCCGACACGGTGCGGGGCTACCTGATGTTCATTGGCCCCTGGAACGAGGGCGGACCGTTCAGTATGCAGGGCATCGAGGGGGTGCACCGCTTCCTGCACCGCGTCTGGGACATGGTGTTGACCCCGCCAGACGTGCCGAATGACGCGCAGCCGTCCGAGGAGCTGGTACGTCAGGCCCAGCGCCGCCTGCACCAGACCATCGCCAAGGTCACGGAAGACCTGAGCACCTTCGCCTTCAACACGGCCTTGGCCGCCATGATGGAGTTCAGCAACGAGTTGCGCGAGTGGAAGCAGACCGGCCTGGTGAACCACCCGATCTGGCAAGAGTGCATCCTGACCTTCGTGAAGCTGCTGGCGCCCTTCACCCCCCACATTGCCGAGGAGTTGTGGGCGCGGCTGGGCCAGCCCTACAGCGTCCACACCCAAGCCTGGCCGGAGTGGGACCCCGAGCTGGCGAAGGAGGAAACCTTCGAGTTGGTGGTCCAGGTGAACGGCCGCGTGCGCGACCGCATCCAGGCGCCAGTGGACATTACCGAGGAGCAGGCCCGCGAACTGGCCCTGCGCAGCGAGAAGGTGCAGCGCTTCCTGGACGGCAAGAAGCCCAAGCGCATCATCTACGTGCCGGGCCGGCTGATCAACATCGTGGTGTGAGGGCCTTCCGCCAGCGGACAATCCCAACGGCGCCGGAACGGAAAACAAACGGCGGACTCAGGAGCCGCCCGCCTGAAAGCCAAGCGGGCGGCTCCTTTCAGTTGGAGCAGGCACAAGGTGCCCTAACGAACGACCAGCGGCAGGTGGATGCGGTACTGTGTTGGCCCTGGTGGCGTCACGCGGCTGCCCATCAGGGCAAAACGGGTGAAGTGTTGAATTTCCATCACCACCAGGTTGCGCTCGGTGTCCACCGTGTAACCGGCCGGCACGATCCAGGCTTGAGCGACTGTGGAGTAGTAGGCTGGCCGAATGGAACGCTCGTCCATGCCCGCCGGCAGCCGGTCGGGGTCGTAGCGGAACTTGATGATGATGGGACTCTTGAAGGGACCGTTCAGCCCCTTGTTGGTGCCAACCTCCGTGGCGTGCAGGGCATAGGCGTAGTCGAGCACATCGGCGTCGGCCGAATCGCGCATCTCCCGCGCCTGTGGCGAGATGTAGAGGGTGACCTGGCCCTTGTCGGCCAGCGCGCGTGCCGGGATGTCAATCTCCGTGCCGTCGTCCAACACCACCTTGAACGGTTTGGTGGCGTCAAACGTGAAGGCCATAGCCTCCGGCACGCTCACGGTGGTGGACTGCAAGGTCAGGTCCTGGCCGGTCAAGGGGGTGGTGCCAACAGAGATGACCCGTTCCGTGGCACGCCACAGGGTGCCGTCAGGTGCTATCCAGTTCGCCCCCAGGCGCCACGTGGTGTTGGCGACGAGCGTCAGCGTGTAGCGCCCTTGGGCGTCCACGGCGCTCTCCGCCTGGGCGCCCCCATCCTCCGACCAGGCCCACACGCGGGCGGTCGTGTCGGTGAGGGGCGTCGTGCCCGAAAGCACCTGGCCGGTGACAAGCACCGTGGCCTTGCGGAACTGGAGGGTGAGTGGGTCGGGGGTTTGTCCGGTTGGATTGACCACCACCGTCACAGGCGCCGGTTCCTTGAACACGTCCATGTCCCACGTGGGGTGAATGGCCGCGCCCACGCGATACGAGCCGCTGGGCAGCGTGAGGGTGAAGCGCCCTTGGGCATCAGTGTTGGCCGACTTCCAGATGCCGGTCGCTGTGTTCGCCGCGTAGACCAGCGTGTCGGACACGGGCGTGGCGCCGTCCGCCGCCAGCACAAGGCCGCGGATGGTGGCATCGTTGACTTTGGCCTCTACATCGTGTCCACCAGCCTGCACCTGACGGGCCGCGCGTGAAACGGTGACCACAGTGTCGGTGTAAGCGCCAGGGCTAGCCAACGGACCGTCATAGATGATGTAGTTGACCAGCCACGTTCCGGGAAAGACGGTGAGGGTGTACACGTTGCGCCCGTTCTGGTAGACAAAGGGCGTGCTGCGGAAAGCGCCCGTGTCCGGGTTGACGCCGTAGACTTCGCCCTGCACCGGCACGGTTACGGGCTGCCCGTTGACCACCAGCGTTCCGGTGATCACCCGCTTCTGTTGGGTTACGGTGAAGGTGACCGTTTGGGTCATGGCGGCGCCGGCCCCAAACGTGACGGTCTGGGTGTATGGCGTGACGCTCCCTTCTTCCTCAGGAGGCAAGAAGAGGCCCACGTCCACCCGCTCGCCCGGCGCAGCCGCCAACTTCATCTCGAACTGCCCAAATTCCACGGGGACTACGTCCAACAAGTCGCCCCACGGGTCTTGGCCGGGTGTCTGAGCAAAGGCAGCGCCGAAGAACTCGGCTGGCGAGCCGTCGGGGAAGACAACCCGCCCCTGGATGACAGCGTTCTCCTCAACGAAGCTGAAGTCCACTCCGGGAACTTGGGTGTTGTTGTCGGCCACGAACACCTCCTCGGCACCTGGAACCGCGCGGTACGGTTCTCCAAAGGGCACCCACGGCTCGACCGTCCAGAAACCGGCCGAGACGGTCAGCGTGTAGAAGCCGTTGGCGTCGGTTTGGGCAAAGGCGAAGTTCCGGCCCTCCTCATCCCAGGCGTACACGTCCACGTTTGGAACCCCTGTCAGCGACGCCCTCGGGGTGCCCTGGCCTGTGCCCCGGGTAATCCGGCCAGTAATGCGCGCGTTCTTCGGCTCCAGGCAGATTTCGCCGATGTCGGTCACGCCGTCCACGGCGAACGGGCCGCTCAGGCCCGGGGGCAGCACGTAGGGGATGTCCGTCCAGGCAAAGAGGCGGTAAACGCCGGCGTAGACGGAAATGGTGAAGGCTCCGGTAGCATCGGGAACGGCGGTATTCCCCAGGCCGCTGTCGTTGTATGCCTCCAGTGTGACATCCTGCACGGAGGCTGTCCCACAGGTTGCCTGGCAGGTGGAAGCACACTTCAGCTTCAGCGTGCCCTTCAGGGCGCTCGTGGGCGTTCCCACCGTGAAGGTGAGCGTTGCCGTCTCAGTCACGGGGGTATCCTCGAAGAAGACGCTCTGGGGAAAGCCGCTGTAGTCCCAGTCGGCGGCGTCGGGATCGGTGGGGCCCACCCACACGTCCCACGTGCCGGGACCAGCCGTCAGCGTTACCGTGCCGTTCGCGCCCACCGTGCCACTGATGAAGGCCGGATCGTTAGGCCGAAAGGCGGAGACCACGGCATCCGTGACGGGAACGCCCGTTTCCCGCTGGACGGTGACCCGGATCATCTTGGGGTTGGACACACTGGCAGCGCCGGTGAACGTGAAATCCTTCGTCATCGTCACGCCGGCCGTGATGAACACAGCGATCTCGGGCGGGGACAGCCACTGGCCGAAATACTGGGCAGGCGGGTCAACGGTTACCGTGTACGCGCCGGCTTCAGCCGTTATCGTGAAGCGGCCGCTGGCATCGGTCGTTTCCGCGTAATACTGGCCATCCCACAGCGTCACCAGCGCCCCTTCGACCGGCGTGGTGCCATCCGGGGCGTACACCGTGCCCTTGAACACACCGGTCGCCCCTTGAGCGGCAACGATCGTGCGAAGTGTGAAGAAAACCACGAACAGCAAGAAGGTGGTCACCACCAGACTTCCAATGAACCGCCGTAAACTTCTGGCTCGTGTGAAGTGAAGCGGATTCCACATGCTCTTCTCCTCCTGGCTTATTTCGACGAGTCAGTTTCGTCCCGTTCACACGACCATCTCTTCGGGGATGCTACCACAGGAATGTCACCACACACCTCCTTTCTGCTCTACCCGACGACACGCCTCCTGCCGATCTCCTGCCCAACAGAAGGGTTCCTGTCATAGCGTATCACCCAAGCGTTCGCAAAACGTTCGCAACGCGCTATAATAGCGGCAAGA
>WFWG01000406.1 GCA_015491235.1 Ardenticatenaceae bacterium
CCACAATGAAGGCGCCCTTGGGACCACCGGCAGCGGACGCCGCCAGTGTCGGTGTAGCGGTAGGGGGTGGAGTACTTTGGGGTTGGCTGGTGGGGGGCGGGCTGCTTTGGGGCTGGCCCGTGTCAGAGAGGATCATCACCGGCGTGGCCGAGAGGTTGATGACACCGGTGACACCGGTCTCCACCGTGGGTTCCGTCACCCCCTCCTGGGTCACGAAGTGGAGCACCTGCACATTGGCCGCACCAGGGAGCAGGCCGTCCACGTTCAGCGTGCCCCCGGCGTCGTCCCAGGCGATGACGAAGGAGGCGGCGCCCTCGCGCTCCACACGCACCACCAAGCGGCTGGAGTCGGCTTTACCGGGTACCACGCCCAGGGCGAGCGGCTCCAAGATGGTCAAACCCTGGTAGCCCAGAAAGGCGTCCGACAACAGGCGGAAGTTGACGCCCGCCGGGTAGAGGGGTGGGTCATCGCACACTTGGCCAATGCCGCTCTGTTCCGGGCATGGCCCGTACAGGCCGGAAAAGGCGAACACCGGCACCAGACCCGGATTGCTCTCCGGCGCGTTCTGTAGGCCCCACCAGTGAGCGTGCTTCGCACCGCTCGCCAGCGCGCCCACCAGCAGTTTGACCACCTTCTGCGCTTGGGTCTCCAGGCTGGCCTCGGGCTGGGCGTTGGTGGGCACGTTGAGTGCCAGCACCTGCCCGGCCCACACCGGCAGGCCGCTGGCTTCGTGGGCGTAGGACAGACCCTCCGCCAGGTGCTTCAGGTTGCCGGTGAAGTCGTGGATTTCCACCACGTCAATCCCCTGGTAGCCGCCCAGTTCGGCTACCCGCTCCATGTAGCGCTCGGGCTGGCCGTCGCCGTCGAAGTCGGCCGCGTCATGACCCGGCCAGGGGTATTGGGAAGCCACGATCACCGCGTTGGGGATTTCCTCGCGGATGATGGGGGCGGTGAATTGCAGCAGCGCGGCGTAGTCGTCCGGGGTGGCCCAGGTGGTTACGCCCTGCTCCACGGCGGCGCCCCATTGGGCTTCCAGTTCGTTGTGGATTTGCCAGACGGTGACGGGGTAGAGCAGGCCGGGGGCGTCATCCACGCCGTCGCCGTCGTAGCGCTCCAGGATGTCGCGCAGGTAAGCCTCGTAGCGGGCGCGCTCGGCGTCGTTCGTCCACAGCCAGGGCTGGGTGTAATCCACCCCGCGCCCTCCCACGGAGACCCGTTGATAGGCAACGGTCAACGCGAGCTGCACGCCGTGGCGCTGATAGGCGGCCACCAGGGCGTCCAGGACATCATAGCCATACTGTTCGACATCTGGCATGGACGAGCTGCGCGTCAGGGCGATGTTGACCCGGCCCACGCGCCCACCCACAGCGGCGTAGAGGTCCATCACGGCGTTGGCGTAGTCGGGGTATTGCGACCAGTCATACTGATTGGCGCGCGCCGCGGGGATGTTGCCCAGTTCTCCTTCCAGGCCGATGGGATAGGTGAGCGGCGGCGGGCCCGAGGAAAAAGCCTCGCCTGTCCCCAATCCCACTGGAGGGACAGGAGGCAGCGTGGGAGAGGGGGGCATCCTCACATTGCCCGGCGTGGCCGTTGCCGGTCGCCGGACGCGGGTCGGGCGGGGAAGGACGCTGGTTGAGCGTGCTTCAACTTGCTTGCTGGAAACCGTGGGCGAAGCCGCTGGCGGCATAGGCGTCGGGTTGGCACGGCAGGCCAACAGGAAGACGAACACCAAACCCACCACGAAAAGGAAAAGCGTGCGTTTCATTGTTTTCCTCCAAGAAAGTACCATTGCTCCCACAAAAGAAACCATTGCAGCAAGCGGGAGAGGCTTGCTGACTATTCGGGAAAGGATTTCAAAGCGGATTGGCCTGGGGGGTGTTCAGACGAAGGCGCTGCCGCTTCTGTGGAGAGGGACCTTTGCTGTAACGGCGAAAGTGCTCCTGTCTCCGCTATGATAAGTTGCGTTGTTCACAGTATAGCACAAAATGCCTCGTTTTTCACCTTTTCACGCCGTTCTGAGCAAAATTTTTTCAAAGTTTTAACAAATCCAAAACAAAGGGTGGCACACAGGGCAACTTCCGTTCCCTGTGTGCTGGTGTGCCCCCACCGAGCCATAAAAATGGCATCACCTACCTGATACCACAGAGGCGCAACAACAGAACATCTTGGGCGCTTACCGGAGCCAGCCCTGCCAGCAGGGGCACCACGACCACAGTAACCGTTATGACGCCAACTACCAGCCCGAGGCGTGCGCGCAAGGGGTTGGTGTCCACGAGCGCGAAGCGCTCAACAAAAAGGGGAAGCAAAGCATAACGGGGAGCCAGGGTCCCACCCAATAAAAGGCCGCTTACCAGGCCGCCCATGTGGTTCCAGTTGTCAATGCCCTTCACGGAGAGCCCGAAGAAGAGGTTCAGGCCTACAATGAACAGGAGGTTGAGAAGCTGCTGTTCTCCCACTTCACCCAACACCTTCCGGTTGCGCCACAAAAAGGCCACCTGAGCCCCCACCAGGCCGAAGATAGCCCCCGAAGCCCCTGCCGAAATGGCCTCCACGAAGACCATGCTTATCAAGTTGCCCCACACGCCAGCCAGCAGATAAATGACCACGAAACGCCCGGTGCCAAACAAGCGTTCCACGTCGCGCCCCAGAATCCACAGGGCATACTGATTAAAAAGCAGGTGAAACAGGCCCACGTGCAAGAAGATGGGCGTGACGAGGCGCCAGTATTGGCCCTGACGAATCAAAAGGTTGAACTTGGCACCAAACCGGATGAGGGTACAGGGGTCCTGAGATCCGCCAGCCACTGTCTGGAGCAGGAAAACCAGCACGTTCAGGGCCACGAGCAGGGGCGTCACCCAAGCTGTTGCCAACGGCAGGGAGATCCGAACGACTTCCCCAGATTCTGGCTCGAGGAGGGGCTCTTCGGTCATCGGACAACTTACGGGAGTTGAATCATGCGGCGCTTAACCCGACATTTTTCCGCGGTGATGATGCACAGAATTTGTCGCACAGTTTCGTCCAGGGCACCGTCTCGGTTGACCACGGCGTAATCGAACTCGTCAATGCGCTTCATCTCCTGGCGGGCTGTAGCAATGCGAATTTTGAGCTTTTCAAGCGGCTCGCTCTTCCGCTCCACCAGACGACGGACCAACTCTTCCTCACTTTCGGCCGTCAGGAAGATGAAGACTGCTTCCGGCATAATGCGCCTGATGGTAGCTGCACCCTGCACGTCCACCCGCAGAATCACATCCTTTCCGCTGGCCAGTGCGTCGCGCACCTGTTGCTTGGGAATGCCCTTGTAGTCGCCGTAGACGACGGCGTACTCGAGGAGTTCGCCCTTCTCGATCATCTCGGCGAATTCCTCGAGGGAAACAAAGAAGTAGTCCCGGCCATGCACTTCTCCCGGCCGGGGCGGGCGGGTGGTAGCCGTCACGACGAAGTGAAAGGGCACGCCCATCTGCTTCATGCGCTTGATGACAGCATCCTTACCAGCTCCGCTGGGGCCCGAAATGACGACAACGAGGGGAGTCGGCGGAGGAAGGTAGGGCTTGGAGTCAATGTCGAAGTCCAGTTCGCTCTGAATCTGCTGCCAGTTAGCAGCGGAATCAGCTTGAGGCTGGTTCGCCATGCGCAGTACCCTCTCGGTTATGTTGGAGAAATCGGCATCAGAGAAAATTCTCTGTTGTACAGAAAGCTTAACGACGAATTTATCGTTGACGTGCGATATCTTGGCACCGTCCCGGAACGCCGCATGGGCACCAAGAGTGCGACGCACGCCGGTAATGCGTTGCACCTACAAAACGGTGAATTCCGAAAAACGGCGAAGGTGCTTGCGCCCAAAAGCTTGGGCTTTCAGGCCAGCCGTTCGGCGGGAAAGCATGTTTGCATTATAATAGAAGGGGTAGATTTGTACAATCCCCGGCCTGCCTGAGCGAAAAAAGCTCGACGGGACACCAACAGCGAGAGACGGAGGAAGACCCATGCCGATCTACGAATACCGATGTCAGGAGTGCGGTCGGCGCACGACTGTGTTGCACCGCAGTATCCACAACATTCAGCAGCCCACCTGCCCCCGTTGCGGCAGCCAGAACCTGAAGCGCCTGATTTCCAAAGTGGCCTACGTTCGCTCGGAGGAGGCTCGCCTGGAGGCTATGGCCGACCCCTCCAACTGGGGCGACGTGGACGAGAACGACCCCAAGAGCCTGGCCCGCTTTATGCGCAAGATGAGCCAGGAGTTGGGCGAGGATCTGGGCCCCGAATTCGAGGAAGTCATTGATCGCCTGGAGGCCGGCCAGTCGCCGGAAGAGATCGAAAAGGCTATGCCCGAACTTGGCGGCGAGTTGGGCGGCGACTTGGACGAAGGCGGAGGCGGCATTGATCAAGTGCTCTAACTAAGGCTGGCGCAGGCGGTCCTGGAGCCACACTTTCACAATGCGCCACACCTCTTCCAACACGTCCTCAAGCGGGCGGCTGGCATCCACTATCCGCCACCGGCTTGGCTCCTCGCGGGCCAGGGCCAAATAGCCGGCTCGCACGCGCTGGAAAAAGTTGAGCGTCTCGTTGTCCAAGCGGTTCCACTCGGCGCCGCTCTCACTGGCTCGGCGGCGGCGGGCCAGTCCCACCTCCGGCTCCACATCGAGCAGGATTGTCAGGTCAGGGCGCAGGCCGCCGGTGGCAAAGTCGGTAATGTGGCGCAGAACGTTCAGGTTGAGCCCTCGCCCGTAGCCTTGGTAGGCAAGCGTGGAGTCGGCGTAGCGGTCGCACACCACGATGGTGCTGCGCTCCAACGCAGGCTTGATCACCTGGCGCACAAGTTGGGCGCGAGAGGCGCTGAAGAGAAGAATCTCAGCCTCCGGGGTCATGTCGGCATTGTGGTGGGTGAGCAAAACCTGGCGAACCTGATCCCCGACAGGAGTCCCACCTGGCTCCCTGGTGAGGATGACAGGATAGCCAGCCGCCCGCAGCCGCTCGGCTACGTGTTGGGCAACAGTGGTTTTGCCAGCCCCTTCAGGCCCCTCAAGGGTGATGAAGACGCCCACTTCTCTCCTCGCGGGTTGATGTCATACCAGTTGGGTCTGCAAATGCCGTATATTCACCGAAATGGCTCGGCGCTGCCGCCCCACCCGCGCACCCAACCAAAAGGGAAAAATTGTGGAGAACTGGGGCGGCTTCGCCGCCCCAGTTCTCCACAATTTTTCTTCTCTACACGGCGGCGCCGAGCCGCATCTCTGCTCAAGCCTTCGGAATGGCACGTCGTCGTCCCACATTTTCAGGGGGACACCAGGATTGAAACATGGTGTTCGAGAAAGCCATTGGTGTCAGATAGCGATTCTGTTGGTTACAGCGTGTCGTTGGCGTAGATGCGCACCCGACGGCGCGGCTCCTTCCCCATGCTGCGGCTAATTAAGTTGGCCTGACGGGCCAGCTCGTGCTGCATCCGGCGGACATAAGCGCTCTGGGGGGAGAGTTCCACGCTCGTGGCCTCCCCGCTCAGGATGCGGTTAATGGCCTGGCGGGCCTCCTCCAGCGCCTGAGCATACGGGTCGGTCTCCATCGCCAGCCCGAAGATGTCGGCCAAGGCCTGCTCCATCTGGGTGACCGTGTTGGAGCGCAACACGTAGACCGGCAGGCCCCGCCGCTCGGCGTCAGCAATAATTTGCGGCCGCTTGCGGTAGTAGCTGCGCAGGGTGAGAAGAATGTCGGCCTCGCCAATGTCGTTGACAATCAACACGGGCAGGTTGAGCGCCTTGGCCGCCTGTTTCAGGCGGTTCTGGCTCACGCCGTAGGGGAAAACGCGCAGGGTGGAGCGTTGTCCAAGCTGGCGGCGGGCCTCCACAGCGACGGGCGCAGGCGCACCGGCTCGAGCCGGTTCGGGCCGGCGCCGGGTAAGCCCACCAGCCTGTTGGAGCGTGGAAGTGGGCTCGACCACGATTTCTTCCTTCTCGATTTCCCCCTCGCCCACGCGGCGCCGCCGTTCCGCGCGCAGGGGGAAGCCACGCAGGAGCGTGTCCACCGCCTGGGCCACGTCGTGATGGATGACCAGCGTGTCACGGTCCTGGATTTCCACCACCACGTCGAAAGTGGGTGGCGCCTTGCGCTCCAGCACCGTTTTCTGGGTGCCCCGCCGGCGGGCTTCCTCGTCCGAAAGCGTGACGCTCTGGATGCCGCCGACCAGGTCGCACAGCGTGGGGTTCATCAGCAGGTTGTCGAGCGTGTTGCCGTGCGCGGTGGCCACAAGCTGTACACCTCGCTCGGCGATGGTGCGGGCCGCCTGGGCCTCCAACTCGCGCCCGATCTCGTCAATGATGATGACCTCGGGCATGTGGTTCTCGACAGCCTCGATCATCACCTCGTGCTGAAGTTCAGGGCGCGGCACCTGCATACGGCGCGCGCGGCCAATGCCGGGGTGCGGGATGTCCCCATCGCCGGCGATTTCGTTGGACGTATCTACCACGATGACGCGCTTCTTCTCGCCCAGCACACGAGCGGTCTCGCGCAGCATGGTGGTCTTCCCCACGCCAGGACGTCCCAGCAGCAGGATGTTCTGTCCGCTCTCCACGATGTCCCGGATGATGTCAATGGTGCCGAAAACGGCCCGTCCAACGCGGCACGTCAACCCCACGATTTCGCCCCGCCGGTTGCGAATGGCGCTAATGCGGTGGAGCGTGCGCTCGATGCCAGCGCGGTTGTCGCCGCCGAACTCGCCGATGCGAGCCACCACGTAATCAATGTCCTCCGGGCTAATCTCCCGCTCGCTGAGGATCACGTCCCGGTCCGGGAAGCGGGCCTCTGGTGGCCGACCCAGGTCCATGACGACTTCAATGAGTTGGTCACAGTCCTCGAACGAATGAAGCCGCTCGCGAATGCGCGGCGGCAGCACGGCCAGCAGGGCTTCGATATCGTCTGTTATCATCTGCCGTACCACGGTTTCTACGATCCCTCCTTCAATCGGATTTCGGGTTCGTATCGTTTTTCGCTCTCCTTTCTGGCTCCTTTCAGGGGCACGGGCACAATGCGCGACGAGATGGGCGTAGCCCGCTCTGTGGCTGCCTGGCGTGTCACCTCCCACTGCGGCTCCGACACTTTGACCGCTGCTGTGGTGTGGCGCACGAGAAGCTGACGGGTCATCACGTGGCGGAAGCCAAAGCGCTCCAGGCTGTCCGCCAGGTAGCCTTCATACTCTCGCACGTCGGAGAAGATGGGACGCCGGGGCCACTTCTCCATCAAACTCAGGGCCTCGTGCAGCAGGCGTTCGCGCAGGGTGCTCACCTCGGGGTGGAGCACCATTTTGAGCCAGTGGCCCCGCTTGCCCGGCGTCAGTCGCAGGTAGCCGGCCACTTGCCCGTCCTGCCGCAGCACGTAACATCCTTCGCGGGCCGAGCCCCACCAGGCCACTGGCGTGCGTTCACCGTTGTCTCGACCGTTGCCGATTGCTTCGGCCTGCTGCACCACGGCCGGCGTAATGGCATGGTACAACTGCTCAACGCCCCGGCTGTCGTGGGGACGCTGAGGGGACCACAGTCTTGCCTCCGGCGGATCGGGCCACCGGTCGTCCGGGTCCAGGCGATACAGGCGGTCTTGCGCGTAGAGGGCAAACCCCGCCTGCCGAAAAACTTCCACAGCCGCGTGGTTCGATTCCGGCAAGTGGGTAAACAGGCGTTGGGCGCCCAACTGTCCAGCGACCTGGGTGCTCTCGTGGAGCAAGTGTTTCCAGAGCCAAGTCGCCCCGCTCTGATTCTCCAGCGACGGCGCGATGAAGAGCACGTCCATCACCGGCAGGCCGGAACGCCAGTGAAGCTGCACAAAACCCGCCCGTTGCTGTCCGTGCCTGTGGTCATTCCGGCGCAACACCACCGTCACTACACGCCCCTGCCGGGGCAACAAGCCATGAGTCAGGGAAAGGAGGAGGGGCGCATCCGGCTCCAGCACGGCGCTCCGGATGTCAAGGCGAACGCCACATTTTTGCAAACGATAGATGACCCACAGGTCACGAAGACCCAATTGATGCATTCGATTCAACCACCCTCACTGACATGGCCTCCGCCGCCTTCAGCCGGGTAACAACGGCGCTTCGCTTCGGCGCTCACCCTTCCGACGCGACCAGGCTGTCGGTTCCACGCAATTTGCCCGTACTACTTACAATTATACTCACGGGGGGCTTTCGGTCAACGGCGGGGAGGAGGGGAAAGCCGATCAGCGCCCAAACAACCGCTTCCACCAGGGACGCCGTCGCTCCAGTTCCCGTTCCAGCGCGGCGAGGCGCTCCTCGAGGGAAAGGCGGTGGTTCCAGTCGTCTTCCTTCAGGCGAGCCACTTCGCGCTCCAGCGCCCGGATGCGCTTGCGCAGGCGGGCATTTTCCTCCTTCAAGTTGAAGTTGTCCTGCACCACGAGGCCCAGCAGATCCCGCGTGGCCAGTTGGGTGTTCAGAACAGCCTGTTGGGTCTCGTCCAGGTGGCGCAGAAGGTGGGCCAACATGTCCGATGAGCCGTCTGGCTCCGCCCACTCGGCCTCGGCCGGCTGGGACCGGGCCAGCGACGTTGAGGTGGACTGTTCAGGTTGCCAGTTGCGCAGGCGCTCCTCGATTTCGGCCTCGTCAAGGCCCCGGGAACGAAGATGCCGAACGTGGTGGAGCACGGCCACATCCCCCTCGGTGTAGCGGTGAGCCTGCACCGCTTCCTCGCTCAGAAATTGGGCGAAGCGCTCGGTCCAATGCCGCACCGTGTGGGGCGGCACGTCGAGTTCCACCGCAACTTGGCCGATGCGCCTCATGAGCGCCACTCCTCGTCCACGTCTATGGAGCGCCACTCGCCGTCAATAACGTCTACGTCGTCTTCAAAGTGATCTGTAGGTGCGGACACGGCTTCCCGGTACTGGGCCACCGCCTCCGACGGACAGAGCCGAATGAAGAGGTGTAGGGCTCCCAAGAGCACGGCCAAGTCGTCCACCTGACCCACGATGGGAATCACGTCGGGCGAGATGTCAACGGGCAGAAGCACGTAGATCGCTGCCACGAGCGGAATGAGCTTGAGCAGAGGCGTGACCCGGCGGTCAGTGAAGAGTTGCCACGCCAGCCGGACCGTCTCTACCAGTTCCCACCACCGAGGCATTGTTCCCTTTGGGTTGTGGTGCGCCATTGGCTCACCTCCGCGTTTCCTGGCAATGCCATCCCCACACACCACAATTCAAATTGTAGCACAGGCGAACCCAACGGGCAACGCCGTGTGAAGAAAAAATTGTGGAAGGCCCTGACCTCTCCTTGACAGGCGTTGACCAACCGGCCTCGTGGGGCTACAATAGCCCGTGTTGGGAAAGTTGAACGTGTGAAGGGAAGGGGAGCAGGTTGCCGTGCCTGACAAGTGGCAGGAACAAATCGAAGAAGCCATCCAGCGTGCTGTCGAGGCTGGCGAGTTCGACAACTTGCGCGGTGCTGGCCGCCCGCTGCCGCCTGACCACACTGATTACTACGCGGGGGAAGAGCACCTGGCCTATCGCCTGCTGAGCAACGCCGGACTGGCCCCCGACTTTCTGCTCCTGCGGCGCGAGATCGTGGTCGAGGTGGCCGAGGCCCGCCAGTTCATCCGGGCGGCCGTCCGGCGCCGGGAGCGGTTGCTGGCCCAACTTCGCCGGGCCCCCCTGCACGAGATTCCGAACCTCCACCGCGAAGCGTGGGACGGGTGGTACGCCAGCGTCCACGCCTTCCGCGAGCGCGTGCGGGAGATCAACCAGAAAATTGAAATTTTCAACCTCAAGAACAAGATTCCCAACCTGTACCACCCTCCCCTCAAAGTCGAGGAGGAAATCAGCCAGGCCGAGGCCGAAGCATGACGACGAACGCGCCGGAATCAAGTCTCCCTGTCCTGGAAGCCAGGCAGGTCAGCAAGACGTATCAGATGGGCGCCATCACGGTTCACGCCCTGCGCCAGGTGGACTTCCAGGTGGAGCGGGGGGAGTTCGTAGCCGTGATGGGACCCAGCGGCTCTGGCAAGAGCACGCTCCTCTACATGCTCGGCGGCCTCGACCGCCCGACCGGTGGTGAGGTTGTGCTGGACGGTCACCCCCTTTCCCGCCTGAACGACGACCAGGTCACTTTGCTGCGCCGCCGGCGGGTGGGCTTCATCTTCCAGTTCTTCAACCTCGTGCCCACGCTCACGGCGGAGGAAAACGTGGCCTTGCCCCTGCTCATTGACGGGCAGGACCTCCGCAAACACCGCGAGCGCGTCACCCGTCTGCTGGAACTGGTGGGGTTGGCCGACCGGCGCGACCACAAGCCCGACCAACTCTCCGGCGGCCAACAGCAGCGCGTGGCCATTGCCCGCGCCCTCGTTATGGATCCGGCCATCCTCCTGGCGGACGAGCCCACCGGCAACCTCGACAGCAAGGCTGGCACCGAAATTCTGAACCTCATGCGCCGCTCGTGCGACGAACTGGGCCAGACCATCGTCATGGTGACCCACGACCCCAAAGCGGCCAGCTACGCCGATCGAGTAGTCTTCCTGCGAGATGGCCGCATTGTGGACCAACTGCACGGCGAAGCCGCCCGCGACACGCGCCTGATTCTGCGCCGGTTCGCCGCCCTGGAGGAAGGTCATGTCCCTGGCTGAACGGCGTGAACTGGCCAAACCCGCGCCCCGTGCGGCCCCCGGCGTCGTGCGCCTCTCCTCCTTTTACGACATGGCCCTGCGCAACATGGCCACGCGCCTCACGCGCACGTTGCTGACGGCGCTGGGCATCATCATCGGCGTGGCCGTCATTATGGCCGTGGACGTGACCAACGCCACCACGCTGGCTTCCATCCGCAACCTCTTCGACGAGACTTCGGGCCGGGCGAGTCTGCTGGTGGAGCCAGCCGCCACAGAGGGCGCTGGTTTCAAAGAGAGCGTGCTGGCGGCGGTCCAGCGCGTGAAAGGTGTGGAAGTGACCGCGCCCATGATTTCCGTTCGCGCGGGCCTGGTGGGCTACAACCCGCTGGGCGCCTTGCGCTTCGGGTCGCCCGTTTCGGCCTTCGTGACGGTGCTGGGTGTGGACCCCGCCGTGGACCCCAGGGTTCACATCTACCGGCTCGTTGAGGGACGCCTCCTGCTTCCCGAAGACGAACACGTTACGCTCATCACGGTGGCCCTGGCCGAAGACCTGGAACGCTCCGTTGGGGACGAAGTGGAAATCACGACGCCGGAAGGGACGGCCAGGCTGAAAATCGTGGGCATCATTGACAAAGAGGGCATTGGCCGTACCAACGACGGGTGGGTGCTCATCGTGCCACTGGAGACGGCTCAGGACCTCTTTCTCATGCGGGGTCAGCTCACCCAAATTGACATCGTGGTGAACCGGGAGATTGCCGAATCGCCCGAAAGTCTCGACGCGCTCAAACAGAAGGTGCAAAGCCGCTTGCCCCGCGACGTGAGCGTGAGCTATCCTGCCGCCCGGGGCAAGCTCATCAGCCAGATGCTTCAAACCTACCAGTTGGGGCTTCAGTTCTTCGGCGCTGTGGCCATCTTCGTGGGTGGTTTCCTCATTTACAACACCTTCTCAATGACGGTGTTGGAGCGCACGCGCGAGATCGGCATGTTGCGCTCCATTGGGGCCACGCGGCGCCAAATCGTCTTCCTCGTTCTCGCCGAGAGCCTGGTGCTGGCCCTGTGCGGTTCGCTTTTGGGCATCGCGGGCGGCCTGGGCTTGGCTCGCGGGCTCATCCGCGCCATGGCCGAGTTGCTGAGCACGGAACTGGAGACCTTCGCCGTGCCCCCGTTTAGCCTGGTCAAGAGCCTGCTGGTGGGCGTGGGGGTGACGCTGGCCTCCTCTCTCCTGCCAGCGTACCAGGCCGGACGGGTGACGCCGCTGGAGGCCATCCGCGTCTACGGACAGGCAGTGTCGCACGAGCGGCTGTCACGGTGGGCGGCCAGCGTGGGGGCAGTGCTCTTCGTGGGATGCGTGCTTCTCTTTACTCAGGAGGAGTTGGTGCCCTCAGCAGTGAGGGTTCAGGTGGGTATCGCCAGTATCTTCGGCCTGTTGCTGGGAGCTGCCCTGCTCATTCCGCTGGGGCTGATCCTGGTGGAGCGGCCGCTCCGGTGGCTGTTGGCTGCTTTCTACGGCCCTGAAGGGCAGTTGGGAAGCCGCAACGTGGAGCGAGCGCCCACGCGCACGGCCCTCACCGTGGCCGCCCTCATGGTGGGCGTGACGATGGTCATCGCCCTGGGCGAGATGTCCTACAGCTTCCGCCAGGACATCCTGGCCTGGGTGGACACAGCCATCGGCGGGGACCTCTACGTGCGCAGCGCTTCGTCCATGCGCCCGGAGTTGGGTCAGCGCCTGCTGGCGGTGCCCGGAGTCAAGGCCGTTACGCCGGTGAGCTTCTTCCGCGTGCGCGTGCTGGTGCCCGACCGTGACGAGGAACCCTTCAGCGTCGTTGGCATCGCCATCGAGCCCGAGTCGTACCTGCAGATTGCCAGCTTCAAGTTCGCCGACCAGCAGACGGACGTAGCCGCCCGAGTGCAGGAACTGGCCCGGGGCGACGCCGTCTTCGTCTCCACTACCTTGGCCGACCGATACGGTCTGCAACGGGGCGACACCATCATCCTGGAGACACGGCGTGGACGACGGCCTTTCAGGGTGGCTGCCGTCATCGTGGACTTCACGGCCCAGGGGAACACCATCACCCTTTCACGCCGGGACTTGTACCGCTACTTTGGAGAACGGCGCGTGACCTCGTTCACTGTGGACGTGGAGCCGGGCGCCGACCCGGAGGCCGTGCGCCGGGCCATCGAGGACCGCTTCGGCAAGCGGGAAAACGTGACGGTGGAGTCCAGTCGCGAGTTCCGCCAGCGCGTCATCAACCTGATGAACCAGAGCTTCGCCCTGTTGAACACATTGGTGGCCATCGCCGTGCTCGTCTCTTCCTTCGGCCTGATCAACACGCTGATGATGAACGTCTTCGAGCGCACGCGCGAAATCGGCATGTTGCGCAGCTTGGGCGCCACCCGCCGCCAGATCGTCAAAATGGTGCTGGCCGAAAGCGCCACGCTGGGCTTGACTGGCGGTGTGTTTGGCCTGGGGCTGGGCTTGATCCTGGCCCGCTTCATGGTGCAAGGTCTCAACACGGTCGGGGGCTACCGGCTGGTTTACCAGTTCACCTGGTTCCCCGTCATTCTGGGACTGGTCGTTGCCCTGCTGGTCTCCCAGGCGGCGGCCCTGTACCCGGCGCGCCGGGCGGCTGCCATCAACATCGTCGAAGCCATCAAACACGAGTAGAAGCTTATACCAATTCGGAAACTCGGAGGCGAGCACATGAACATGTGCGGCGCCGCACCACCTCATTCCGGGGGTGCAGGGGGGAACC
>WFWG01000407.1 GCA_015491235.1 Ardenticatenaceae bacterium
AAAGCTGAATTTCGCGCTCAGGGTTCTCGCGGTTCAGGTAAAGAAGCTGAGCAATGACCAGGTTAGCTACCTGGTCGGTAATCGGGGTGCCCAGGAACACGATCCGCTCCTTCAAGAGCAGAGAGTAAATGTCGTAAGCGCGTTCCCCGCGCCCCGTGGTCTCGATGACCATTGGGATGAGTGCGTTAACTGGTCGCCAGGGGACCATGGTTATCACCTGTTGCTCGAACATCGGTTAGAAGCGCGGTTCTGTTGAAAACCGTCATCCTTATTTTGTTCCGAACTCCTCGAAAGCACAAATTTGTGCTCCCCGTGGTCGCTGTTCCGGGATGCAAGGTCCTCAAGCCGGCGAGGACTGGGCCGGGGGAGGGGGCTCGTGGTTCGAAGCAGCCTCTCGCGAAGTGGCCTCGGCCGGCGCCGACTCTGCGGCCTTTTCCGCTTCTTGTTCTTGCTTCTGTTCTTCGCCCTCCGGCTGCTCCTCTGTTTGTTCCGGCGTCTCCTCTTGTGCCTCTTTTTGAACGCGCTTGAGTTCCTCAGCAAGTTGGACTTCGGGCAGCGGTTCCTCCGGCTCGCCCATGACTTCGGCCAGGAGCTTGTTCAGCGCCTTGCGGACGAACACGCGCTGTGTGTATTCTGTAAACATGGCCTCGGCGACTTCGATCGGCACAGTTGGAGGAGGGAGGATGCCTGCTATGGCCATCAGCGCCGCCGCCTCGTCCGGCGAGACGGTGATGTTCCGCTCCTTCCCGTAAGCGGAAAGGACGGTGGCCCGCTTGATGTCCCGTTCGGTTTTTTCCCGCAGCTCGGCCACGTATTCGTCTCGAGTCTTCCCCTCATGCTGCAGGTACTCGTCCAGCGAAAGCCCCTGGGCTTTCAACCTGTTTTCGATTTCTTCGATGATTTCTTCTACCCGGTGCTCAATCAGGCGGGGTGAGATCTCGATCTGACTGGCTTCCACCAGCTTGTCGAGCACTCTCAACTTCAGGATATCCTTGGCTTGTTCCTCTGCTGTGGCCTGGATGTCTTTGCGCACTTGTTCACGGAGTTCCTCCAGTGTCTCGAAGTCCCCCACCATTTGGGCCAGTTCGTCGTCCAAGGCAGGCAGAATGGGCTTCTTGAGGTCTTTGAGGGTGACACGGTAGAGCACCGTCCGTCCAGCGGTCAGTTCGTGGGGCCAGTCCTCCGGGTAGGCGATGCTGAACTCGCGCGTCTGTCCCACGCTCATGCCCCGAATGAACGACCAGAAGCGCTCCGGCGGGGCGGCCTGTGTTTCCTGTCCGGGCACCAGGATTTTTTCGGCCTCCGGCTCCTCCTCTTCCTCTTCACTTTCCGACGGCAGGCGAATCTCGTGGTCTTTCAGGTCTGCCACCAATTCACCAGTCAACAGGCGACCCTCCAGGTCTATGGTAATCAGGTCACCGTACTCGGCCGGGCCGCTGGTCGGAATCCAGGTGGCGTGTTCTTCCTGCAACTGAGTGAGAGCCTCTTCAACGGCTTCTTCGGGGATTTCTACCGGTTCCTGCTCAATTTCTTCGGGGCTCGGCAGGGGGCCCAGTTCGGCGGTGGGCACGGCCGGTGCCCTGACCGTTATGGTCAGTTCCTCCGCGCCTTCTTCCAGGCCCTGAATTTCGGGGCGTTCCATTAACTCCAGGTCGGCAATCTCGTCAAGGTGAGGCTCCAGGGCCTTCTCAAGCCACTGGAACAAATACTCTTCGAAAACAGCCTCCAAGAGGGCCTTTTCGCCCCCGAGGTACCGCAGTAAGACCTGGTAGGGGACTTTGCCGGGACGAAATCCGGGAATTCGCAGTTCGCGGCTCAGTTTTTTGGCCACTCGCTGTTTGGCCTTCTTGAGGTCGTCCGCCTCGATGGTAATGGTAATAATAAGTTCACCCTGGGATTTTTCCTTGTGTACTTTCAATTTTCGACACTCCTCTGTTTCTGTTTTTGCTGTGAGTGGACGGTAACTACTGCCCTCACAGGGGGAAATTATTATACAGCTTTCCCATGCCCCGGCAAACTGACGTGTGAGGGCTCTTGGAAAGCCGTGGGCGCTATGGAAGTCTTCAGTTGCCATTTCGAGGGGGGCACGTATAATCGCAACGAATGCGTGCTGGACGACCGGAAGAACAGCGCCACGTTCAGATACCCGTTCAGCAGGAGGCAGCAAATCATGGCTCGTCTGCGTACTCTGTGGGGGCAGTTGAGCGGACCTGTCAAGGTGGGCATTATCTTTGCCCTCCTGGCCATTGTGCTCTCGCTCTTTGGCGTCTTTCGCAACCCCGACATTCCAGTCAACTGGCGCACCATTTTCGTGGCCGTGGTCATTGCCGGGGGGACGTGGGGGTTGATTGCTTGGGCGATTGCAACGGCCATCCTGGACGTAGAACAAGACCTGGAGGAATCCCAGCACGACACCGGTGAGGCATAAATGGCCCCTCGCGCTGCCTGGTGGCGCCCCTTTTGGGTTGTCGGTCTCATTGGCTTAACCGTGGGAATCGGGTTGTCCGGCCTGGCTTGGTGGCTTCCCGGCCCGTTGGCTGCTGCTGCCCTTCTAGGGCCCAGCACGGTGGGGCCGGCGCTCACCCGGCTTTTTTTGATTGTGTTGGGCTTAATTGTCGTCTTGGAAATGCCGGTTATGCTGTTTGTGTTAGTGCGCTTTGCCCGCGAGCACCAGTGGAATGCGCTCTTTCTCACACACGGCGTCTACGTGGCCTTCCCCGGCGTTTATGGCGTGCTGGGCGGCGTATTAACCGGACAACGCTGGTGGGCCTGGGTGATGCTTTTCCTGTGCGCCATGCGGCTCGTGTTTAGCCTGCTGGCGCTTTCCGGCGTTCGCCAACGGGGGTAATACCAATTGGGCGTGGAAATGGCATGAGGTCACGTACTTCTTCGGAGACCTCGGAGGCGAGCACATGAACGTGTGTGGCGCCGTCGTACGAAAAAGAGAAATTGTGGCGTGCAGGGGCGGCAAAGCCGCCCCTGCACGCCACAATTTCTTTCCCCTTTTGGGTGGGCGGGACGGCGGCGCCGCACCACTTCTTTGAGCAGGCGACGTTACCAAACGCAATTGGTAGAAAGTTAGGCGAGGCCGGCGAAGCGGGAGGTTGCTCCGGAAAACCGACTGAAACGGAGAAACAACGCAGCACTTGGGGGAATCGGAGCTTGACATGGGAAGCTTGAAAACCGTGCGCGGATTTTTGCTGGACATGGACGGCGTTCTGTATCGCGGCATGAGCGTGCGAGAGGGCGCGCGGGAGTTGATTGCCCACCTCAACGAGCACAACATTCCCTATTTGTGCCTGACCAACAACGCTACCCGGACGGCAGCCCAGTACGAACAGAAGCTCCACCAGCTCGGCCTGCCGATTCCTGCCAGCCGGGTGCTGGGCGTGGCGGAGACGACCGCCAGGTGGCTAGCAGCCCGATCGCCGGGAGCCACGGTTTACGTCATCGGGGCTGACGGCCTAAGACAAGAACTGAGCCGCAGCGGGTTGCGCCTGGTGGAGACGGAAGAGGCGACATGGGTGGTAGTTGGCCTGGACATGGAACTCACCTACGGAAAGCTCAAAGTGGCCACGCGAGCCATCTGCCGGGGGGCGGGATTCGTGGGCACGAACCCCGACACCACGTTTCCCGAAGCCGACGGGCTCTCGCCCGGGTGTGGGGCGATTCTGGCCGCCCTGGAAGCCGCCACCAACAAGCGGCCTATCATTATCGGCAAACCCGAACCGATCATCTTCCGCGAAGCCCTGGCTCGCCTTTCTCTGCCGCCAGAGCAGGTTGCTATCGTGGGAGATCGGCTCGACACCGACATTTTGGGCGGTCAGCGCATGGGGCTAACGACGATTCTGGTGCTAGGAGGGGTCACCACACCGGAGGAGTTGGAGACAAGCCCAATTCGTCCGGACTACGTCTTTGAAAACCTGGTTGACCTGTTGGCCGCTTGGCAAGGGGGGATGGCTTGAATCTTGTGGCGCCTGTCCCGTGAGCCGCTAGCAAAATACTGGTTCGAGTATTTGACCCGCCTTTCAAATTCGTGCTACAATAAAACCGCGGCAGGCGCATCCCCTGATGCGCTTTTTTTGTGTACATGGCGGCATTGACCTCCAGGCAATGCGCAGCGAGGAACACCGTGTCGGAACAGAAACGCGCCCTTTATAACCTTGACCGTGCGGAACTGCAAACCCTGTTGGCCTCGTGGGGTGAACCGACCTTTCGGGCCGACCAGGTCTGGGAGTGGCTCTACCGTCACCTGGTGACCGACTTCGAGGCCATGCACAACCTGCCCCGCGCGCTGCGTGCTCGCTTGGCGGCCCACTTCACGATTGAAGGAGCCCGCCCCCGTGCCGAGCGCTCTTCTTCCGACGGGTACACCCGCAAGTGGCTCCTCGAGTTGGCGGACGGCGAACACGTTGAGGCCGTGCTGATGGAATACGAGAGGCGCCGCACGGCGTGCATCTCCGTACAAGTGGGATGTGCCTTTGCATGTGCGTTCTGTGCCACCGGCCAGATGGGGCTCATCCGAAACCTCTCGGCCGGCGAAATCGTGGCCCAAGTGCTGCACATTGAGCGAGAGGTGCGGGCACTGGAGAAGACCTCGGGCGAGCGCGCGCTGACGAACATCGTCTTCATGGGCATGGGCGAGCCGCTGAGCAACTATGCCAACGTGCTCAAGGCCGTCCGCATCCTGAACGACGAGGCTGGCTTCCGCATGGGCGCGCGCCGCATGACGCTCAGCACCGTGGGGCTCGTTCCGGCCATCCGGCGCCTGGCCCACGAGCCGTTGCAAGTGAACTTGGCCATCTCGTTGCACGCGCCCACGGACGAGTTGCGCACGTCCCTGGTGCCCATCAATGCCCAGTACCCCATTCGGGAACTCATGAAGGCGGTGCGCTATTACCTGGAGCACACCGGGCGGCGGGTGACCTTCGAGTACGCCATGATTGCCGGCGTCAACGACGACGAGAGCCTGGCCGAAGCGTTGGCCCAGTTGCTCTCCGGCTTGCTCGTCCATGTCAACCTGATTCCCCTGAATCCGGTGCCGGGGTCGCCGTGGCAGGGGTCTGATCGGCGCCAGGTGGAAGCCTTTGCCGCTGTGCTTCGCCGACATCGCCTGCCCGTCACCGTGCGCGTGCGGCGGGGGATTGACATTGCGGCCGGATGCGGCCAACTCTACGCACCCACCGGCCGACAGGGGCGCCGCATTGTGCCCGTCCGCGAGCGGACAGGTACCTACGTGGCGAGTCGCACAACGGGATAAAGAGAAAGGAGGGAGTAGCTTTGGCCGCCGAGCAGTTGGTTGTGCAAAAGCCACTGCACGCCTGGTTGCGGACCGTTCGGGTGGCGTTCGTGCCCGGACCGCTCACGCCACTTCTCGACGGAGTTATTGCCGGTTTGAGAGCGGCCTTTCAGCGGCTCGGACACACAGTGCAGGAGGTTCCAGACGCCACCACGGACGCTGTCTTCACCACGGCCCCGTTCGGCGAGCCGGTCCACTGGCGCCGGGCCTTGCTCTTCAACCTGCGCAGGCAGTTTGGGTTGTCACATACGCCCACGTTCTACACCATCATGCATGTGACGCCCGATGAGTTGAACGTATGGTTGAAGCGTTTGGAACAGGCGTTGGCGAAAGAGCCCCCAAACCCGGCTGACTTCGCCTTTCCCGGCCTTGCGCCCGAAGCCTATCGAACGTTGATCGAGCAGGGAAGGCGTGGCGGACCGATTCTGGCCTTGCAGCGCGTGATTCAGGCTCAGGCCAAGAGCATCCGCATTCTGCTGGTCGTGGGCACCGAGACTCCCGAATATGCTTTTCACTTCGACCTGGTGGGCGCCCACCCGCGCAGCACGACGTCGAACGGCCTGGAAGCATTCTACGAGGACATTGCCCTGCGAATTGTGACCACCTTGAGTACCGGCGAGGTGACCGAGCACCAGGTTGTCGAACCGCCCATCCCTTATGAGGTGTGGAAGCGCTTGGCCGCGCCACCGGCCATGTGCCGGGCGGCGAGGGAGTTCGGCAAGCGCAACTTCTTCACGCGAATGGTGCGCATCGAGGAGTTGGTGCACGTGCCAGTTGTGGCCGGCGTGGTCGCTAGCCAGTACAGCGAAGGGTGTTTCGCCACTTGGGAGCCGGAGTTGGAAGCGCTCATCGCCACGGTGACGGGCAGTTCACGCCCTATTGAGAAGGCCGAAATTACCGAGAACGAGCTGGCTGTAATTGTGGGCGTGCGCCCCGACGGCCGCGGGGCGGTGGTGCGCCACGTGGAGGGGAAGCGCAACGACCCGCCCTCCTCCGAGGCGGTGGAACTTATGGACATGGATCGCCTGTTGCCGCGCGTGCGCGTTGAAATGGGCGGACACGAGTACGAGGTGCCCGTGGTGCGCTCCAAGCTCCACGGGCACCGGGGCATTGCCGCTTACGACCCGGCGCGCGTGGAGTTTGTGCCCCTCGATCCGCCCTACTACCACTACCTTGTCTCCTGCGCGACCGAGGCTCAGGCTGTCGGCGTCAAGGGAGCCTTCGCCCGCTCCGAGGCGCTGCGCAACCCGGACGATCCGCGCCAGGTGGTCTTTACCGTTCTACCCGGCCACGGCGTCGTCATGGTCGAGAAGTGGGTGCCCGGAAAGGAGCCATTTCAAGTGCTTTGGGAGTACATGGACCGAGGACTTTTGGTTGTGGATTCCCACGTGCCCCAGGGCCCCATGTGGTACGAACTGGAGGGCGACCGCATGGTGCTGTGCGAGGCGGAGGAATAGCGGCTTGATGCTCACTTCGCACGGAGGGACAACGAAAGCAAGGGCGACAGCTTGCCGCCCTTGCCTACCGAGTCTTGCCAAGGGTTCTCAGGCAGCGCGTGCAGATTTTCATGCGGCGCCGCTTGCCGTCAATGTACACCGTTTTGCGCTGAATGTTGGGGTAAAAGCGCCGCTTCGTTCGGTTGTTGGCGTGACTGACGTTGTGTCCAACTTGTGGACGCTTTCCGCAAAGTTCACACTTGGCCATGGGAAGCACTCCTTGTTGAGATTTGGCATTTGCGCTCGGTCAAGGCAGCGACGACGTGACGGGCGTCGGGCAAAGAAATGCCCCGTTGCACGGGCACGGGGCAGGCAAATAATACCACAAAAGGGAAAACCAGCAAAATGAGCGGCACGTCAAACCGGGTGTGTTTCCGAACGAAGTTGGGCGAAATCGAAATCACGCCAGCGGCCATCGCCAGCGTTGTCACCAGGAGCGTGCTGGAGACATACGGCGTGGTGGATATGGCCCCGTCCAGCGCGCTGGAAGGCCTGAGCGAATGGCTCCACCGGGATAATGCCCGACGACGAGGGGTGGTAGTTCGGGTTGAAGAGAACGAAGTGAAGGTGGACGTGTACGTGGTCCTGGAAAGTGGACTGCGCCTTTCCGAAGTGGCCAACAACGTGATTGCCAACGTCCGGTTCGCCCTGGAGCGCTTTTTGGGCTTGTCGGATTGTCACGTGCACGTGCACATTCCGGCCGTGCGCGACACTGTGGAAGATGAGCCGCTTTCGCCTGAGGGGTGAGCGAGAACGGAGGAGGATCGGGGGTGAAGCAACAAGAACTCGACCAGCCGGTGCGCAACGGTCAGCCGCTGGAGGCGGTGGACGGCCAAACGATGAAGCGCCTCTTTGAAGCCGCCGCCGCCTCGCTGGAGGCGGACGCCGAGACCATCAACGCCCTGAACGTCTTTCCCGTTCCCGATGGCGACACGGGCACCAACATGGTGCTCACCATGCGCAGCGCCCTGGAGGCTGTGGCCGATTACGCGGGCCAACACGCGGGCGAGGTCGTGGCCCGCGTGGCCCAGGGAGCGCTGATGGGGGCGCGGGGCAACTCGGGCGTCATTCTCTCTCAGCTCTTTCGTGGCCTGGCCCGCTCGCTCGAAGGAAAGGAGCGTGTCTCGGCTCGCGACTTGGCCGAGGCCTTCCAACTGGCGGTCGAAATGGCTTACAAGGCGGTGATGAAGCCTGTCGAGGGAACCATCCTCACGGTTGCCCGAGAGGCGGCTGAAGCCGCCCGCCAGGCCGTCGCCGAGAACGCGGACATCGTGAGCCTGTTTGACCGCACCGTGGCGGCGGCAAAACAGGCCCTCGAGCGCACTCCAGACTTGTTGCCCGTCCTCAAAGAGGCTGGCGTGGTGGACAGCGGGGGACGAGGGCTGGTTGCCGTCCTGGAAGGCATGTGGCGATACTTGCGAGGCGAGCCGGTCGAACTGGTCACACCCGAGGAGGAGAAAATGAGAGCTGTGCTGGAAGCTCCCCCCGAACCGCTGGCCGATGGGCGCTATGGCTACGACATCCAGTTCCTCATCCGGGGCGAAAACCTGGACGTGGAGGCCATCCGCGAGTACATCAGCCGGCTGGGAGACTGCGCGTTGGTCATCGGGGACGAGCGCCTGGTGAAAGTGCACGTCCACTGTCTGAACCCGGGGCCAGCCCTGGAATACGGCGCCAACCTGGGCATGTTGGACGACATCGTCGTCGAGAACATGGACTTGCAGTATCAGGAGTTTCGGGAACAACAGGCGGCGGCCGCGCAGGAGGTTCCGCCAGCGAACGAGAAGAGCGTGCCCACCGAGGAACTGACCGGTGTGGGAACCGTCGCCGTCGTTCTGGGCGAGGGGATGAAGCGCGTCTTCGAGAGCCTGGGGGTAAGCCGGGTAGTGACGGGCGGCCAGACGATGAATCCCAGCACGCAGGATATCCTGGAGGCCATCGAAGCGGTGAGGGCGAAGGCGGTCATTGTGCTGCCAAACAACAAAAACGTCATCATGGCGGCCGAACAGGCCAGCAAGCTGGCCAGCAAACCCGTGTACATCGTGCCTACACGCACCATGCCGCAGGGGATTGCGGCCCTCATGGCCTTTAACTTCGCGGCAGACGTGGAGACCAACGTGAAGAGCATGACCAGAGCTGCCGAACACGTGGTGACTGGTGAGGTGACCACCGCCGTGCGCACCACGCGCGTCGGCGACGTGGAGGTGCGCGAAGGGGACATCATCGGTGTGTTGGACGGAGAATTGGTGGCCACTGGCCCTGACCTGCTGAGCGTGATACGTGACATGCTCTCCCGGCTCGACTTGAGCAAGTATGAACTTTGCACCCTCTTTTACGGCGCTGACGTGCGTCCGGAGGAAGCCGAAGCGTTGAGCCAAGCGCTGCGGGAAGCGTTTCCTTCGTTGGAATTTGAAGTAGTCGAGGGAGGACAGCCGCATTATTATTATGTTTTTTCCGTAGAGTAGCGAACGAAGTCTCCGTCAAAAAGAGAAAATTCCTCAAAGTGTGCGTAGCCGAGTAATAGCGATAAAGACGAATTGTGGAGCATGTTGGGAAAAAATTCCATGTCAAAAATAGCAGTTGTCACGGACAGTACAGCCGACCTGACACCTGAAGAACTGGAAGCGCACGGGATTCTGGTCGTCCCGATGAACGTCCACATCAATGGGCGCACCTACCGGGACGGTGTTGACCTTTCCCCGGAAGAGTTCGTGAAGCGCCTGCGGGAAGCGCGTGAAAAGCCGCACGTCACCCCGCCCACTGTCCAGCAATTTGTAGAAGTGTACAGCCGAGCCAGTGAAGTGGCCGACGAACTCATTTCAATTCACGTTTCCCGCAAGCTGAGCCCCACGCTTGAGCGGGCTGAACAGGCCGCTTTGCAGGTCGTTGGACGGTGCCGCGTCCACCTGGTGGACTCGCGCCTTACCACGGCCGGCCTGGGATTGCTGGCCAAGGCCGCCGCCGAAGCCGCCCAGGAGGGCAAGTCGGCTGAGGAGATCGTGCGCATGTTGCGGGGGCTCATCCACCACATCTACGTGGTCTTCTTCGTGGAAGCGCTGGACTTCCTCGAGGAGGCCGGCCGCATCAACCGCTCCCAGACCATTCTGGGAACCATGTTGAGCGTGAAGCCCATTCTTCTGTTGGAAGATGGGGAGATCGAGCCACTGGAGAAGGTGCGCACACGCCAGCGCGCCATCGAAAAGCTGGCCGAGTTCGTGGCCGAGTTCGGCTACATCGAGCAAATTATCATCCTGTACAACGACTGTGATCCAGCCGAAATCGAAATGCTCATCGAATTGATTCGCACAGATCGCCCCCACGTGCCGATTCGGGTTCAGCGGTATGGGGCGGCTCTGGCCGCCCGCATCGGCGTGGACGCCGTGGGCGTGGTCGTCTCGGAAGGTCTGGTCGAAAATCCGTGGGACTGGGAGTAAAGGAGTGTTTCGCCATGGGAGTTCGCATCGTCACCGACAGCTCAGCCGATATTCCGCGGGAAGTTGCCGAGTCCCTTGGAATTGTGATTGTTCCACTGTACATTCACTTCGGGCAGGATACGTACCGGGAAGGCGTTGACATAACGCCAAACGAGTTTTACGCCCGCCTAGAAGCCGAAGCCCCCAACTTGCCCAAGACGTCTGCCCCCTCGCCGGGCGATTTTATGAAAGTCTACCAACCCATTCTCGACGCTGGAGACGAAGTTGTCTCAGTGCACCTCTCGGCGGCCTTTAGCGGCACCTACAACGCGGCCCGTTTGGCCGCCTTCGGGGTGGGGCGTGACCGTGTGACAGTGATTGACTCCCGCAACGTCTCCATGTGTTTGGGGTGGCTGGCGATCGAGGCCGCGCGGATGGCTCGACGGGGAGCTTCACGGGACGAGATCGTGGGCCTGATTTCCGACATGATTCCTCGCCTGCGCATCTCCAGCTTCTTGGAGACGCTGGAGTTTGTCAAGTACAGTGGGCGGGTGAGCTCGACGGAGGCGTTCCTGGGAACCATGCTGAACATCAAACCGGTGCTCCACATCGAGGGCGGCAAAGCCGTTCCGGTAGCCAAAGTCCGCACCCGCGAACAGGCCCTCGACACCCTGGCCGAGATGGCCCACGAACTTGCGCCTTTTCAGGCTTTGGCTATCATGCACACCCGAGCCCCCGATGTGGCTGAACAACTGGCCGAGCGCCTGAGTTCGTTCCACCCACGCCGTCGCATCGTGATTGCCGAAGCGGGGGTAGCGATGGCGAGCCACGTTGGCCCTGGTGCGGTCGGATTTTGTGGCGTTGTCGCCAAATAAATGCAAAGCCTTTCCGGCTGCGCTGGCGATTTGTTTTCAAAAATCACACTCCACTTGAAAAACGGAACAAGTGCTCCCCAAAGTTGTTCGTCGGACAAAAAGCAGGTAAAATAAGAGCGACGGACCTTCTCGAGAGAGGGGCCGGGCGCCTAGGCGTGTTGTGCCCCCACATCCTCCACTCTCGGACGTTAACAAGAACACAAGCGTATGGCAGGGAAGGGGAAGCCCTTATCGGTGCGAAGATCAGACAACAACGAGCAGGAGGTGGGGCGCTGTGGGAGTTCGCATCGTCACTGACAGTTCGGCTGACTTGCCGTGGCCCGTGGCTGAGGCGCTTGACATCGCCATTGTTCCACTTTACATCCATTTTGGCGACGACGTTTATCGCGAAGGGGTTGACATCACCCATGAAGAATTCTATGCCCGGATGGTAGCCGAGGCGCCGAATCTTCCGAAAACGTCGGCTCCTTCTCCTGCCGACTTCATGAAAGTGTACCAGGAAATCCTTGAAGAAGGGGACGATATCGTCTCCATTCACCTGTCGGCTGTCTTCAGCAACACGTACAACGCAGCCCGTCTGGCGGCCCAAGAGCTGGCCCCTGACCGCATCGCGGTTCTCGACTCCCGCAGTGTCTCCATGTGCTTGGGGTGGGTGGCCATCAGGGCGGCCGAGGCCGCTCTGGAGGGGGCCGAAGTGCCGGAGATTTGTGAGATCGTGGAGGACATGGTCCCGCGCCTGCGCATTCCCAGTTTCCTGGAGACACTGGATTATGTGCGCTACAGCGGCCGCATTGGTTCCACCGAGGCCTTCTTGGGCACCGTGTTGAACGTCAAGCCGATCCTCGACATCGAAGGGGGGCAGGTTGTTCCCCTTGAGAAAGTGCGCACGCGGGGACGAGCGCTGGAGCGGTTGGCCGAAATCGCGCGCGAGTTGGCGCCTTTCGAGGACGTGGCCGTCATGCACACTCATGCTCCAGACATCGCCGCCCAGTTGGCCGACCTGCTGGCCGACGTGCACCCTCGCCAGAACATTTTGATTGCTGAGGCGGGCGTGGCGATGGGCAGCCACGTGGGGCCAGGGGCCGTGGGAGTCTGTGCTGTGGTGGTCGAAGATAAAGGCGGGAACGGCAACAGGGGGCTCTGAGGCGTCCTCTCAGCCGGGCAAGTGTGACCGCAGAATCGGGTTCAGATTTTGGAACGGGCAGGGCGTGCTGAAGGGCACGCCCTGTGTGTGTGAGTCGAAGGAACATGATCCAGGTTGTGACGGACAGCACAGCAGACTTGCCGCCCGAGGTGGCCGAACAGGAAGGCATCCTGGTTGTTCCTTGTCAAGTGCTCTTTGGGGATGAGACGTTCCGCGAAGGCGTTGACCTGACCGACGAGGAGTTCTTCCAGCGCTTGCGCACTTCTCCTGTCTTACCCCGGACAGCCTTGCCGCGCGGCGAAGACTTCCAGGCGGTGTACCAGGAAGCGCGGAGAAGAGGAGCCACAGGCGTACTGGCCGTTCACCTGGGAAGCAAGTTCAGCGGGTTGTTCGGGGCTGCCGCGCTCTTTGCCCGCGAGGTGGACGTGCCTGTCGAACTGGTAGACAGTGGAACCGCCTCCATGGCTATGGGCTTGCTGGCCATTCATGCGGCCCGGCGGGCGCGGCAAGGGGCCACGCTGGCTGAGTTGGCTGAAGAGGTGCGTCGGCTGGCTCCACGGGCGGAAACCTACGCCATGCTCGACACGCTTGAGTACGTGCGCCGGGGAGGGCGTGTCAACCGCCTGGTTGAAATTCTGGCCGCCGCGTTCAACGTCAAGCCCATTTTGCGCGTGGCGCGCAACTCAGTGGACCTGGTGGCCCGGCAGCGCACCCGGCGGCGCGCGTTGGAGTGGCTGGTGACCGAGGCGCAGAAGGCCGACCCGGCATACGGCCTGGCTGTCGTGCACGCGGACGCCCCCAATCTGGCGCAGGCCCTGTCGGATCGGATAAGCGCCCGGATGCCAGCAGGCACAGCATTCTTCCAGTCCACAGCGGGAGCGGTGTTGGGAACTCACGCCGGTCCAGGCGCTGTGGGAACGTGTTTCATTCGGCGCGAAACGGAGCGGTGATGCGGAGCAACACAGCCATGCAACGGCTTTACGAAAAACTGGTCAAAATTCTCAAGCTCGAAGCGGAACGTGGCTTTTCCGACACAGCCGTCATTGGCGGTATCGAGAGCTTCCTGAGCTTCTGGTATCAAGAAGTACGGGCACAGGGGCGACGAACTGATGTTTTTCTCGTTGACGAAGTGATGTCCCGCCTGCGCAACTACAGTGAGCTCTCCCCCGAAGCCCGCCGTGAGGCTGTGGAAGCCGTGCTGGAACGCTTGAACCAGCCTCTCCCCTCGGCTCCCCGTTCACGGCCTGGGGAGGCGCCACGGCCACCGCGTGAGCGGAAGCCCCCACGACCTGCATCTGAACCCGTTTCGCCGGCTTCTCGTCAAGCGGAAACGGAACCGACTCAGGCAACGCCAGGGGATGAGCTCGAAAGGCCCACGGCGACCCCATCCGTGACGGTGCCTGAGCCCATGAGCGCGGAGGAAGTCGCCCGCCTGCTGGAACTCGACGCCCAATTGGACGAGCCCGTCAATACCCTTCCCGGCGTGGGCGAACGGTGGGCGGCGCGGTTGCGCCGGTTGGGCATCGAAACCGTCCGTGACTTGCTCTACCACCTGCCCCACCGCTACGACGATTTCCGCACCCTGAAGAGTATCAACGAACTCATGTACGGCGAGACGGTTACCATAACCGGTGTGGTGCAAAAGACCGAGAGCCGGGAGGGGAAACGGCGCGGCACCCTCATCATCACCTCCCTCATCAGCGACGGCACTGGCACGGTGCAGGCCACCTGGTTCAACCAGCCCCACCTGCTGCGCCAGTTGAGGCCAGGCCGCGCCGTGCGCATCAGCGGCCGCGTGGGACAGTACCTGGGACGTCTCACCTTCGAGAGCCCGGAGTGGGAACCGGTGGATCGCCAGCAACTCCACACCGGCGGCTTGATTCCCATCTATCCGCTGACCGAGCGGGTACCTATCAAGTGGCTGCGAGCGTTGATCCGCAAGACCCTGGCGGCTTACCGTGATCGCATTCCCGACCCGTTGCCCAACTGGTTGCGGCTGGAGTTGGGGATGCTGGAGCTGGGCACCGCCCTACACCACGTCCACGTTCCGCCGGACGAGGTGGCCGCCGAGCGAGGACGCCAGCGCCTGGCCCTGGACGAGTTGCTCTTGCTGCAAATCGGCGTGTTGCAGCAGCGCCAGCGCTGGAAGGAGGCGCCCGGCCACGCCATCCCCACCAACGAGGAGGCGTTGCGCCGCTTCGAGGCGGCCCTGCCCTTCGAGCTCACCCGCGCCCAGCGGCGCGCCCTGCGCGAAATCCTGGCCGACATGGCCCGGCCCGCACCCATGAGCCGCCTCCTGCAGGGGGACGTGGGCTCCGGCAAGACGGTGGTGGCCGCGGCGGCCCTGCTGATGGCGGTGGCGGCTGGCTACCAAGGTGCGCTCATGGCGCCCACCGAAATCCTGGCAGAGCAGCACTACCGCTCACTGCAACGCCTCCTCAACCCCGAAGGGCGTGCCCTGCTGGACGACGGGCGTCCAGTGCGGCTGGCACTGCTGGTGGGGAGCCTTTCGCCAGCGGAGAAGGCGGAAGTGAGTCGCCGCTTGGCCGAGGGCGAGGTGGACATTGTGGTGGGCACCCACGCGCTCATCCAGGAGCACGTCACCTTCCGGCGCCTGGGGCTGGTCGTCGTGGACGAACAGCACCGCTTCGGCGTGCGTCAGCGGGCAGCTCTGCGCGAGAAGGGGCACAACCCCGACGTGCTGGTCATGAGCGCCACGCCCATTCCCCGCAGCCTGGCGCTCACGCTTTACGGTGATCTGGACCTGAGCATCATTGACGAGTTGCCGCCGGGCCGCCAGCCCGTCAAGACGGTTCTGCTTACGCCCAGGGAGCGGGAGCGCGCCTACCGCTTCATCCAGGCGCAGGTGGAGAAGGGACGGCAGGCGTTTATCATTTGTCCCCTGGTGGAGGGCAGCGACAAAGTGGAAGCCCGGGCCGCTGTGGAAGAGTACAACCGGCTCAGGCGGGAGGTCTTTCCCCAGTTTCGCCTGGGATTGCTGCACGGCCGCATGAAGCCGGAGGAGAAAGAAGCCGTTATGGCGGCCTTCTACCGGGGCGAGTTGCACATCCTGGTCTCGACGGCGGTCGTGGAAGTCGGCATTGACGTGCCCAACGCCACGGTGATGCTGGTGGAGAGCGCCAACCGCTTTGGCCTCGCCCAGCTTCACCAATTTCGCGGGCGCGTGGGGCGCGGCGCCCACGAGAGCTACTGCCTGCTCCTGGCCGACGAAACGCTGAGCGCCGAGGGCGAGGAGCGGCTGAACATCCTCGTCGAAACCCAGGACGGCTTCCGACTGGCCGAGGAAGACCTGCGCCTGCGCGGCCCGGGGGAGTTTCTAGGCACCCGGCAGAGCGGTATGCCCGACTTGCGAGTGGCCCGCCTGGGAGACACCCGTACCCTGGAGATGGCCCGTCGGGCTGCCCAACTTCTGCTTGAGCGGGACCCCGACCTGAGCCGTCCCGAGCACGCCCTGCTGCGCAAGCACGTGGAGCGCTTCTGGGCCCGCGTCGAAGAAGCCGAATTAAGCTAGTAGGGGCGCAACGGTGTTGCGTCCGCTGCATCCCCGGCAGAAACACACACAGTACCGCTGCGCCCGTACAACAGTGTGAGGCGTCAATTGATAATGTGGTGGACTCGTGATTTTTACACCAAACAGGCCGAGTGGAGCGGCGCCTATTATGGTGGTGTGACCCAATGGCATCGTCGCAAGGCGGAGCAGGCGCGGGCTATACTTGGAGCGCCGCCTCAGTATATTCTTGAGTTAGGCGCAGGTGGTGGCCAAAATGCCATTGCCTTGGCGGAAATCGGATACAAGGTGATTGCCATTGAACAAGTGTCCCTTTTGGTGCAGCACCTTCACGAATTACGCCGTCAATATCCTCAAGCCCAAGTGGAAGTGATAGAAGGGGATTTCTACCAGGTAGACATGCCAGAATCTTCCTTTGATGGAGTGTGTTATTGGGATGGATTTGGGATAGGAACCGATGAAGAGCAGCGCACTTTGTTAAAGCGCATTTATGCCTGGCTTCGGCCAAGTGGGAGAGCTTTGATAGATGTGTACACACCCTGGCACGCCGCGAAGTCGGTTGGCTATCGGGAGCAAGTAGGGAAAGCCGAGCGAGAGTATGGGTTTGATGGGGAAGGGTGTCGGTGGATTGACCGGTGGTGGTTAGAAGAGACGGGGGAGAGCATTGAACAATCGTTGCGCTGTTATTCTCCTGCTGATTTGCGGTTGTTGCTGGAGGGCACAGGTTTGGAGTTGGTCCATGTAGAACCTGGTGGGATGATGGATTACGAAAGTAAGCGGTATGTAGAACCTGTGCCGTTAGAGCAGGCAATGTGGTATGTGGCCGTTTTGCGCCCGATCAAATGAGGTGGTGCTCAACCCAGGGGAGAAAAAATGCGCGTCATCGCTGGCGAAGCCAAAGGGCGACGGCTGGTTTCCCCCAAAGAACTGGACGTGCGCCCCATGATGGACAAAGTGCGCATGGCCCTCTTCAACATGCTGGAGAACATGCGCGTCGTTCAGGGAGCGCGCGTGCTTGACCTCTACGCGGGCACGGGTTCCGTCGGCATCGAAGCCCTCAGCCGGGGAGCAGAGCACGCCGATTTTGTGGAGTGGGACCCGCGCGTCGTGCGCCTGATTCGGGAGAACCTGCGCCGCACGGGCTTCGAGGGCCGCGCCCACGTGTATCGGCTCCGTGTGGAGGACGTGCTGAAGAACCCCGAACGCCTCGGTGAGCCGCTGCCCTACCACATCGTGAGTGCCACCCCACCCTACGAGGCCGTGGACTACGCCGAGCTTGTTCCCCAACTGCTGAACTCACCCCTTGTGGGCGAAGAGTCGGTCGTGGTGGTGGAGTACCCGCGGGAGATGGAGGAAGGATTGCCCGAGCAGGTGGGAGCCTTTCGCAAAGTACGCGACCGGCGGTACGGGCGCACGCGGTTGGCCATTTACATCCACGAAGCTCAAGTGGCGGACGACGTTTGAGGTCTGAACGAGGGCGTCAGCGGCGGCTGGCGGAACTGAGCGCAGCATGGCGTCGTCTGCGCGGGATGGCGGCGCCGCACACGTTCATGCGCTCGCCTCCGAGGTCCCCGAAAACACGAGAGGCTCTTTTCCACCTGTTTGGGCAAATCCTTGGCAGTGCCGAGAATACAAGTATAATAGGCTTTGATTATCATCATTGACGCGAGTTACGCCGTCGGGTGTTGTGCGAACGGCAAAGGGGTGTAAGGGTGCAGCGCCGCTGCGTCCCTGGGAGGACACCCCCGGAGTAAGGGCGCAGTGGCGCTGCGCCTCCTGCCGGCAAAATCTTTTCTCCAAAGCCACCGCGTAACTCCTGTCAGTAATCGGTTTACTGATTACTGTTCACTGACCACTGATTACTGGAACAGAGGTGAAAAGGTGACCAAGGCGCTCTACCCAGGAACCTTCGATCCCATTACCAACGGTCAACTCGACATCGCCCTGCGGGCTGCCCGACTCTTCGACGAGCTCGTCATTGGCGTGTACGCCGGCCCCAGCCGGGAACTCCTCTTCTCCCCGGAGGAGCGCCTGGAGATGGTGTGCAAATGTGTGGAGAATGTGCCCAACATTTCGGTGATCACCTATGAATCGCTAACGGTCGAATGCGCTCGCCGCATTGAGGCACAGGCCATTGTGCGCGGATTGCGCGTGATTAGCGACTTCGAGCACGAGTTCCAAATGGCCCTCATGAACCGGGAGTTGGCGCCCGACATTGACTTCGTGTGCCTTATGACGAGCATCGAACACACCTACCTCAGCAGCGGCATTGTGAAAGAGGTGGCCCTGCTGGGAGGTGATGTCTCGCCCTTCGTGCCCCCTCATGTGGCAGAAGCGCTCAAGCGCCGCCTGGAGGCGCTGGGCAAGGAACGAGGGGAAAAGGTGGACGTGGTCTCGCTGAAGAACGGCTAGTGCTCGGCCACACATTGAGAAATAGTGCACCCAAGTCTGAGCAGTTACGGTAACTTAACCGAAGCGCGTTGTTCGTGTGCTTCGCGTGGACGAAGCAAATGTTTTCTCTTGGAAAGGGTTAAAAGGGCAGGAGGCGCGCATGGCCGACATCCTTTACCTCATTGACCGGTTGGAAGAGGTGTTGAACAATGGATTTCGAGTGCCCTTTACGTCGAGCGCCGTCATTGACGAGGACGCTTTTTTGGACTTGGTTGACCAAATGCGCATTGCCATTCCCAGCGAAATCCGGGAGGCACAGCGCATCCTCCAGGAGCGGGACCGCATTGTATCTGAAGCCCGGCAGGAGGCCGAACGCATCGTGGCCGAAGCGCGCCTGAAAGCCCAGCAACTCGTCGAGGAACACGCCATCGTGGAGGAAGCGCGCCGCCGGGCGCAGGAAATCGAGGCCGCTGCCCAGCAGGCCGCCGAGGAAGTGCGGCAGGGGGCCGACCAGTACGCCCAGGAAGTGCTGGAGGGACTTCAGGCGGAACTCTACCGGATCCTGCGCACGGTGGAAAATGGCC
>WFWG01000408.1 GCA_015491235.1 Ardenticatenaceae bacterium
TGAGAAGCAGCAGGCTCGTGCCCCGGTCAGTGAAGAGGAGCACCCACCCCACCCGCGAGAGGAGCCACCCCACCGTGCCGTGCAGGCCCGCCACGTGGGGAAGGGCAGGGAAGGGGTGCGCCCCCACTTCCACGGCGGCCACGGCGAAGTAGAGCGCGGCGACGCCCAGCATCACTGCGCCCGCGGTGTGTTCGTCCGGCTCCCACATTCCCAAAGAGACGGCAAGGTAGCCAACGGGTACGAGGAAGAGCACGGCGTAGAGGAGGGCCAAGCGGCCGCGGGAGAGGAGGTGGACCGCACGTCCCAGGCGCAAAAGGGGACTCCACCACACCAGCGCCCACACGACGGTGACAGCTACCTGCACCACCACACGGTCGGACGAGGCGCGCGCCAACTCAAAGGCGGCGAAGGCCAGCACGACCCAGCCGCTCACAGCCATCGTGGTCAGCAACAGGAGGCTACGCCGCGCCCAGAAAACAGCACCCCCGCCAGTCAGCACGATGAGGGTGTAGGCCAGGAAGGGGATTACACCACCGCGCTCCCCGCCCACCAGGAAGGGGGCTGCCAGGCCACCCAACACGCCCAAGGTAGCTGGTACGGCTGTAGCTCGCCCCACCGAGAGGCCGAAGGCCACGACCGTCACGGCTAGCGCCACTCCCAGGGCGACCAAGGGGGTGAGCAGTTCGTAGAGGCGCAGCGCAGCCACGTCCGTGAGGTACCACACGGCCACGCCTCCACCCAGGAGCAGGGGACCCAGCACGTGCCGTTGCGGCGTGAGCCGCCAACCCAGCCCCACCATGATGGCGCCCACCACCACCCCCACGCCCACGACGAAGGGGGGCTGCACCCATCCCTGCTGAACCGCATAGGTCAGGAAGAGGGCTAGCCCGACGAAAAGGAACAGGATGCCCAGACACCCCAGCCACGCCTCGTGGCGCACTTGCAACCGGCGCTGCCGGGGCTCGCGCACTGGGACCGCCGGCACGGTCCCGGCCGGAGGCGTCATGCGCTCTGCCGTTTGGGCGGCAGGAGGCCGTCCAGGAGGAGATGTCTCCTCGCGGCCCAGGCGTTGGGCCAACGCCTCCACCTGGGCCCGCAGTTGGCGCACCTCTTCTTCCAGGCGGGCTAGACGGGCTTCCACGTCCCGGTCGTTCGGCATTGTAGAGTCTCCAAACTGATTCTCACTGTCCCAGCCAAATGAGCACCACAATGACGAGGAGCGAAAGCAGGGCCACGGCGATGAGGCAGCCACCGGGGTCTACGGAAGAAGCCACGCCGGCTCCTGCGCTGCTCAGGCCGCCGTGAAACGGTTCCGTGAGCAACAACAGGACGATGATTGCCAAAATCGCAAGGCCCACTGGCGAAAGAATCCACTCCACCAGCCGTGGCGCCGCCCGTTCCACGGCCGGCACCACGAGTCGGTCCCACTCCAAAATAACGAATCCCACACAATAGCAGGGGGCTGTCAACAAGATAATTTGAGGCGCACACCCCCTCAACCACGCGCCCCGCTTTTTCCGCCCACGTTGACTGTCCGAAGGTCTCATTTCGACAGCATCACCTCGCCGTTGTCGTTGTGGACAATTGTCCTCATTCCAGCGGTTCCTCGGCCAACACCTCGCGGGCCAAGGGGGCCAGTTCAGCCGGCACCATGACGCGCACCTCGCCCAGGCCGTCCACGGTGATGCCGTAGATCGGCCCCACGCTCTCGTACTGGAGCAGAACGGGGATGTCGTTGGCCTCCAGCTTGGCCTTGATCACTTCGGCCGTCAGCAGGCCAGAGGTCACGTACACGCACTCGAGTTCCATAGGTTTCCTCCTTGCGGCTCGTTTTAGGCTGGGCGCATCTGTGTTGCGCTCAACTGGGCTGATCGCAGCAGCGTTGCACCCCTACAGGGACTGTTCAAACCAACTGGTGAGGCGGGCCCAATATTCGTCCGGACGCAGGCGTTCCGCCTCCCGGTGGTCGGCTTCGGGCACGCGCCAGACTTCGCAAGGCGTGGGCACCAATTCGCAGAGCCATCGGGTTTCGGAGGCGGGCACGAAGCGGTCGCGTCCGGCTTGAATGATCAACAGCGGGGCCTTTACCGCGTGCGCCCAGCGCACAGGCTCGGCTACTTCCAGGGCGATGTCCCGGGTCGCGTCCACCCACAGGATGAGCAGGCGTGCCACCCGCGAGGCGATTGGTCGCGGGAAGCCAGCCTGGGACAGGCCCATCGTGATGACGGTGTGGAGGCGCGCAAAGGGACAATCGGCCACCACAGCACCCACGCGCGGGTCAAGGGCTGCTGTGGTAATGGCCACCGCTCCCCCCATGGAGAACCCCAGCACACCGGGCCGGCGTATCCCGCGCTGCTCCAGCCAGTCTAGCACACCCCGCAAGTCCAGCACTTCGCCGTAGCCAAAAGTGACCATTTCGCCAGCCGAGCGGCCATGCCCCCGAAAGTCGAAGAGCAGCACGTTGAAATTATGTTCGGCCAGGCGCACGGCGGCGGGTACGTCGCTGTCGGCGCTGCCCGCCTGCCCCGGCGCCACCACAATTGTCGGGCGTGACGGGGAGACAGGCATCCACCACCCTCGCAACAGGGTGCCGTCCCGCGCCGGAAAGGCGACATCTTCACAGGCCACGCCGTAGTGACGGGGGTGGTCGGGCGGGTCTGGCCGACGTCGGGCGGTCATGCGGCTGGCTGCATGGCTCACTCCGCCCACAGCCCCAATCAGGGCGGCGGCTCCTGCAATCCACAGGGAGCGGCGACTTCTGCGCATCACGACTTCGCCTCCTCGTAGTAGAAGGCGCTGAAGGTTTCCTCCCGAACCAGCACTGTTTCGGCTCGCAGTTTAATGGCGGGATTCAGCAGCGAGTACACCGTTGCCTTGGCAACTGGCAGGAACGTCTCACCGGGACGCACCAGTGGGCCCTGGCTTTCCTTCTTGCTCCTAAAAAAGAGTGTCCCGTGAATCTCATAGGCTCCTACATAGAGAATGCCCGGCCAGGCCACTTTCTCGACGTAGGCAAAAAATCGGGCCGAGGGGTCACGGAACTCCTCCCGCAGAATGGCAACGAAGAGAAAATTGTGCTTGCGCAGGTAGGCCGAATCCATTTCCCGAATGGGGCGCGAGGGGCGCAACACGTTGAACACCTGCACGTCTTCCAGTTCCACGTACTGGGACATGCGGTCGTTCAGCAGGTCTGAAACCCGCCGTCGTCCTGTCAGTATAATGCCCCGGAAGATGTGCACATCGGTAAAAACGGCCACGTGAGCGGTCTGAATCATCAGCACTCCCTTTTCAGTGGTCAGTTGGTCAGTTGGTAGTCGGTTGTGTTCTTGTTTAAGAGGAGATGCCCCAACAGCGCGGCTCCCTGCTTGTCCAGCGGCATGTTGTTGTTGCCGCACTTGGGGCTCTGCACGCAGGCCGGACAGCCCTCCTCGCAAGGGCAGGTCTTCAGCAGGTCGAGCACGGCCTCCCACCACGTTTCCAGCACCTCGAAGCCCCGTTCGGCGATGCCCACGCCACCGGGGTGGCCGTCGTAGACGCAAATGAGCGGCGTGCCGGTGTCGGGATGCAGGGCCGTGGAGGCGCCGCCGATGTCCCAGCGGTCGCACATGGCAAAGAGGGGCAGCAGACCGATGGCCGCGTGCTCGAAGGCGTGCAGCGCACCCTCGAAGTCGGCTCCTTGGGCGACGAGCCGGGGTGCCCACATGGCGGGCACGTTCCACCAGACGCCCACGGTGGGGAATTGGGTGGGTGGCAGGTCCAACTCCTCCTCGCCAATCACCTCTTCCGAAAACTGGCGCAGGCGCCTGTACCCGACAACCTGCGTGGTGACCTGAATCTCCCCCACGTGGGCGGTCGTGGCGCCCACCTGGCGCGACTCCCACGCCCGCACGAGTTGCACGTCGGTAAACACGCGCGGCTGCGTGTAGTAGTCCACCTCCACGGGCACCAGCCAAGCCACCCGGCGCTCCACGTCGAGCGCTTCCACCCAGTACGTTTCGCCCTGATGGAGGTAGATAGCACCGGGATGGACTCGCTCGAAGGCCGTCTCGGCCTCGACGGTTTCGATAATCCTTCGCTGGCCGCTGGCCGGATCGCGCACCGAGAGGACATAGGGGGCGCCGCCCATGCTGCGAATGCTCACCCGCTCGGCGGGGTAGTCCCGCCGGGCGTAGAAGAGGCGCCCCCCCCGGTCGGCCAGGGTGCCCAGGTGAACCAGCGTGGCCGCCACGTGGTCGAAAGAGGAGCCAAAGAGCGCCCGGTCGGCTTCGTTCAGGGGATGCTCGTAGGCCGCACAGGCCAGGTGATCGCTCAGCACATAGGTGTTCTCCGGGTCAATCAGCGCCTGCTCCACCGGCCGGCCGAAGAGGGCTTCCGGGTGGCGCATGAGGTACTGGTCGAGCGGGTTGTCCTGCCCGATGAGCACGGCCAACCCCTCGCGCGTGCCACGGCCAGCCCGCCCGGCCTGCTGCCAGGTGCTGGCGATGGTGCCGGGATAGCCCACCATGACCACCGCGTCCAGCGTGCCCACGTCAATGCCCAACTCCAGCGCGTTGGTGGCCGTCACCCCCAGCAGTTCTCCTTGGAAAAGGCGGCGCTCGATCGCGCGCCGTTGCTCCGGCAGGTAGCCAGCGCGGTAGGCGGCGATGCGATCGGCCAGTTCGGGGTCCTGGCGTTCCAGGCGCTGGCGGGCGTAGATGAGGATCAACTCGGCCACTTTGCGGGCCCGCGCAAAGACGATGGGCCGCAGGCCAAACTGCACCATGGCGGCCATCAACTCGGCGGCCTCGATGTTGGCGCTGCGCCGCGCCTCACACGAGGGTGTCAGGCAGGGCGGGTTCCACAGCACGAAGGTGCGCTCCCCACGCGGCCCGCCGTCTTGGTCCACCACCTCGAACTCGTAGCCCGTCAGGCGCCGGAGGTGTTCCCCAGGGTTGGCAATGGTGGCCGATGCGGCCACCACGGTGGGGCGAGCCCCGTAGAGAGCACACACCCGCCAGAGGCGGCGCAGCACGCAGGCCACGTGGCTGCCGAAAACGCCCCGGTAGGCGTGGGCCTCGTCAACGACCACGTACCGGAGGCGGCTGAAGAATCGCGACCAGGCCCGGTGGTTGGGCAAAATGCCCACGTGGAGCATGTCGGGATTGGTGAGCACGATGTGGGCGGTGCGGCGCAGGCGGGCCCGCATGTGTTGCGGCGTGTCCCCGTCATAGGTGGCGAAGACAACGCGCTGCAACGCCGGGTGGTCCGTCAACTCGCGGAGTACACGCAACTGGTCCTGCGCCAGGGCCTTGGTGGGAAAGAGGTAGAGGGCCCGGTTGCGGAAGTCCTCCAGCAGGCGCATCAACACCGGAACGTTGTAGCACAACGTCTTCCCGCTGGCCGTGCCGGTAGCCACCACCACGTGCTGTCCCCGGAGGGCCAACTCGATGGCGCGCGCCTGGTGAGCGTAGAAGCGCCCGATGCCCTGGCGAGCGAGCACCTCTTGCAACGCCTCCGGCAGGGGCGTGCTCAACGAGGCATACGTTGCTCGACGGGGAGCCAGCCGCTCGACGTGCACCATGCGGTCACGGTAACTGGCCGCTTGTAACTCGCGCAGAAACGCCTGGACGCTCATTTTCACCCTTCCGCATTTTCAGGCTTCGGGCCTGACCACATCGTGGGCGCGCACCCGCTCGAACGTCACCGCCATGACGA
Source organism: Ardenticatenaceae bacterium (assembly GCA_015491235.1). Classification (GTDB taxonomy): domain Bacteria; phylum Chloroflexota; class Anaerolineae; order Ardenticatenales; family Ardenticatenaceae; genus WFWG01. The sequence continues at coordinate 5,695 of WFWG01000408.1, forward strand.
CGATCAGGTAGCCCCCCAGCAGCATGAAGAGGGGCAACGAGTCACGCACCGTTGCCACCCGATCACTGGAGAGCACAATGTATCCCACAGCCCCACAGGGCAACAGCCACGTGACGAGAAACCCAAACAGACATCCCAGGGTGCGTCCCAAACGGGCCAACCAGGCTCCCAAGCGCAAGAGGAGAAAGAAGACGCCCCCGACCCACAGGACCAAGGACGTGTTGGCGATGCGCCCCTGGGTCCACCGCTCGACGGCTATGGCCACAGCAACCATTAGGGCGGTCAGCACGGCATCCAACAGCCATCCAGGTAAGCGACTGCGCGTCAACGTGTTTCCTCCTTGGCGATACATGTTGTCCTCCCCAGCCTACTTGCGGCGCTTGCGCTTTCTCCGGCTGCGCCGCCGGCGACGCCGGCGTGAGGCAGCGGCGTCGCGTTCCTGTTCGGCGGAAGGGGCGCGCTGGTTTGCGGCAGCCGTCGCACCCCGCTTGCGACGGCGAGAGCGGCGGCTCCGTTTCTTGGCTGGTTGCTCGGGCAGTCTCTCTTCCTCTGCCACGCCCACCTCGCCTTCGGCTGGCCGACGCTCCACCTGCACAACCCGCTGAGGCTCGGGCTCGGCCACCATGGAGAAGCGCGCGTTGGGCGGCAACTCGGCCGGCGTTGCTCCGAAAAAGTCCAGGCGGTCAGCCCCCACCAGTACCTCCTCTGGCGGGGCCAGGTCATGCGGCGGGAAAAGGCACTCCTGTGCTTGCGCCACTTGGCGCCGGATGTAGTGCCACACGTAGGCGTCCATGTCGGCCTTGAGAGGCTTGAGCGGGGCGTCGTGGTACGTTGTCCCCTCCCACAATTCGCGATACGCGGCCGGCAGGCACTCCTCGGCGGCCATCCTCTGCTCGGCCAGGCGGGCTACGGCCAAGGCCCAGAGGCGCACCACAGCGTCCACGCTGAAGCCGCTGCCGCCGATGACCAGCCAACGGGGGGCCAGGGAAAACACGCAGTCCCACAGACTCCAAAACCCCCGCGTGGTCAGGCGCGTGTGACCGAGCGGGTCACTCGCGTGCAGTCCTCCTCCTGCCTGCACCACCACGGCGTCGGGGGCGAAGCGCTCCAGCACCGGAGCCACCACTTGCTCGAACGCCCACAGGACGTGCTCGTCTCCGGCGCCAGGGGGTAGGGGCACGTTGATCGCGTAGCCCTCCCCCTTTCCTTCTCCCACCTCGTCGGGGAAGCCGCTGCCGGGAAAGCGGAACTCCGGGCCCTCGTGGACGGAAACCGTCAACACGTGGGGATCCTCCCAGAAGGCGGCCTGCACGGCATCGGCGTGGTGGGCGCTCAAGTTGACGTAGGCCACCCGCCAGCCTGCCTCCCGCAAGCGCAACAGGCAGAGGACCACGTCGTTGTAGACCCCAAAGCCCCGTGCCTCGGCGGAGCGAACAAGGTGATGGCCGCCGGCCGGCGTAAAGGCCCGCCAAGCCTCTCCGCTCAGGAGCACGTCGGCTGCGGTCAACACGGCGGCCACGTGGCGCAGGAAGACCTCGTGCATCCCCGGGAAGACGGGAACTTGGTCTTCGCCCAGGCCACAAGAGGCACAGGAGGCCAGCGTGGCTCGTCCCTCGCTCACGGCCCGCACGGTTTGCACGTACTCGTCAGGGTGAAAAGGGCACAAGACTTCTTCGTCCACGCTCGCTGGCTCCACGCGGACCACGTGAGGCCAGGCATCGAGCCATCCGGCCAGGGAAATAAGTTTCCACAGGCGTGCCATTTGGGCTGGCCGGGGACCGTGCCGCCAGCCAGGGGGGACACGGTGCAAGGCTTCGTCGAACACCAACGCCACCCGCTCTTCCGCAGGTGATTCGGGATGTGTTTCCATACTAAATTCCTCCACAGCACGGGTACCGTTGCTGCACCTTCCCACTGTTCACTGCTTACTGTTCACTGTTCACCGTACTCCCGGTCAGGCAACAGCCAAGGGTGAGCGATCCATTGAAGGGGATTGACGGCCACGGTGTAAACGCGCACCTCCCAATGGAGGTGTGGGCCTGTGCTCAACCCAGTGCTCCCCACCTCTCCTATTTTATCACCGGGTTGCACCTCTGCGCCAACGGCGACATCGCGCCTGGCCATGTGAAGGTAGGCCGTGTGGACTCCCATGCCGTGGTCGAGGATTACCAGGTTGCCGCGCACCTGCACCAGATCAGAAAAGACGACTCTGCCAGCCGCCGGGGCGTAAACGGGCGTTCCTTCAGGGGCGGCAATGTCCAGGCCGCCGTGGTACTCGTAAGTCTGACTCCCCTGATACCGGCGGCGCGTTCCGAATTCGGTCGTCACAGTGCCGGTGAGCGGCCAGGTGAATTTCCCCTCCCACAGCCGCTGGGGGGTGACCGTCTCAAAAATGGGGCGAATGCGCTCCCACTCCGCCCGCACCACCTGAGGATCCAGCAGCGTGGCGCGGTCTGGGGGCAGCATGAGCACCTCTTCGGGAAAGGCGCTGGCTTCGATCGGCACTCGCACCACCTCTTGCACGCTCTCGAGCCTATCTTGGGCCCGTGCCGTCACCACCAGTGGTCGGGAGCCCACGGGGTTCCACATGGGCACCGGCATGAGGCCCCACGCCCGGCTGGCGTCCAAAGGGATCAGTCCAAGGCGCACGCCGTCGAAGATAGCTTCGATGGTGGCCGGGCGAGTCGTTTCGACCCACAGGACGGCCGTTTCGCCCTGGTTGACCTGCTGAGGGTTCCACTGCACTGTGAGTTGGAGGGGAAGTGGTGTGGGCGACGGCGCAGGAGTCGCGGTGGAAGGAGGAGACGGCAACGGTGTGAAACTGGCTGTGGGCACCACTGTGGCGGCGGAAACGGACGGAGTGGCGCCAACGGGCGAGGCCGTTGGGGAAAGGCTCCTCAACGGCGCGCAAGCCAGCAACCCGCCCAGGAGCACCATTGCCACCACCAGAAGCGCACCGTGCCACCTTCGAGCGCACTGGGAACTCCGCCCACCGTGGTTTGACAGGCGCGACGGTCGGCCTAGAATGCTCCCCATGAGCGCCAACATCCTTTCCACAGCCATTTCGTACCTCTTCCACCTGATTGCTACGATCATCTGGATAGGATGGAGCGGACTCATCGTCCTGGCACCTCCCGTTTCCCCCGGCAGGCCGCCTCCGCTGGAACGCTTGGCTCGCCGGCTGACCCCTCTGGCACTGGTGGCGTTCGCTGCACTGGGCGTCTCGGGCATGTACCAGCTCGTCACTGATCCCCACTACGAGGACCTGCTGGCCCTGACCAACACGTGGAGCCGCTTGATGTTCGTGAAGCACGTCGTCTACGCGGCCGAGGCACTGGTGTTGGGCGTGCTCCGGCTCTCTGTCGAACCAGAAGTGCGCTTCCTCCAGCGGGCCGCGGAACGAGGACGCGCCACCCCCTCCTTGCCTGCGCTCCAGCAGCGGTACCGGCGACTGGCGCAGCTCAATCTGGCGTTGGGCCTGATCGTCCTCGGCATTACGGCGTTCGTGACTGCCATTCCTTGATGCGAGTTCGGAGAGACTTTCGCTCGCTTGTTTTCCAGTATGAATTATAATAAGCCTCGTCTGAAAGGGAACAAATGCCCCACCTTCCGGCAAGAAGAGGGGTAATTTTAAGGTTGGCAGCAATACGAAATCAGAGTCCACATGTTTGAACTTGTTTTTTTGGGAACATCGGCGTCCGCGCCTTCGGTGCACCGCAACGTGAGCGCCACGATGGTGCTGCACCGGGAATACCGCTTTCTCATTGATTGCGGCGAGGGCACCCAACGCCAGCTCCTCAAGAGCGGCCTGGGCTTCCGCAAGCTAGAACGCATCCTCATCACCCACGGCCACCTGGACCACATCTTGGGGCTGGCAGGGTTGGTCTCGACCTTCACGCGCTGGGAAGTGACCCACACGATGGACATTTACGCGGGCCGCTGGGCGTTGGAGCGCATCAAGGACTTGCTGCTCGGCGTGGTGTTGCGAGGCGAACATACTCCCTCTCTCAAACTGCGGTTCCACCAGCTTTCCCCCGGTCTCGTCTTTGAAGATGCTCATTTCGAGATTCGGGCCTTTCCCGTCCCCCACCGGGGGGGCGACAGCTACGGCTTCGTTTTCGAGGAAAAGGCCCGTCGCCCCTTTCTTCCGGAAAAGGCCGACGCCCTGGGAGTCCCCTTTGGCCCGGAGCGCGGGCGCCTGGCCGCAGGCGAAACCATCACCCTGCCGGACGGGCGCGTCGTCACGCCGGACGACGTGCTGGGGCCACCACTACCTGGCACCAAGCTGGTCTACGTTGGGGATACCGACGAGGTGACTTCCCTGGTTGAAGTTGCCCGCCACGCCGACGCCCTGGTCATCGAGGCCACGTACACTGAAGCCGACGTGGAAATGGCGGCCAAGCACGGCCACATCACGGCCAAGCAGGCGGCCTGGCTGGCCCGTGAGGCCGGCGTGCGTCACCTGTACCTCAACCACATCAGCCGGCGCTACCGGGGCCCCGAAGTGGAGGCCGAGGCGCGGAAGGTGTTCCCAAACGCTGTAGTCGTCAAAGACTTCGACCGCGTGCGGGTCAAGAGGCCACGGGCGTAAAGACGACTATTCAATCCGCCACCCATGTTGCCAAGGGACTACACGCCCTTCTCGGCGCCACCGACGGAAAGTCGCATGCATGTCGGCAAAACGTCCACGGTCGAACAGCACAATTCCGTATTCCAGAGCTTCTAACAGCAGAGGGTGGCGCGTCTGAAACATATGGGTCCATTCGCTTTTTGTATAAGGGAATACCTCGATATTTCCTTCATGAGGAGTAAAATCCAACAAGCGGTCTATGAACCTGGGATAATTATCGCCACGCAAGCCAATGAGCACATCGTAATCACTGCCTGCCGACCAGTTCCCTCGTGCCGTAGAACCGAAAAGTACAACAAATTCGATCTCCTCTCCCTTCTCCTCCAGGAGACGTTGAAGGAAATGTGCTAATTTCTCCGCATCAGGACGATCCGGTAACACGTTCAGCAAATTTTAAGACCTCCTCAGCATCTGTTAAAGCTTGACGCGCATCGTCTTGGAAGAACTGTTCAGCAGGCACTCCTCTATCAAAGGCATTCGGATATCGTGTGGGAATGTAGTAACGATTCAACCGCACACAAGCTTTTCGCACTTCCTCCTCTACCGGAACAACTGCTTCAATAGCTTTCAAAAGCAAGTTAAGGTTATGTCCAAATTGAGGCCTGCGGATATATTCGCATACGGCCTTTAAAGCCTTTTCCGCTGCCTGTTGACAAGTGAAACAACACCAAGCCCAATATCCACCCTGAAAAAGGTGACGAGCTGCTTGAAACTCTGTTTGAGCTTCTCGAAGCCAATCCTCGGTACGTTGCATGTTTATACCAATTGCGTTTGGTAACGTCGCCTGCTCACAGAAGTGGTGCGGTGCCGCCATCCCGCCCACCCAAAAGGGGAAA
>WFWG01000409.1 GCA_015491235.1 Ardenticatenaceae bacterium
CCCAAAAGGGGGCACCCCAATTTCTCTTTTTCGTACGGCGGCGCCGAAAGGAGGCAAAAACGTTGACCAAATCCCTCAACCTGTGCTACAATGGGGACAGACCACACTGCCGCCAGCCGCCCGGAGGCCCAGAGCAGGGCTCCCGTGGGAGCGAGGCGGGGGAGTGGTGCGGGGGCTTCGACGCACGTCGTGGAAGCCATTCCATTGGGTATCAACCTGCTCAACCAGCATCCCGCGATAAAGGAGGGTGGCATGGAAGTTTTGAAGGTGTCGGCCCGTTCGCGCTCCACGGCTGTGGCCGGTGCCATTGCCGGCGTCATCCGCGAGGGCCACGTGGCCGAAGTCCAGGCCATTGGCGCTGGCGCGGTCAACCAGGCCGTCAAGGCGGTGGCCATTGCGCGGACATATCTGGCCGAGGACGGCATTGACATTGTGTGCATCCCCTCATTCGTGGAAATTGACATTGACGGTCAGGAGCGCACGGCTGTGAAGCTGACCGTCGAGCGGCGTGAGCCACCCGCTCAGTCGAGCACTTCCCCCGAATAACGCGGCAAACACCGACAGGTCTCTTTGAGGATGCATTCCTCGTTTCACCCGTGATGGCGCTGGTGAGCAGTATTGGCCTGTCTGGTGGACAGGTATGGCAGGCTCAGCACGAGCACGTCCCACACGAGTTCGGCGTTCACGTTCGTGCTCCGCAGGAGTCGGGCAGCGCGCTGGATTGTTTTGAGTACCTGTTGGACACTTTCGACGGGCAGGTGGCGGGCAGCCACCTCGAGGGCCGCGCGTTGGTCGGCGTGGCGGAGTGGGGTTTGAGCTCCACTTTGGAGGAGGAGCACATCCCGCCACCAGCCAGCCCACAGCCGCAGCACTTCCTGGCTTTCCCCGTCGCGGGCCAGTTCCTCTGCCGCCAGCAAGCGCTCGCTCCGCGTGGCCCCCAACAGGTGGTGGAGCCGCTCCAGTTCGGCCTGGCGGGCCGCCAGCCACTCTGGGTTTTCCAGCGCCTGAAGGGCCCATCCCGGCCGTCCCTCGCTCAGGCGGGCCAGCCGGCTCGCCTCTTCGGGCGAGGCACCACGCGCCAGCAGCGCCTCCTGGATTTCGGCCAGCCCCACTGGGCGCAGGGTGAGCACTTGGCAGCGGGAGCGAATGGTGGGCAACAGGGCCTCCTCGTCTTGTGCGGTGAGCACCAGCACGACGAAGGGGGGCGGCTCCTCCAGCGTCTTGAGGAAGGCGTTGGCCGCCTGGGGCGTCATCCGCTCGGCGTCGGCCAGGATGAGCACTTTCCTGGCGGCCTCGACGGGGCGCAGGGCCAGGTCGGCTTGCAAGCGCCGCACCAACTCTACCTTGTAAACGGAAGCCTGGCGCTTCTCCCCCAGGAGCAAGCGCTGGGCTTCCAGGTCCACCACCCGCACGTCCGGGTGACGGCCAGCGGCCACCAGGTCACACGCCCGGCAGCGTCCACAGGGGGCCTCGTCCCGCGCCTCACAGGACAGCGCGCTCGCAAACCAGCGGGCCAACGTGAGCTTGCCCACCTGGGGCGGTCCCACCAGCAGGTAGGCGTGAGCTGGCGTCCCCCGCCGGGCTACTCGCCCCAAGTATTCCACCGCGCGCCGATGGCCGATGACAGCCTGCATGGGGCGAACCTCTACTGGCGTTGGATCTCCACGTGCTCGAAGGCGTGGGCTTCCGTGTCGTAGAGGCCATAACTGGGCTGACCAAAGCGCCCCATCACCTCGCCGGGATTGGCCCACAGGGTCTTTCCCACCCTTTCCAGGTGCCGCTGGTGGTTGTGGCCGCTGAAGACGGCGTCATAAGCGCCGCTTTCGGCCAGGCGCCGGGCAATTTCGGGGTAGTGGTTGAGGGCAATGCGCCGGCCGCCCAACTCGATTTCGGCGAAGTGGCCGTGCAAGTGGACGTGCGAAAAACGCGCCGCGACTTGGGAGAGCAGAAACGGATCGCCGTCGTTGTTGCCGAAGACGGCGTGAATTTGGCCGGCGAAGGACTCGGCTATCTGGGCCAGCGTGAAGGGCGCGCAGAAGTCGCCCAGGAAGAGCAACGCCTCGGCCCCGCGGGCGTTGACGTCGCGCAGGGCGACTTCCAAGTTCCAAATGTTGTCGTGGATGTCGCTTAACACCGCCACGCGCATGGTTCTCCCTCCCTCACCGTTGTTTACTGATCACCGATTACTGGCAGCCGCAACTGTCGCGGCGCCTCAGGACCGGAAAGGGCGAAGAGCGCCTCGCCCCAAGCCGATTGGAGGAGCCGGTAGAGCGGGTCGTCCCGCAGGGGACGCCGGTCGAAGAGGTCGTCGAGGGTGGTAGCGCGCACCAGTCGTCCCCAGGTGGTGGGCTTGAAGAGCAGCCGCCGCCCCCGGTTGGAGGTCAAGGGGCGGGGGAGGGGTGTCAGCGGCCCCAGGAGCACCTGAACGTAGACCTCGTCGGCGCGGGGGTGGTCGGCCTCGTCGGGCAGCAACTCACGCCGGCGCACCTCCCGCGTGCCCAACACGGGGGCCCACCACTCCACCCGCCAGCGCCGGGGACCGAAGCGGCTCCCCTGGTAGAAGGCCAGGGCCCGCGCGTGGGCCAGCAGGCGGGGAGCGTGCGCTTTCGGCACGCGGTACCACTGCTCCTGCCGGGCCAGTTCCAGGTCGCGCGGAGTTGGGATGTAGGCGATGAGTACGAGGTCGGTCTGCTTGGGATTCACGGCTCGCTCAAGTTTCAATAAGCCCCTTTTCAAGGGCAACCCGTACAATCTCGACTCGTGACGAAACGCCGAATTTCGCTTTGATGTTGGCAACGTGGAACTTGACAGTGCGCTGGCTGATGTTGAGCATACGGCCGATCTCCTTGTCCGTGTATCCATGGGCGAGTAACGTGAGCACCTCTTGCTCGCGCGGCGACAAAGGAGGGGCTCGGTCGAACGATTCTTGCAGATAGGCTTGTAAGACTTTTTGCGCTTCCGGGCTGGCAACGAAACAACTGTTGTCCGCCATCATCTGGATGATAACGGCGACTTCATCCGAATTTGCGGGTATCTCTCGTGTTAACAAGCACCCTGTAGCGCCAGCCGCGATGGCTTCCACGACGAATCTCTCCTCCTCACACAGAGCGATGACGCCAAGGTGAGGGTATTGAGCGCGAAACCAACGAATCCACAGGCTGCTTGTTGCCCCTCTCATGTGGATGGCTATCACGTCGGGATGCATGTGCTTCACTTGCGCGAACACCTTATTGCTCGGCTGTGCCGTTCCCACTATCGCGATCTTGGGATGTACGGCCAGGGGCGTTACCCACGAAGCACACAAGCGTGTGGACACTACAACGATCCGCACAGGCTTCCCGGCCATCATTATTCTCCGTCTGGAACATCAGCCAACACAATTCGACCGAACAATTCAATCACTTTTGAATTATACTGCAAGCGGGGAAACTTTGAAATAGGAGAAAAGG
>WFWG01000410.1 GCA_015491235.1 Ardenticatenaceae bacterium
CCCCCCGCACGGCCCCTACCACCACCTCGTCAACGGTTTCGTACGCTAACAACTGAGCGGCCAGCTCACGGGCGCCCTCCAGGTGTTCGGAGCGCTCCACGCGGTTCACCAAGGGCACCAGTCGCGCGCCAGGCGGGCGCCCCTTGGCACCTCCCTGCGGGTGAGCCAGGACCCGGGCGACCAGGGCGGGCGTGAGCACCGTGCCGGCAGGAACATTGACCAGCGCTGCCACACGCTCCGGGCGGTGGACGTTCCTTTCGTCCAACGGGCGCCCCAACACGTCCACACTCACCACCGGCACCAGGTGTGTGGTTACTTCCGGCACCATCGGCTCGAAGTCGGCCGGCGCCTTGAAGGGGCGCCGTCGGCTGCCGTCCGCCTCCACCACCACCGCGTCCACGTCTGAGCGGGCCAGCAACGCGGCCACGAGCGCGGGAGAAACCCCGAGGCGCTTGGTCCCGTCTGAGCGGGGGGCGGCCACCAGCACGTGGCCGTGTTCGTCCAGGCGGGCAGCCAGCGTCTCCAACTCTTGGGTGGTCACGATAGCTGGCGCCTGGGCGGCCTGGGACTCGAAGAGGCGAGTCGTGGTGGTGGAGATCACCCGCCACCCCTGCGAGGCCAATTCGTCGGCCAAGCGAAACATAGCTGTGGTTTTGCCGCCCCCGCCCACAAAGGCCACCACCGCTTTGCGCTGCACCCGCAAAGCTCGAGCCAGCTTCACGGCTTCCCCCTTGTTCCAGAAGCTCGCCAGTTGAGCCAAGTGAGCACGGCTTCCAGCACGCCCCCGCCCACGGCTAGCGCCTTGTCCGAGACGGTGAAGCAGTGCTCTCGCTTTCCGCGCGGGTCAATGTCACCGATCTTCAGCCCAGCCGGCACCTGGGTGCCGTCAGCAATCAGGCCGCGCACCACACCGGGGAAAGGCGCCCTCACGGGCACCCCTTCCACCTCTGCCACCACTTGTCCGGCATCCACCTGCTGGCCGATTTCGGCCAGCGCGCGCACGGTACCGGCCACGGGCGCGCGTAACACGCGCTCGGCGCCGTGCCCGGCCACGACGCCCGGCGTGCCGGTGTCCGGCTCAGCGCTCCCCTGCCAGTAGACGCGGCCCAACCAGTGCCCCCGGTTGGTCTCCACCACGGCGTGACAGTCCCGCCCGGCCTCGAAGCCCGGGCCCAGGGCCACCACCAGCGGAGCCTGGTCCATGCGAGTATCAATGTTACGCTTGGCCATGCGGGCGTCCACCAGCACCGTAGGCGCGAAGGCCGACAGCGTCTCACCTGTCGGGTCCACAAGCACGGGCACCGTGTGGTCGTCCCACAACAGCGCGCGCGCCGCTTCCACAGAGGAGGCCAGCACGCCCCGCACGCCTTCCACCTCGATGCTCCCCTGGTGGACGGCGGACGCCAGGGCCACCGCGCGGCGCACCACCAGCGGGCGGGGGAGCTCCAGCACCGCAAGGGGAAAACCGGCTCGCTTCAGCCTCAAGGCTACTCCGGTGGCCAGGTCGCCGCCACCTCGCATGAGGATCACCACGTCGTGGAATAGCACCGCTCAATCCTCCGGGCTACGGAAGCAAGAAGGGAGGCACCCACAGGTCGGTCAGGCCCACCACGTTGCCCCACGTGGTGAGCGCCAACGCCAGCACAGCCACGGTCAGCACCACGTAGTCGGCTCGCCGGTACCGCAACTCCACGATCCAGGTGCGACGCGGCACGGCCCCAAAGGCCCGCAAGTCCATGGCATCCACGATTTCCTCGCCGCGCAACAGGGTGCCGATGGTCACCGGAATGATGAGGGGCGCCAGGTTGCGGATTTGCTGAACCAAGCTCACGTCTGGACGCCGTTCCAACTCGTAGCCACGGGCCCGCTGGGCGTCTAATGTGACCTGGAAGTCATGGGCCACCGTGGGAACCAGGCGAAAGGCCAAGTCGGTCGCCACGGCGAACTTGTCGCTCAAGCCCAGGCGGCGGAACGTCACCCCGTACTGGGCTGGGTGGATGGTGAAAGTGACAAGCAGGCCCAGCGCCGCCATGCAGATCATGCGCACGAACTGTCCGGCCGCGTAGACGAGTTGTTCGACGCTCATGTCAAAGACACGCTCGCCCAGCAGGGGGAGAGAGAAGCGCCGCACGTAAATGAAGTGCTCCACCTGATACGCCTCCACGCCACCGCGCCCGGTGATGGCCGTGATGAGCACGAGAAAGGTGATAAGGGGCAAAACAAAGAGCCAGAAGCGCCGGGTTTCCTGCCAAGTGACTTTGGAGACACGAAAGGCCACCGCCGTAAGGGCTAACCACCCGAGGAGCAGGCGGATGTCCCACGTCTGGATGATCGCCAGCGTAGCACAAATGAAGAAAATTACCCGGGTGCGCGGGTCCAGGCGCTGGATGAAGGTGTCCCGTTCCCGGTAGTTCCAAGTGACGATCACGGGTTGGGCTTCCTCCGTCGGCTTACCCGGCCCCTTCCGCCAGCAGGCGCCGCAGGCGATACTCGCTGATCCGCCCAGACAGCACGCCTACGCCCTCCACCTCGACCACCGGGATGCGGTCGGCATACTGTCGGAGCAGGCGCGGGTCCTCCTCAATGTTGACCACCTGCCACGCAATCAGCCCCTCGGCGGCCAGGCGCTCCAGCACGGGCACTACCCGCTCACAGAGCGAACAGCCGGGGCGCGTGTAAAACCGGACGAGCCAGGGAATCGCTCGTTTTTCGCTTCGCGCAGACGATTCGTGCGTCTTGAAAGCCATACGTGTTCTTTGACAGTACCCTGTGATATCCGTACAACCCGTGTACTTTTCCTCCGTGTTCTCCGTGCCTTCGCGTGAGAATGAGTGTCCGCTGGAATGAGACTGTGCGTTGAGGGCTTCGACTTAGAAGACTCTGGGAGTAAACTCCGGGGAGTTGAGCACGTCCATCACGTCCTCGCCAAAGCCCAGGACGACCAGACCCGCGCGCTCAGCCTGGCGTACCAGGCTGGGGTCCACGTAGAGGGAGGCAATGCAGCCGATGACCTTGTAGTCGGCGTACTCCGGGAAGTAGGCCCGAACGTCCTTCAACACCTCCACGAACTTCGGGATGTGTCCCGGACGCAGCCGGCTCTTGGTTTCGTTGATGAACAAATACTCCCCACACGTGGCCACCACGTCGAACTCGTGCATCTGCTTCGTCTCCCGGTGACGGCGGCGCACCCGCACCGCCACGCTGTCAACAGCATCGTCGGGGCACCCAATGACCGTGCGCAGGATGCGGGGGATGCTGGGGGCCACCAGGTCTTCAGCCATGGTGCCCATCTTGTTGGACA
>WFWG01000411.1 GCA_015491235.1 Ardenticatenaceae bacterium
AGCCTGAGGCTTCAGCCTCAGGCTCCCCCCGGCGACAGAACGTGCGCCGTTGGGTTTATTGGGTTTAGGTGTTGTACGAACGGCAAAAAACGAAAAGAGGTGTGGGGACACCCCACACACCCCCCGGCAGGGGGTTCCACCCCCTGCACCCCCGGAATACAACAGGGAGGCAACTGTATGGCACTGGCGATTTCGGTGGTGGACGTGGTGGTGAGTTTCGTCTTCGCGGTGTTGGTGGCGCGGGAGTGGCTCGCGCGCCGCAAGCCCTACCAGCTCCTGTGGAGCCTGGCCCTGCTGGTGTGGGCGCTGGCCGTCCTGGCCGAGACTGTGGCGGCCTACCAGGGGCGGTGGACGCCCCTCACCTACCGGGCCTACTACGCCTTCGGGGCCCTGATGGTGGCCGCCTGGCTGGGCGCCGGCTCCCTCTTTCTGGTGGCGTCCCGCCGGGTGGCGTATGGGTTCTTCGCCTTCGTGCTGCTGCTCTCGCTGGCCGGCGGCTTCCTGATTTTCACCTGGCCCATTGACCCGGCCGCCCTGACCCGCACGGACGTGCTGGGCTTCGTGGAGACGAAGGTCTTCCCCTTCTTCCCCGTGCGCGTGTTCATCGTCATCAGCAACATCGCGGGCACGGTAACCTTCGTGGGCACGGCCCTCTACTCCGCCTGGCAGTTCTGGCGCAAGCGGTTGGACCGGGAGCGCCTGGTGGGCGTCTCCCTCATCGCGCTGGGGGGCATCGTGGCCGCCTCGGCCCACTCCATTGGCGTGCTGGGCGGGCCGGCCCTCTTCCGCAGCAGCCAGTTGATCACCATCCTGCTCATCTTCGCGGGCTACCTTGTGGGAAGCTTGAGGCTGAGGCGGGCCGCGCCGGCGGCGGCCCCCTCCTCGTCAGCATGAGGGGCACTACCCGGCCCAGAAAGCCTTTTCCAGGTCGGTGAACTCTTCCACCGGCCCCTCGAACTTGTTGCGGCCCACCTCCAACACGTAGACGTAGTCGGCGATCTTGAGGGCCTGGCGGATCTCCTGGTCCACCAGGACGATGGTCTTGCCCTCCTTGTCGCGCAGGTCCCGCAACATGCGGTAGACCTCCTCGGAGAGGAGCTTGGCCAGGCCGGCGGTGGGCTCGTCCACCAGGATGACGTCGGGGTCGGTCATCAGGGTGCGGGCCAGCTCGACCATGCGCTGCTGGCCGCCGGAGAGTTCGCCGGCCTGCTGTTTGCGCTTCTCGCGCAGCACGGGGAAGCGCTCGTAGTTCTCCTCCAGTTTCTGGCGCAGGCGCTGTTTGTCGTTGCGGAAGGTCCAGCCGCCCAGCAGGATGTTCTCCTCCACGCTCATCCAGCGGAAGATGCCGGTGTGCTGCGGGATGTAGGCCAGCCCCTTCTGGATGAGGCGGTAGGTGGGCACGCCGTTGATGCGCTCCCCCTTCAGGTAGATGTCGCCAGCGTTGGGCTTGAGAAAGCCGTAGATGGCCTTCAGCAGGGTGGACTTGCCCACGCCGTTGGCCCCCAGGATGGCGGTAATCTGGCCCTCGCGGGCCACCATGTTGACGCCCTGGAGGATGTTGAGGTCCCGGTAGTAGCCCACGTACAGGTCGCGCACCTCAAGCATGTTCTTCCTCCTCGTCCCGGCCCAGGTAGGCCTCGATGACCTCCGGCATCCGGCGCACCTCGTCGGGGGGGCCGTCGGCGATGAGTTCGCCGAAGTTCAAGACCATCAGGCGCTCGCTGAGGGTGAAGATGGACTCCATGTCGTGGCTGATGAGGATGATGGCCTTGCCCTCCTCGCGCACGCGGCGGATGTAGTCGTAGATGGTGCGCTGCAACTTGGGGTGGACGCCGGCGAAGGGCTCGTCCAGGATGATGATCTGGGGGTCGAGCATCAGCAGCCGGCCCAACTCCAGCAGCTTCTGCTGCCCGCCGGAGAGGCTGCGGGCGTACTCGTTGGTCAGGTGGTCCAGCGTCAGGAACTCCAGAATCTCGCGGGCCTTCTGCTCCACCTGGCGGCGGTTGGCCGTGGGGTGCAGCGCCAGGGCGGGCACCAGCATGTTCTCCATCACCGTCATGCGGCGGAAGGCTCGCGTCACCTGAAAGGTGCGCCCCAGCCCACGGCGGGCAATGGCGTAGGGGCGCATCCCGTCCACCCGCTCGCCGTTTAGCCAGATTTCGCCCGAGGTGGGCGGCAACATGCCGGTGATGATGTTCGTCAGGGTGGTCTTGCCGGCGCCGTTGGGGCCGATGAGGCCCACAAGCTGGGGCTCGTCTATGGTGAAGCTCACCCCCTTGAGCGCCTGGAGACCGCCGAAGTTCTTGACCACGTTCTTGACTTCGAGTCTCATGGGGCACCCTCCACCCGTTCGCCCGCCGCCTCGGCGGCTTCAGCCGCCTCGAACGCCTGGCGACGGGCAGCGATCTCCGCCAGCACGTGGCGGCGGGAAATGCGCTCCAGCAGGGGGGCGATGAGGCCGTTCTGCCGGAAGCGCAGCGTCACCATGAGCAGAATGCCGAAGCCCACCATGCGCCAGGCGTTGGTCTTCAAGCCGTTCTCGCCCAGGCCGAACCCCAGGCTTTCCAGCGTGGCGCGGTGCGCTTCCAGGGACTGAAGCGTGGCGGCCGGCAGGGGGATTTCCTGCAACCACTCCAGCGAGAAGTGGATGAAGATGGCGCCCAGGGCCGCGGCCACCAGGCTGTTGCTGCCGCCGATGATGGCCATCGCCAGCACCAGGCTCATGCGACCGATGATCATCTCGTCGGGCACAACCAGGCCAATGGATGGGAAGTGGTGGAAGACGGCCCCGGCCAGGCCCGCGATCATGGAGCTGACCACGAAGGCCAGAATGCGCGTGTTCACCACGTTCACGCCCAGCGCGGCGGCGGCGTCCTCGTCCTCCCGCACGGCCTGGAAGTAGAGGCCGTAGCGGGAGCGCACCAGCAGTTGCATCAGGAGCAGGGTTCCCAGGAAGAGGGCTACCATCATGTAGTAAACCGGCACGTAGGAGGTGCTGTCAATCAGCGGCTTCAGGGGCAAGCCGTTGGGGCCGCCGGTGAACTTGACCTCGGCCTTGATCACCAGGCGGGTAATTTCGGCGAAGGCGATGGTGAAGAGGGCCAGGTAGGTCTTGCGCAGGCGCAAACAAAGGTAGCCGATGATCAGCCCCACGAAGCCGGTGAAGAGCACGCCCAGCGGGATGCTCACCCACGGCGAGAGGTCGAAGGCCAGGAAGCCCGTCTCCCGCCCCAGGATGCCGCTGGCGTAGGTGGCCAGCCCCATGAAGGCCATGTGGGCGAAGGAGAACTGGCCGTTGTAGCCGGCCAGCAGCGCCCAACTGGAGGCCAGGATGGCGTAGAAGAGGGCCTGGCTGGCGATGTAGAGCCAGTAGGGCTGTTGGCGGAAGGGCAGCGGAAAGGCCAGCAGGGCCA
This sequence comes from Ardenticatenaceae bacterium, assembly GCA_015491235.1. GTDB lineage: Bacteria > Chloroflexota > Anaerolineae > Ardenticatenales > Ardenticatenaceae > WFWG01. Next base: position 3,414 of record WFWG01000411.1, read on the forward strand.
GCACGCCCAGCGCCCCCAGCCCCCAGAGCAGGTATCGCGCCTGATATTGGGTGTGGAATTGCGCCGCCTGTCTCATAGCTTCCTCCCGAAGAGGCCAGTGGGCTTGAGCAACAACACCAGAGCGAAGATGACCAGGCCGAACACGTCGCGGTAGGCCTGGGCGCGCGCTGGGTCGGGGAAGAGGCCGGTGCCCAGCGACTCCACCACGCCGATGATCAGCCCGCCCAGCAGCGAGCCGGGGATGGAGCCCATGCCGCCCAGCACGATGATGACGAAGGACTTGCCGGAGGCGGGCACGCCCACCCAGGG
>WFWG01000412.1 GCA_015491235.1 Ardenticatenaceae bacterium
CCCGCCCACCCAACAAGGAAAAATTGTGGAGAACTGGGGCAGCGGAGCCGCCCCAGTTCTCCACAATTTCTTCATCTTACGGCGGCGCCGAGCCATATCTCTGCTCACGCCGCTGGAATGGCACGCCGTCGTCCCACGTTTTCAGTTGGTATGACATTATGGTCGGACTTTGGACAAAGCGCGCAAACGCCAAATTATGGGTCGACGGAGCAGTATTTCTCCGAGTCCCAGATAACGGTAGTGTCACGTCCGGCTTGTTTGGCTTGGTAGAGGGCCTCGTCGGCGCGTGCGATGAGACTTTCGAGGTTGGTGCACGTCTCGTCCAGCATGGCGATGCCCAGGCTAATGGTGATTTCGATGGGCCCCACGTCGGTCTCGAAGGGCGCACTGCGCACCACTCGACGGATCCGCTCGGCGAGGATGTAGGCTTTCTCCCGTGGGGTTTCGGGCACGAGGATGACGAATTCCTCACCACCGTAGCGACCCAGCAGATCAGTGTTGCGCAGCACCGTTTGGACACGGCGTGCCAGGCCGACAAGCACCTGATCCCCCACGGCGTGGCCATACGTGTCGTTCACTTGCTTGAAGTGGTCCAGGTCGAACATGATAGCGGCCAGTGGCCGGCCGAACCGTCTGGCCCGTGCCACTTCGCGGTATCCGAACTCGAACAGCCCTCGCCGGTTGTACACCTCGGTGAGTGGGTCCACGATGGCCAGCCAACGAACCTCCTCGTGGCGCTGGGCGTTGCGAATGGCGGCCGTGGCCGTGAGGGCAAAGGTCTCAAGGAGTTCGAGGTCTTCGGACGTAAAGGCGGCCACGCGGGTAGAATCGAGCGAAATGGCCCCCAGCACCTCGCCGTGGAGCATCAGCGGGGCCACAATGGCCGAGCGAATATCACGCACCTCTGGAATGTCGCCAGTGTAAAGGGTTTCAGGGTCGGCGTGGGCGTCCACAATAAGCAGAGGTCTTTTCTCGCGAATCGCCTTGGCCGAATAGCCGCCAGTGGCAGCAAAGCGCAGGGTGAAGACCCGTGGGTCGGTGTACCCGTAGAGGGCACGAATGGCAGCAACGCCTGTCTTTCGGTCCACCAGGAGCAAGGCCCCCTTCTCGGCAGCCGGAATCGCCTCGATAGCCGCCTCCAGGACGCGCTGCAAGAGCGTGTCCAACTCCAGGGTGGAAAGCAACGTTTGAGCCGCGCGATAGAGTGCGCGCAACTGGTTGGCGTGGTGTTGCGTGCGGGCAAAGAGACGGGCGTTCTGAATGGCGACGGCCGCCTGAGCCGCCAGCGCCTCGGCGATGTGGCGATGTTCTTCGGTGAAAAAGTGGGGTTCTGCCTTGTCCAGGGAAAGAATGCCGATGATCTCGCCCATTACAGTTAGCGGAACGCCCAACCAACTCCGCACAAAAGTGGTGCCGGGCGGGTCATCAGGCACCCAGCCCTCGTAACGGGACGTGTCGGCAATGATAAGGCTGCACCCTTCCTCCAGAATGCGTTGCAGGTGGGGGTGGTTCGCCAGCAGAAGCGTGTGCCCTTCAAGCTGAGTCACGTCTGTCCACCGCTCGTAGCCGTGCAGTGTGTGAAGGCGTACACGGTCGGGCCCTTCGCGCAGCAGCACGTTGGCGGTGTCACAGGGAATCAGGCGTGTCGCGTGTTCGAGGAGAACGTGGAGCACGGCGTCCAACTCCAGGTGTTGGGAGAGCATCAAGTTCACGTGGCGCAGCGTTTCAGCCACGTAGTGGGCGTGGCGCTCGGCCGCGTAGAGGTGAGCGTTCTCGAGCACACTGGCCGCATGTTGAGCCAACGTCTCGACCAGCCGTTTTTCGGCTTCCGTAAACGAGCGGCCTGCGGAAGTCTGCCAGATTTCGGCCACGCCGTACACTGCCCCTCGTGAAACGAGGGGCACGTAGAGCACACGGTGCACGCCGTGTTGCTTCAGAATGGCGCGCATTTGCGCTCCGATGGCCGGATCATCAATGTGATACTCGCCCACGACGTGGTTGACAGCCGTCTGGAGAGCCGCCGGACACTCACTGAGAGAAATGGTGCCCTGCAAGTTGTCGGGCTCTTGGCCCGCGCGGTGGTAAGTTGCCACAACGGTTGCGGTCTGCTGGCCCCATCCAACTTCCCGAATAACACACGCCGTCGCTTCCACAATTTCGGCAAAGTGGCGGGCCAGCTTGAACAAGACAGCGCGGGGTTCGGGGCTTTCAGCCAGCTCCCGAGCGGCCGTATAGATGCGTTCCAGTTCTCCCACCCGCTTCTGGACGGACTCGTAAAGCCGGGCATTTTCGATCGCAATAGCCACTTGGTCGGCAAAAGCAGACATGAGGCGGACGTGTTCCTGAGTGAAGTGGCCCGGTGTCGTGCTGTCAATGGCCAACATTCCAATGACCTCGTCCCGGGCGATGAGCGGTACACCGAGCCAGGAACGGATGTGGTCGTGAGGCGGATGACGAAAGGCCGAGTAGGCTTGAGGGGCGTCGTCGAGCACCACGGGCGTGCGTTCCATGATCACACGGGTGTTGGGATTGTCGTCAGGGATGGGAAAACGAATGCCCAGAACCTGCGAAGGGTCGTCCCATCCCCAGCCGCCGACAATTTCCAGGTAAAGGGTACCGTCCTGCTCTCGCCGCAGCAGTTGCACCGACGCGCTGTCGTGAGGAATCACGCGGGCCAACTGTGCCAAGATGCGGTTGATCGCCTCCTCGAAATCCAAGGTGGAGGCCACAATCGTGCCGGCCTGACGCAACGTTTCCGTCTCCTCCGCGCGCCGACGAGCGGTTTCGACCGCCTCCACCTTGGCAATGGCCAGTGCAACCTGTGCGCCTACCTGCTCGGCCATCTCGACTTCGCGGGGGTGAATGGGACGGGGTTTTTCAAATCCTACGATGATGGCACCAAGCTGACGTGAACCCGCGCGGAGGGGAACAGCCAGCAACAGCCGGTCGGGAAATTGTGCGGCAATGCTGGGGTCAATGTAAGGGGAATTGAACACGTCGTCCACGAGCAGCGCGTGACCCGCGCGCAGCACAGAGGCAGTGAGAGTGCGCGTATTGGGCTTCAACTCGAGCACCTCAGGCACACGGCGGTAGAACGATGGATCTACCCTTCCGTTCACCGCCACAGGCACAGGCAACTGACGTGCTTCGTCCCACAGAGCAAGGTAGCAATTGTCGGCCCCGAAAAAGTCCCGCATGTGAGTGGTGACCATGTGGGCCACTTCGTCAAGAGATTGGGCTTCCAGCGCCACGCGCGTAATCTCGTTGAGAAACTGGGCCTCGCGTATTCTTTGCCGGCGTTCCTCGTCGAGTTGTTGACGCTGAACAGCGGCCCCAATGAGCGTTGCAGCGCTCTTCAGGGCGTCCACTTCAGCGGTTGACCAGCGTTGCAACCGCGTGCACGTGTCGAACGCCAGGAATCCCCACCACGTCTCTTTCAACAAGATGGGAATGAGAATGATGGAGACAACACCGTGCTGATGCAGGAAGGTCTGTTCTGCCTCCGGCACGTCGCGGACGTGAACGTGAACGGGCGCTCCGCTTCGCAATTCATCAGCCCAGCGCTGCAAGCCTTGCTCCTCGAAGACAAAACGGCTCCACGAGGGGCCAGGCGGCTGGACGTTGGGGGCAGTCCACATGTGCCGCGCGTGAGCTATTGTTTGCTCTTGGAGTCCTGTGGAGACGGTGAAAAGATATGCGCGTTCGGCCTCGACAGCCCTTCCCAGGTGAGCCAGAACGTGATGGATGCTTTCTTCTCCCTCGCCTGCACGCAGGAGCCTTTCGGCTGCGAACGTCACGGCTTGTAGCACCGCCTCGCGCCGCTCGACGACCTGACGGTTGTGTTCACGTTCCACGGCCAGGCTGACCAAAGAGCTGGCACGTTCTACCACTTCGAGTTCATCCTGTGTGGGCGCGCGTGGTTCCCGGTAATACGTGGCGAACGTGCCCAGCGCGCGCCCTTCTGCGTCCAGAACGGGAACGGACCAGCACGCCCGAAAGCCGTGAGTTAGGGCTGTATCGCGGTAGTCGTGCCACAGGGGATCACTGGCAATGTCCTTCACGATGACCGGCTTGCGGTGGTAGGCCGCTGCGCCACACGTCCCGGCGTCAGGTGCGATGGGGACGCCGTCCACTGCTCGAACGTAGTCTTCGGGCAGATGGGGCGCAGCGACGTGATAGAGCCGCTTCTCGTTTTCGTCCACGAGCAAAATTGACCCCACGGCGCCAGGAACGAGGGCTTCGATGGCTTTCACAATTTCTTCCAGGGTGCGGTAGAGGGGAGCATCCGCCGCGATGTGCGCCAGAATTTCAGTTTGGACAGCCAACAGGCGTTCCAAGCGCTTGCGCGCCGTAATGTCGCGCAGGACGAAGAGCCGACCGACAACCGTTCGAGCAGCGCTGTCGAGCAGGGGCGTATAGGCGACTTCCAACAGCCGATTTCCCCCCAACGGGGCTTCGCATTGGCTGGCAGCAGACGATGACACGGCTGCCAGGAGGCCGGCCAGTTCAGGATTCACATCTTCCAGGTGCTGGCCGACCAGCGTATGATAATCCGCTTGGAGCAAAGTGGCTGCTTGGTGGTTGGCGTCTGCAATGCGGGAGTGGGCGTCCAACACCAGAATACCATCGCTCATTTGTTCGATGATGGCGTCCCGCGCCAGTGGCACCACGTCGAGAAAATGAAAACGTTTTATCCCCCACAACAAGGTCACGCCAGTGACGGTGAACGCATAGGGCGTGAGGTCCAACCCCGGGACCGGCGACATTTTCAGGAGATAAAGCGCGTTCGCGATCCAAGGCGTAAAAATGCCAATTGCAAGGACGACAGCGCGCCAGCGGTAAAGGGTAAAAGCGGAATAGCGCCACAGGCTCTGAAACAAGAAAATGGTTCCCACAGCCAACAGCGCGTAGGAATAGAAGGCAAAGATGGCAAACAGGGGACCGTAAGTCGGGCTCAACACGGTGAGGTTCCCCACTTGTCGCAGGCGTGCCGACGACCAGATCAGGCCGTGGACTTCGTTGGTCCAGACAGCCAACAGGGTGAGGAGAGGGAGAACGAACAAGGCCCCAACGATGCGCAGCCACTTCAACTTGAGCCTGTGGTCGTAGCCGGCATACGAAAGCGCGAAGACCAGCCAGACAACCGGAACTGGGACGATGCCCACGTATTCGGCCTTTGCCCAGAAGAGCTTGGCCTCCAGGGAAGGGGCAGCCAGTTCAAAGCCGTATGTCCCCGCCCACCAGCCGAAGCAGACCATCAGTAGGCTCAACGGCTTGGCACTCCGAGTGCTTTCAAGTCGCCAGGCATAAACGGCGACAGCCAGGGATATGAGGCTAACAACGTACAGGCAGACGGAATAGTAGACGTTCATGCGCCCCATCGAGTTCAGCCAACGTGTTCGACCTGTTTCTCTGGAGGCCACAGTCAGGTGCGTGGGGGAGAGATGTGTCTACCCTCCAGCCGGTGAGGGATGACCTCCCCCCTTGCGCCCAAGAACCTGCAACCAGCCTCGCCAGAACATCGGTATCTCACATGAGTTACCAGCCAAATGATTCTTGTTCCTTATTTACAACTTTCTCTTGAAAAGCGAACAAAATCCTGGCACAAATTTTCATGACAATCTTGTAATGCGCCCTGCCGTGTGCCCCCGGGCAGAAGGCCCCGTGCGTTACGTGTCCCCTTCTTCTGTCTGTGAAGGGTCCTTCTTTGGTTTGGTTGGTTTGGTAAGGTCCGAAGCCTCCTCGAGGACGTGTAGCAACACTTCGACGATTTGGGGGTCGAAATGGGTTCCAGCACACCGTTTGAGTTCCGCGATAGCCTCTTCGGGCGACATGGCCTTTCGGTAAACGCGGTCCTCGGTCATGGCGCTGTAAGCGTCCACGACAGCCAGAATACGAGCCCCCAACGGGATTTCCGTTCCTTTCAAGCCGCGCGGATAGCCGCTGCCGTCGTACCGCTCCTGGTGAGCCAAAATGATTTCGGCTACGGGCCGCAGCTTGCGGATGGGAGCCACAATCTCAGCGCCAATTTCAGGATGCTTCTTCATGATGACCCACTCCTCACCAATGAGCGGGCCGGGTTTGTGCAAGATGGTGTCTGGCACACCGATTTTGCCGATGTCGTGCAGGAGGGCGGCCAGCCGAATGTGGTGTATGGCTTCTTCGTCGAGCCCTATTCGTCGTGCCACGGCCACGGCCAAGTCGGCCATGCGCTCGCTGTGGTCACTGGTGTACGTGTCCCGCACGTCCACTGCCCGCGCAAGGGCTAACGTGATTTCGAGGTAAGCGGCTTCCAGTTCGGCGTGCGACAGGGCACGTTGCAGCGCGTTGGCGGCCATTTCGGCCAGCGTCGTCAACAAGGCTTCTTCGTTGGCCGTGAACGGGGGTGACGACTGCTTACGAGCAACAGTCAGGATGCCAACGATGTGTCCGTTGGTAGTGCGCAGGGGAAGGCTCAAGCCCGGGCCTATGCCGGCGCTCTGCCAAAAATGCTGACAGCGAGAATGCACGTCGCGGACGAGGTCGTCGGTGCGATAGGGGCGCTGTGTGCGAATCACCTGGCCGACGATGCCCTCGTTCAGGGGAATGGGTTCGGGCGAAAGAAGCCCCTTACTGCCAATGGGGAGAGCCTGCTGTCGGTCCTCGTCCACCAGGTGAACCAGAACGACATCCGCTGCCACAAGCTGAAGCGCGTGCTCCATCGCGTCGGCGGCTACCTCTTTCACGTCGGCAGCGCCTCGCAGCGCCGTGCTGGCCCTGGCAATGACCGACAACTGGTTGATGCGCTCCTGCAAGGATCGAACGAGCCGCGCATTCTGGATAGCGATGGCGGCCTGGCGAGCAAAGGTGTACAACATCTGGACTTCGTCTTCCTCCCAAATGTGGGGCTGCTCGAAATAACAGGACACCGCCCCGATGACCTGCCCTTCGTAGATCAGCGGCAGAATGCCAATGGCCCGGTAGTGAAATCGCTGGGCCAGCCTCTGGAGGAAGGGGAAATTTGTCGCTTGTTTTATGTCTGGGATCATGAACGGCAGTCCCTGGGTTCTCGTGAGAAAGCCTGGCAACTTCTCCAGGTTTTTCATGACAACCTCAGGGTATTCGGGGGGCAAGTTGTGGACCCAAGCACAGTACGGCGTGCCCTCGTCTCCGATCAGAAAAATGGCCGCTCGGTCGGCACCTGTGAGCTCGAGAATCCCCTGTCCCACTGCCGAGACCACCTCTTCTTTGTTTAAGGGGCGGTTCAGTTGCTCACCCAATAGGGCCAGCCTCGTCAACTGCTGCGTTCGTCGCTTCATGTTGTTCAGCAAGTTCAGGCGCTCCAAGGTCTGACCAATTTGAGCGGCCACGTGCTGGGCCAGAGTGAGATCTTCTTGGGTAAAGGCGTAACGGGTCACCATATCAATGCCCAACGTGCCCACAACTCGCTGTCCGACGGTGATGGGAATCAGGAGCAACGACACCGTGCCCCGCCGTCGCATCAAGTCGTGCACCGGTTCGAGGAGCGGGTCGTGCTGAGCGTCGGGGATGGCGAGTGGCTGCCGGTGCTCGATCAGACAGGCCATGCTTGGGTTTCCTTCGACGGGAATGGTCTCGTTCAGGGCGCTTGGCCGGCCTGGCTGACGATATTCGGCAATCACTTCGGCAACCGTTCCCTGGGGGTTGAGCAGAGCGAAAGCAGCCTGGGGAGCCCCAAAGAAGTGGGCCAGTTCGGCGCAAACGCGTTCCATCGCCTCCTGCAAATTGTCGGCCAGGGCCGTTGCGGAGATGATTTTGCCGAGCAGCGTGACCTCACGAACACGGCGCTCGTTTTCGGCGTACAGGAAGGCTTGTCCAACGAGGTCGGACAGGTGGTTGACGAAGTGAATCTCCTCCGGCAGCCAATCACGAGGAGCCCCCCGATGTTCGCAGCACAACACGCCCACAATGCGGCCTCGCACGCGAATGGGCGCGTCAATGGAAGCCCGAATGCCGAGCACGTTCCAATAGGTGGCGCTCAACTCCGCTGTGCGAGGGTCCCGCGACACGTCCTGAGCGGCCACCACGCGGCTCGTTTCGAGGGCCTCCCGGTAACGGGGGTAAGCTTGCAAATCCAAACGGGATCGCGGGGGCGGAATCTGGTCACGATCGAACGCCCACAGGCTTTCCAACGTCCGGCCATCTTCCAGCAGGCGCCAGACAGAGACGCGGGCAACGCCTAGCAAGTCAGCCCCCAGGCGAGTAATAGTGGACAAGGCTTCGTCCAGATTTCCTCTGGCAAAAATCGGGCTTGTTATCAACCGGAAGAGCGCTTGGCTCTGGCGGACGAAGAAGTCGGAAGAGGCGTCTTCCTGAGTTCGTGAAGGGGATTGTTCAACCAGCGTAGCCACGCGCGCATACAGGCGCTCTGGTGGGTCGTCTGGGTAGATGATGTCATACGCGATGTCAACAGGGAAGGGGGCATCCGGCACGTCTTCCGCAAAGCACAAGATGATGGGTACCGCATGGGCTTCAGTAGAGGAGAGCCGACGGAGCCACGTCAGGTCCGTTTTGCGGGCGGTTAAGACAGCCACGAGCAAGCTGACGGGAAGGCGCTCCAGTGCCCACTGCGCCTGCTCTGGCCCCTGAACGGTCGTAATCACGATGAAAGGAAACCGGTGCTGGAGTTTCTCCAGTGAGCGGCGCAGCGAAGCCGTCTCGTTCCCGACGAGCAAAATGTGAAACGTGCGTTCTCGAAACTGAACGGCTTGCAACATTTGGAATCCTCACTCTCAAAATGCCCGTGCGGCCCCAAATCGCCCGCGGCTTCTTGGGGCACTTTCCACCTGGGATGGTAGGAAACTTTTATCTTATTGTCAATAGGCTTCTAAGGGGATAAGCCTGTGCGGGGTGCAGGCGGGGTTCCCCGACAGAGTTCCAGCATCAGCGAGAGTCCAGAACGCGGAGCCACACAGACATCACCTTGAACAGACGAAAACACCTTCTGCCACGGCAGGGTCAAAGAGCGTGCCTGCCTGGCCACGAAGGTTGCCGTTTACCTCCTCCCTCAAAACGAACAAAACCAACCTGCCCAGCCCTCCCTTTGCGAGCTGGCCCGTTCTTTTCCTGTTGTGTTTGGTTGTTCCGTGGCGTAATCCGGCTATGCAGGTTCGGCCACCAACTCCAGGTGCACTTCCCACAGAAGGGGCACCTCTTGACACCCCTCTTCTTCGACCGGAGAATCGGGGGCAGCATTCTGGCGCACAAACGTGTGTGCCAACCGATCCTCCACAGGTTGGGTCACGGAATCAGCCCTCACGCCTGCGGTAGCAGGCAAGCTTGTGTGGCCTTCGGCCATGCCATGAACGAGCTGGCTGGCAAAATCGTCCAGCGCCGTGGCCCGAATGGAGCACACAAGGGCCTGTTCCTCCGCGGAAAGGTTAAACGGTTTTCCCATGTAGCCACTTTCCAAAGCGGCCGCCGGATTCTGCAAGAGCAGGCGGCAAAAGGAGGGACTCACGACAGCCGCACTAATCAACCGACTGAGTTCCGGTGTGCACGTGATGTGTTTGGGTTGTTTTGTCATCGTTCGTGCTCCTTTTTTGAATTTCCTCCTCCGAGGCTCCACATCAGCCAGAAAACCCCACAGGCGATCAGGACATCGCCAGGGCTGAAAGCGGTACGATACGGCATCCAATCCGGTGTGACGAGCCAATCTGAAAGGGGCCAGAGGCGCGTTTGCTGCCTGGGCAAAACGACATCTTTCGTCGTCCCCAAGCGCTGGCCTGGCTCCCACTGCTCGACAGGAACTTCAGGAAACAAAGTGGTAGCCGTCTCCGGCGCAATGGGCATCAAGCCGCCGTTCAACACAATCACGATCAGGTTGAGGCTCAACCCGAGCCCCAGGAGCCAGAATCCCGGCAACCGGCGGTTAACCCACGCAAAGAGCAACAGCAGCACCTGCGACACCACAAACCCGGCAGCAACAGCCGTGGTGCTCCAGGCGCTGCGGGTTGCTGGGAAAAAGAAGGCCAAGAACTGGGGCAAAAAGGCGACTGGCACAATCCAGACCCACCGTAATGCCGGAACCCTGTAGGGGCGCCCTTTTATGTGAGCCCGCACCCAACCGGCCACGAATCCAACAGCTATGGCTAAGAGTAAAAAAATCATACAACCTGCCGATCTGGTCTGCTCCCTCTCTTGCGGGGCGCACACGGGGGGACAGGTTGGGACAATTGTACAAAGAACGCTGCTTCACGACAGGCTTCAAATTCGTCTCACCCCGCGCTATTTCACGCGTTGAATTCCACCACGTTCACCAGTGTGTCAACGCAGCGGCGCCACGCCCCTACTTGGCTTTTTCGGGGAACGTCTTGAGGAACTTGGCAATTTTGGGCGCAATCACGAGACGACAGTAGGGCTGTTCGGAGTGGCGGCGGAAGTAGTCGTGGTGGTAGGGTTCAGCTTCGTAGAAGGCTTCCAGGGGCACGATTTCGGTGACGAAGGGGCCAGGCCAGATGCCGGCCGCCTCGGCGGCGGCCTTCGAGGCTTCCGCAACGCGCCGCTGCTCTTCGTCGTGGTAGAGGATGATGGAGCGATACTGGGGGCCCACGTCGTTGCCCTGCCGGTTGGGCGTGGTGGGATCGTGAATGTGCCAGAAAATTTCCAGGAGGTCGGCATACGAAACGACACGGGGGTCAAAGGTGATCTGCACCACTTCGGCGTGCCCGGTCGTCCCCGTACAGACCTGCTCGTAAGTGGGGTTGGGCACGTGGCCGCCAGCGTACCCCGGCACCACGCGCACCACGCCCTTCACGCGCTGGTAGACGGCTTCCAGGCACCAGAAACACCCACCCCCCAGCGTGGCCTGCTGATACGGCTCCCGCGTCGCTCCTCTGCCTGGCCACATTGGTCCCCCCTCGGCTCCTGTTTCGCGTTTTTGCACGGGGTTAAGTATACTTACCCCGACAGGGAACAAAAAACAGACGCTCGGCCGAGGAGAAGCCACTGCTCATGGGCTTTCTGGCACCAGCCGCGCTGGCGCTGCTCGCGCTGGCTATTCCCATCATTGCCCTCTACCTGCTCAAGCGACGCCGCGAGGAGGTCACGGTCTCCAGCACGCTGCTCTGGCAGCGCCTCCTGCGGGACGTGGAGGCCAACGCCCCCTGGCAGCGGCTGCGCGCACACCTGCTCCTCCTGCTCCAGCTCCTGGCCTTGCTGGCCCTAGTGTTGGCCGCCGCGCGCCCCTTTGTCGAAGCGCCTGTGGTGAGTGGCCGCCACGTGATCCTCCTGGTGGACACTTCCATCAGCATGGGCGCGCAGGACGAGGGCGGACAGTCGCGCCTGGACGAGGCCCGCCAGCGCGCCCTGGCCCTCTTCGATGCCCTGCCAGAGGGCGGGCGGGCCACGGTGGTGCGCGCCGGCGGCGGCGCCGACCTGCTGGTGGCCCAGGCCCAGAGCCGCCAAGCGGTCGAGGCGGCGCTCCAGAGCCTTTTCCCGCTGGCCCCCGACAGCGACTTGACCACTGCCGTCCAATTGGCCGCTGCCCTGGCAGTCCGTGACCGCGATGCCCAAATCGTGCTTCTCAGCGACGGGGCCATCCGCGCGGCCCCCTCGGCCCAAAGGGCCCTGGTGCCCTTGCCCTTCTCCTTCGTGCCGTTGGGAACTTCTGGGGAGAATCAAGCCATCAGTGCCATCACCGTGCGCCCCCAGGGTCAGGGATTCGCCCTCTTCGTGCAGGTGACTCACTATGGCCGGGAGCCAGCCAACCGGCGCCTGGTGGTGGAATTAGACGGTCGTCCCTTCACGGCCCTCGACCTGACACTGGAGCCGGACGAGCACGCCGAACACCTCTTCGACCTGCCGGCCGATGCCCGCCTGGTGCGCGTGCGCCTCGACCCACCTGACCTCCTGCCAGCCGACGACGTGGCGTGGGCCGTCGCCACCACGCCCGCACCCCGCTCCGTGCGCCTCGTCACGACGGGCAATCGCTTCCTCCAGGTGGCCCTGGGCCTCCTGCCCGAAACCACCCTGACCATCGCCGATCCTTCTGCGCCGCCCCCACCTGCGCCGCCAGACCTGACCGTGCTCGACGCGGGCTGGACCGGCGAGGCGCTGCCGGAGGGCAACGTGTTGCTCATCGCGCCGGGGAAGTCGCTGGAGGAGATTCAGGTGACGGGCACCATCTCGCTGCCCGTGCCCATCCCCGCGGCCGCCGACGACCCCCTGTTGCGCTTCGTGGACCTGAGCGACGTGGCCGTCCTGGAAGCCGTCGAGACTACGCTGCCCGACTGGGCCCGGCCCGTCATCGTGGACGCCAACACCGGAGCGCCCCTCCTCTGGACCGGCGAACGGGACGGGCAGCGCGTGGCTCTCCTGGCCTTCGACCTGCACAAGAGCGACCTGCCGCTGCGGACCGCCTTCCCCATCCTGGTGGCCAACCTGGTGGACGAGCTGACCCGCCAGCCAGAGGGCGCGGGCCAGATGGCTCGCCTGGGCGAGGCCGTGGAGCTTACGCCCCCCGGTCCGGCCGGCCGGGCAGCCATCACGGCGCCGGACGGCTCACGCTTCGAGTTGGCCCCCGAACGGGGCGCCTTCTCCTTCGTGCCCAACCAGGTGGGCGTCTACGAGGTGCGCTGGGAAGGCGTCGAGCGCCCCACCCTGGTGGCCGTCAACGTGCTCAACCCGGCCGAGAGCAACGTCGCTCCCAACCGGTCCATACCACTGACGGGCCGCGAAGCGGGGACCGGCGCCGGACGCATCACGGGGCAGAGGGAGTTGTGGCGGTGGGCGGCGGGAATCGCGCTGGTGGTGCTGTTGCTCGAGTGGCTGGTGGCCTACCGGCCTCACTTGTACGCCACCACGCCGAAAGCACGGGGCCGCTGAACCACCCGACGGAACCCCGCCTCCCGCAGGCGGCGCAAGACGCCCCGTGTCACCGTGCGCCCCGACTTGCTCTCCGGGTCCCCCACGTAGTGGAAGAGCCGGCCACCGGGCTTCAACACGCGGTGGAGCTGGCGGTAGAAGGCGCTCCCGTAAAGCTCACCGGCCAGGCTGAAGGCCGGCGGGTCGTGGACGATGCGGTCGAAGGTCTGGTCCTCAAAGGTCTCGATGACCTCGGCCACATCGCCCACCACCTGTTTGATGCGGGGCGCCTCGAAGAGGGCCTGGGACCAGGGGTTGAGGCGGGCGATCTCCAGCACAGCCGGGTCCAGTTCGACCGTGATCACCTCATCCGCCGTCTTCGCCGCTTCGATGGCCGTGTAGCCCAAGCCGGTGGCCGTGTCCAGCACCCGCCCCCGCACGGGCGCGATGGTCTTGATTTTGAGCAGCGTGTCGCGCAGCGGGTCAATGCCCTTGATGCGGTGCATGGGAATGCCCGAGACCAGCATGGTGGGGGCCGTGCGGGTGGGCATGAGGGTGTAGAGGCGGTTGGTGTACTCGGAGAAGCGCTGGATGCGGTGGATGCGCCCTTCCTCGTCCACCCAGAAGCAACCGTTTTCGTCGGCGGCAATGGCCTCCATGTCCTCCCAGCGCACCAGCACGCCGTTGGGAAAGCGCACCCCCTCTTTCTCCAGCGCCACTTCCACGGTGCTCATCCCCAGGTCGGGCGAGCAGGTGGCCGTGGGTTGATCAGCCTGGCGGGCGGCCAGCAGCGGACGCACCTGAACGTGGGAGAGCACGAGCAGGGGGCGAGCGGCGGCCATCACTTCCACGTCACCTGCATGTCCGAGGGCACGATTTCGACCCAAACCTGGCCCGGCTTGAAGGGCACAATGCGCCCCTGGGCGTCAACGGGGCGAATCATCACGTTCTCGCCCTCGCGCCGCCACCGCACCCGGTAGACGAAGCCGTCCCGCACCACCAGGGCCGGCCCCTCGCCGTAGACCTTGAAGTGCAGTGACTTGGAGCCCAGGCTGTCCTCCACGATCTTCGTGACTGTCATCTCGGCAAAGACCACGAAAACAGTGGAAGCCCTCAGTTGTTTGCCGGTGAGCTTGTCCACGTGGGGCTGGTTCCCCTGGAAGCGCAGGTAGGTGCCGCTGGCCTCGTCGTAGCGGAAGCGCACCACGGAGCTGGTGCCCGGCGAGAAGGGAATTTCGACCTCGGTGGCCGGTTCTCGGTCGCCCGGCGGCGGCTCCTCGCTGAAAAGCCAGCCGCGCAACGTGCGGGCGGGGCGCTGCTCGCCGATGGCCTCCACGGCGGCCCACAGCCGCTCCGTGTTGGTGTAGGTGCGCAGCCAGCTCGCCGGGGCCCGCGAGATGCGGTAGAAGCCCGGGTGGCCCAGGTACTCGTCCAAGTTGGCGTTGGCCCACGGCGAGGAGAGAATCATGTCCATGACAGGCTGGCTGGCGCCCACGTGGACCAGCACGGCGTCCAGCATGGGCCAGAGTTGCAGGTCAATCAGGCGGGCGCTGCGCACCGGCCCGATGGCGTTGGCCTCCTGGCACAGGTAGGTGGCCGTGAAGCGCGTGATGCCCCCCTCGGCCAGCGCTTCCCACACCACGTCGGCAAAGGCCAGGCCCGACTGGGGCCGCCCCTGGGCCGAGTTGTCCACGCGCACGTTCAGGGGGCGGCGCTGGAGCACGGCCGGGTCCTTCACCGGCCGGCCGGTCAGGGGGCAGACGCCCTCCGGCACGGCCGGCAGGCTCTGCACGAACTCGTCGGGCACGCGGGGCGGCGGTGGCGGCACGTCAAACTGGGTGTGAATGAACTCAAAGGCGCCCGGCGGGTAGGTGCGCCCTCCCCTCGTGCGGCCCGGGCTGGGTGGACGGGTAGGAGGAGTAGTGATCGGATACGGTGTTGACGTGGCCGTAGAGGTGGCCGTGGGGCGCGGTGTGGCTGTGGGGCGCGGCGTAGCCGTCGGAGGCGGCGTGGCCGTAGCCGTCCGCTCTCCCGGGGCAGGTGTGGTTTGAGGCGCGGCGGCAAGAGAAGTCCGTATAGCCTGGCGCACGGCGCTTTTCTCCTCCGCCTGAGAAGAGGCACAGGCCACGAGCGTGGCAACCAACACAGCCAACGCGATCAGGCGAGTGACGCTCATAGTGGACAACTCCGTTGAGAACTGAAGAATGCCAGCTCAAGTGAGCTGTGATATAATTGTGCCTGCAAACCGGCGTGACACCAAACCAAACGCCGCTTCCGTGCGGATTAGCATGTTGACAGGAGGAAAGCCACCATGAAGTTCAGCGTATGCCCCCACGACATCGTCAAACAGATGAAGACCTGGCTTGCCTTCGGCGCTTACTTGCAGCGTGCCCTCGATCACCCCATCACCCTGGAACCGGTAACCGACTTCGCCGTCTTCTATCAAGAATCGCTGCCCCACGCCGAGTTGGCCTTCGTCAACCCCATGGACGCCTGGCACTTGGTTAACGAGCGCGGGTTTCGCCCCATGTTCCGCACGGAACTTTACGACGAAGTGGTCTTCATTACTCACCCCGAAAACCTCAACGCCTCGCTGGAGGATTTCCACGGGCAGGTTGTTGCCGCTGTGGACCGGCAGTTCGCCACCTACTTGGGACTTTATATCTTGCAGGAGAAAGGTATTCGCGTTGCTGGCATGGCCTGGCAACCTTCTTGGTTGCAGGTGATTCGCACGATTATGACGGGCCAAGTGAAGTACGGTGTGCTGTACCGGGACTTCTACACTGGCCTTACGCACCTCTCCCGCCAACAGATTCGCGTTGTTTACGAAAGCAACTCGCGCTATGCCACCCACATGATGCTCCTCCACCCGGAGCGGGAGGCGTGGCGCGAGCGGCTCCACAGGGTGCTCGCTTCCATGCACGAAGATGCCGAGGGCGCTTCCCTGCTGGAGACGCTGCGGCTGAAACGCTGGGTGCCCATCAGTGATTTGGGGCACATCGAGCACATTGTAACCTTACAGGTTCCCGGCGAAGCCATCTGACAGGCTTCCCTTGTTCAGGAGAGTGAGTCGCATCACACAAGCCCGAAAACACAGAGGAGCGAAGCGCCATGATGTCCATCAAGCCGGACCACTGGATTCGCAAGATGGCACTGGAGGAGGGCATGATCGAACCCTTCGTGGACCGACAGGTGCGCGAGGGGGTCATCAGCTACGGCCTGAGTTCCTTCGGCTACGACATCCGCATTGCGGACGAGTTTTTGATTTTCACCCCGAATCCCTACAATACCGTCGTGGACCCTAAGGCCATTGACAAGCGGGCCTTCACCCGCTTTCAGGGGGATGTGTGTATCATTCCGCCCAACTCGTATGCCTTGGGGCGCTCGGTGGAGTACTTCCGCATCCCGCGCAACGTGATCTGCGTGGTCGTGGGCAAGAGCACCTACGCCCGCTCGGGCATCATCGTCAACGTGACGCCCGGCGAGCCAGGCTGGGAGGGCCACTGGACCATCGAAATCAGCAACGCCACGCCCCTTCCGGCCAAAATTTACGCCAACGAGGGCATCGCCCAGGTGCTCTTCTTCGAGGGCGAGGAGCCCGAAGTTTCGTACGCGGACAAGCAGGGCAAGTACCAGGCCCAGCGTGGCATCACACTGCCGAAACTGTAATACCAATTGCTTTCTCGAACACCATGTTTCAATCCTGGTGTTCCCCTGAAAATGTGGAGCGACGGCGTGCCATTCTAGCGGCTTGAGCAGAGGTGCGGCTCGGCGCCGCCGTGAGATGAAGAAATTGTGGAGAAGTGGGGCGGCAAAGCCGCCCCACTTCTCCACAATTTTTCCTTATTGGGTGGGCTGGCGGCGCCGGGCCATTCCGGTGAATACATGGCACTTGTAGACCCAATTGGTATAACGTTGGAGGAAAACACGATGGCTACACACCTTTATCGTCCGGGCCGCTTTCTGTGGCTTTCCGTGCTGTTCGTCGTGCTTTTCGCGGGATGTCAGGCCACCCCGCCAACCGCCGAGGCCCCCACGGCCACGCCCGTGACACCGGCGGCCCAACGTTCCACGCCCTCGCCTGCGGCTGCCTCACCCTCTCCGGCGCCTTCGCCTCCGGCGGCACCTTCGCCCGCTCAGACCCGCTCGCCCCAGACCACGCCGCCAGCGCCGACTTCCACGCCCGCGCCAACGCCCACGCCGTCGCCAGCGCCGCGCTCCCTGCCGCCCGTCACCGACCCCGACCAAGTGGCCCGGCCCGGTTCGGCCACCTTTCCCTTCACCATCTCCCTCGAACCCCTTGTTACCCTCTCGGAGCCGCCCACCTACGTCACCCACGCCGGTGACGGAAGCGGGCGCCTCTTCGTGGTCACCAAGCCGGGGCGCATCTGGATTGTGCAGGACGGGACATTGCTTCCCCAACCCTTCCTGGACATTTCCAACCTGGTGAAGTCAGACCAGTACGAACAGGGCCTCTTCAGCGTGGCCTTCGCGCCGGATTATGCCCAAAGCGGGTACTTTTATGTCAATTATACCTCGCGAGCCGGCAACGGCGACACCGTGGTGGCCCGCTACCGGGTTTCCTCGGACCCCAATGTGGCCGACCCCAACTCGGCGCAAACCATTTTGACCATAGACCAGCCGGCGGCCAACCACAACGGCGGCCAACTCCAGTTCGGGCCAGACGGCTACCTCTACATTGGCACAGGTGACGGCGGCCGGGCGGGCGACCCGTGGGACAACGCCGAAAATTTGGGCGTGCTCCTGGGCAAGATGTTGCGCCTGGACGTAAGCGGGGGGACACCCTACGCCGTTCCGCCCGACAACCCCTTCGTGGGCCGCGCCGACGCCCGCCCCGAAATCTGGGCCTACGGGCTGCGCAATCCCTGGCGCTTCTCCTTCGACCGCGCCACTGGCGATCTCTACATCGCGGACGTGGGACAGAACGCCTGGGAGGAGATACACGTGCAACCGGCAGACAGCCAAGGGGGTGAACATTACGGGTGGGACACGATGGAAGGGGCCCACTGCTTCGAGCCCCCACAGGGGTGCGACATGTCGGGCAAGGTGTTGCCCGTGGCCGAGTACGACCACTCGTGGGGGTGCTCCATCACGGGCGGGTACGTCTACCGGGGCACGCGCTACCCGCACCTGGTGGGCACCTACCTCTTCGCCGACTTCTGCTCGGGCCGCATCTGGGGGTTGCGGGTGGAAGAGGGCCGGTGGCGGGTGGCCGAGTTGTTGGACACGGACTACAACATCGCCTCCTTCGGCGAGGACGAGGCCGGCGAGTTGTACGTGGTGGACCTCAACGGGGCGATTCTGCGGGTTGTCTCCAGCCCGACGAGTGCCCGGGTATACCTGCCAATGGTCTTCCAAACGTCCGGCTAATCCCCTTCCCTCTAATACCAATTGGACGTGGAAATGGCATGAGGTCACGTACTCCTTCGGAGACTCTGAGGCGAGCACATGAACATGTGCGGCGCCGCACCACCTCATTCCGGGGGGCGTGGGGGGTGTCCCCCCCAGCAGGGCGCAGCGTGCTGCTGCGCCCCTACATCTTTCCCCTTTTGGATGGGTGGGCGGGATGGCGGCGCCGCACCCATTCTGTGAGCAGGTGACGTTACCAAACGCAATTGGTATAAGGACGCACGTTGAACGTGCGTCGCACCTTCCACCAACATGCGCTATAATACCCCAGGCCGCGCGCTGAGATCTCCCCGGCGCGCTGGCCCCATTGGCGGGGTGTGGCGTTGGAAGAACATGAACGGAGGGAGGCATGAGCGGCGACCTCGAGGTCATTCAGCAGGAACGGGCACGCTGGGACGAACAGGTGGTCGGCCCCTTTGTTCGGAAGGCCCCCGAACGGCGGCCCTCTTTCGAGACCTCATCCCACATTCCGGTGGAGCGGCTCTACACGCCGGTTGACGTGGCCGACCTGGACTACGTACGCGACCTGGGCTTTCCGGGCGAGTACCCCTACACGCGGGGCATCTACCCCACCATGTACCGGGGACGCCTCTGGACCATGCGGCAGTACGCCGGCTACGCCACGGCCGAGGAGTCCAACCGGCGCTACAAGTACCTGTTGGCCCAGGGGCAGATGGGCCTTTCGGTGGCCTTCGACCTGCCCACCCAGCTCGGGCTGGACGCCGACGACCCGCTGGCCGAGGGCGAGGTGGGCAAGGTGGGCGTCTCCATTTCCTCCTTGCGGGACATGGAAATCCTCTTCGACGGCATCCCGCTGGAAAAGGTGAGCACCTCCATGACCATCAACGCCCCGGCGGCCATCCTGTGGGCCATGTACATCGTCGTGGCCAGGAAGCAGGGAGCCGACATTCGCAAGCTGCGCGGAACGATTCAGAACGACATCCTCAAGGAGTACCTGGCCCGTGGCACCTATATTTTCCCGCCCAAGCCCTCCATCCGGCTGATTACGGACACCTTCGCCTTTGCGCGGGACCACGTGCCCAAGTGGAACCCCATTTCCATCTCGGGTTACCACATCCGCGAGGCCGGCTCCACAGCCGTGCAGGAGGTGGCCTTCACCTTCGCCAACGCCATCGCCTACGTGCAAGCGGCCCTGAACGTGGGGCTGGACATTGACGACTTTGCCCCCCGCCTGACCTTCTTCTTCAACGCCCACAACAACCTCCTGGAGGAAGTGGCCAAGTTCCGGGCCGCCCGCCGCCTGTGGGCGCGCATCGTGCGGGAGCGCTTCGGCGCCAAGAATCCCCGCTCGTGGATGCTGCGCTTCCACACCCAGACGGCCGGCTCCACTCTCACGGCCCAGCAGCCGGAAAACAACATCGTGCGCGTGGCCATCCAGGCGCTGGCGGCCGTGCTGGGGGGCACGCAGAGCCTGCACACCAACGCCATGGACGAGGCCCTGGCCCTGCCCACCGAGAAGTCGGCCCGCATCGCCCTGCGCACCCAGCAAATCATCGCCTACGAGAGCGGCGTGGCCGACACGGTGGACCCGCTGGCGGGCAGCTATTACGTGGAACACCTGACGAACGAGGTCGAGAGGCGGGCCGCCGAATACATCGAGCGCATTGACGCCCTGGGCGGCGCCCTGCCAGCCATCGAGAGCGGGTACATGCAGGCCGAAATCCAGCAGGCCGCCTACGAGGCCCAACTGGCCGTGGAGCGCGGGGAGCAGGTCGTGGTGGGCGTCAACGCCTTCACCAGCGACGAACCCCTTGACATCGAATTGCTCCAGGTGGACGAGCGCGTGCGCGAGGCCCAAATCCGCCGCCTCCAGGAGGTGCGCGCGTCGCGGGACAACCGGGCCGTTCAGCAGGCCCTGGGGGCCATCCGCGAGGCCGCGCGCCGCGACAACGTGAACCTGATGCCCCTCTTCATCGAGGCCGTGGAAGCTTACGCCACGGTGGGCGAAATCTGTCGCGTGTTGCGCGAGGTGTGGGGCGAGTATCGTCCCCAGGTGGTGGTGTAGGAGGGCAGCAGAGGCGTCATGGCCACCTTTCGCGGGAACACACTCGACTTCTTCAGCCACAGTCCCGAACAGACGCGCCGCCTGGGCGCCCGGCTGGGCCAACTCCTGCAACCAGGCGACCTCATCCTCATCAGCGGACCGCTGGGCGCCGGCAAGACGCTCTTCGTCCAGGGAATTGCCGAGGGGTTGGGGGTGCGGGAACACGTGCGCAGCCCCACCTTCACGCTGGTGAACGAATACCACAGTGGCCGCATTCCGCTCTACCACGTGGACCTCTACCGCCTGAACGGCCACGCCGACCTCGCCACCGTGGGCGTGGAGGAGTACCTGGAGCGGGCGGACGGCGTGGTCGTGGTGGAGTGGCCTGAGCGGGCGCCCGCGTGGTTTCCGCTGGCCGCGCTGCACGTGCGCCTGGAACACGTGGACGACCAGAAGCGGCGCGTCGTCATGGAGGGCAAGGGCGAGCGCTTTGTAGCGCTCGTGCGGGCCTTCAAGCGAAGTGCTTTTGGAGCGGCGTAGATGCTGCTGGCCATTGACACGGCAACCCAATACGCGGGCATCGCCCTCTACACGGGGGAGGAAGTGCTCCTGGAGATGACGTGGCGGGCTGGCCGCCACCACACCCGCCAGGTGCCCCCGGCCATTGAGGAGGCCTTTCGGCGCACCGGCACGGCCCCCACCGACCTCACCGGCGTGGCCGTCGCGCTGGGGCCGGGGTCGTTCACCGGCCTGCGCATCGGACTGAGCTTAGCGAAAGGGTTTGCCGTGGCCTGCGACATTCCCATCGTCGGCGTGCCCACCCTTGACGTTACGGCCCGGCCCCACTTCCACGGCTCGACGCCGCTGTGCGCCGTGCTCCAGGCCGGTCGTGGCCGGCTGGCGTTCGCCTTCTACGCGCCGGACGAGTCGGGCACGTGGCAACGCCAGGGCGATTACCGCCTCGGCTCGCCGGAAGACGTGGCCGCTCTCGTGGCGGAGCCCACCCGCTTCGTGGGGGAGGTGACCGCCCGTGAGCGGGAGCGGTGGCGCGCGCGCTTGGCCGACTTGGCCCGGTTCCTCACGCCAGCCCTCAACGTGCGCCGGCCGGGCGTGCTGGCCGAATTGGCTTGGGAACGCCTACAAGCGGGTGACACTGATGACCCGGCCACGCTGGCGCCCATTTACCTGCACGTGCCCGGGAGTTAAAGGGGAAACGCTCATGACCGAACAGAGGACGGTTCACAATCCGCCGTCCACCTCCTCCCCACCCCGGCTGGCCGTGGAGCCAATGCGCGTGGCCGACATCCCCGAGGTGCTGCGCATCGAGCGCGCCTCCTTTCCCACGCCGTGGTCGGAGGTGGGGTATCGGCGGGAGTTGACGCGCAATGAGTTCGCCCACTACTTTGTCCTGCGCCTCTACCCGAAGCGCTCCCGCAAACGCCGAGGGTGGCCACCTCTGTTGACCAGGCAGCCGGGGGAGATCATCGGCTACACGGGCTACTGGCTCATCGCCGACGAAGCTCACATTACGACCTTAGCCGTGGCGCCGGCGTGGCGACGCCACGGGCTGGGTGAGTGGCTCTTAGTCCACTTGCTGCGGGACGCCATCCGGCGGGGGGCCAGCGTCGCCACCTTGGAAGTGCGCGTGAGCAACAGGGCTGCTCAGCGGCTGTACTGGAAGTACCACTTCGAGCGGGTGGGAATGCGGCGCCGGTACTACGCCGACGGGGAAGACGCCATCCTGATGACGCTGACCGGCCTGAACAGCCCCGAATACCGGGCGTTCCTGGCCGAACGGCGCCGGGCGCTGGCCGAGCAGTTGGGACAAGTCTTCCGCCTAGATGAACCCCAAAACGAAGGCCAATAACACGGCCATCAGGCTACCGGTCACGGAGGTCAGCGCGTTGACCGTGTCGTTGTCCAGCCAGGGCCAGCCACGGTGCGCGTGGGTGGCCGTGCCACACGTGTGAATGTCCCGTTCCGTCTCCTCGTCACACAGGGGGCACCAGCGCGTGTGCTGAACCGTCGCGCCCAACAGGCTGTCCACCAGCGCACCGACGAAGCCGCTCACGCCCGCCACGAACGAGAGCCGGCCGGGGGATAGTACCATGTACGTGCCCCCCAGCAGAACCAGCACCCCCGCCACGAAGCCGATCAAAAAAGCCCCCGTGGCGGCGGCCAGCAACCCCAGCGTTGTCACCCCGCCGTTGGTGCCCGGCGGCACGGGCTCACCTGTGGTGATCAGGCGTGGCGGCGTCGGGCTAAGGAGGCCCAGCTCCGTGGCCCACGTGTCGGCCGTCACGGCAGCCAGCGCGCCCACGGCCGCCAGAAACATCCAATCGGCCGGCTGCCAACCTTGCCAGAGGGCCAAGAGCGCCATCCACCCGCCGTTGGCCAGCACCTGCCGGGCATCACGCTGGCTTCCCTTCGCCATGCGGCCTGTGGCCATCTCCTTGCGCCCCGCCCCGTAGCGGGAAAGGGCCGACGAGGTCACGAAAAAGAGCACCAGCAGCACAGCCCACGCCCAGCCACCAAAGGCGAACACCACCGTGCCCACCAGAGCCGCGGCCACGGCACCGCCCCGGCTCAGCAGCCGGCGCCATGTGGCCAAGCCACCAATGCCCGCGCCGAGGATCGCTCCCACCAGCAGGCGCGCGATGAGCGATTCGGGGTAAAGGGGAGGCAACGGCATCATTGCTGGGACTCCCTCAACAGCACGAACACCTCGGCTGCCACGACAATGGCAAACAGCACCACAGCCGTCAGGGGTGAAAAGACATCCAGCAAGGAGAGCCAGGCGTAGAGGACGGCCAGCAGCCCCAGCCACATGCCCTGGCGCACGAAGCG
Source organism: Ardenticatenaceae bacterium (assembly GCA_015491235.1). Taxonomy (GTDB): domain Bacteria; phylum Chloroflexota; class Anaerolineae; order Ardenticatenales; family Ardenticatenaceae; genus WFWG01. The sequence continues at coordinate 23,105 of WFWG01000412.1, forward strand.
CAACAGGTTCCCGGATGAGCGTCGCAGGCGCGCGTGAGCCGCCCAACTTCCCACGGCTCCGGTGGACGTGGTGGCCAGGAAGAGCAACACCAGCGCCAGCACCACGTTGACGGTGGTGGGCGGCGTGCGGGTGACCAGGCGGTAGAGCTGCCACCAGAAGAAGAGGCCCGCCCCACTCAGGGCGACGAGGTAGATTGTGGGTTGAGAAACGGGTTTGTGTTTGCGGGCCATGTCGTCGCCCTTCTGCCTGACGGTTCTACGGCGACGGCGTGCGCGTGGCCACCACGCGCCGCACGTTCATGTACCACGCCGGCAGCGTGCGGAACCGATCGGACGGGTTGAACATTGGGCCAAGCTGGACATTTCGCACCTGCTGGTCAACAGCGTAGGTGTACACGGGATGGTAGAGGAGCAGAGAGGGCACCTCTTCGGAGAAAAGTTCCTGAAAGGCGGCGTAAATCTCCTTGCGGGTGTTGTGGTCCAGCACACGGCGGCCCTCCGCCAGCAACTCGTCGGCGTCGGGGTGTTTCCAGCCAGCCCAGTTCTGCCCCTCGTCCACAGCCTGGGTGGAGTGCCAGAGGGAATACAGGTCCGGGTCCGGACCCTCTGAGGTGACCATCAGCAACACAGCGTCGAACTGGCGGGGGCGCAGGAAGTCCTGGGTCAAGCTGGAAAATTCCACCGCCTGGGGTTCCACCTTTATCCCGATTCGTCTCCACTGGCGGGCGACTTCGTTGATGACCTCGAGTTGAAGGGGGTCTTCTTTGTTGGTAAGCAACACAAAGCGCAAGGGCACGCCTTCCTTTTCCCGCACGCCATCGCGGTTTTGGTCAACCCAGCCAGCCTTGGTGAGCAACTTCTGAGCTTTGTCAGGATCGTAGGGGTAAACTCGCACGTTCGGATCATACGCCCAGTGAGAGGGGAGGAAGAAGGTGTTGGCCACGATGCCTTGGCTGTTGAGCACGTTGGCGATGATTCTTTCGCGGTCCAGACCGTAGAGTAACGCTTGGCGCACGGCCTTCTCGGCGAAGGCTGGGCGGTTCAGGTTGAGAACAATCATGGCGTAAGAGGCAACAGGAGCACTGTAGAAGTTCAGCGACTCCACGTCGGCCACTTCGGACAGGTCGTCGGGGGGCACCGAGGCGATGCCCAACACCTCGCCGCGCCGGTACGCGCGGTAAACGGCCTTGGCCGAGGAGTACACTAAAAAGGAAACCTGGTCGAGCATGGGACGTTGTCCCCCGTATCCCTCAAAGGGCACCAGTGAGATTTCTCCCCCCTCGTTCCTCACCACTTGCCACGGGCCGGTTCCCACTGGCTTGCGGTTGAAGGGCGCATCAGCCAAGCGCTCGACGGGCACGTCCTGCAGCACGTGGGCCGGCAGGATGCCCAAGCGGGTAAAGCTGAGGAAGGGGGCAAAAGGTTGGGGCAGCGTGAAGCGGACCGTCACATCGTCAACGACTTCCACCTTGACATCGCGCCACAGGCCCACCAACTCCGGGTCGCCATTGAAGGCCGGGTCCTGAATGAGGCGCACGGTAAAGGCCACATCTTGGGCGGTGAACGGTTGGCCGTCGTGCCAGCGCACGTCGTCGCGCAACTCGAAGGTGTAGGTTAGGTCGTCCGGGCTGATGTCCCACGACCGGGCCAAGTCGGGAACGATCACGCCGCTCTCCGAAATCCGCGTGAGGCCACGGAAGACCAGCGAACCGACGTCGCGGTCAGACTGGTTCCGGTAGAGGAGCGGGTTGATGGCACCCGGTGTGCCGACGATGCCCTCAATGTACGTGCCGCCTGGTTCGGGCACGAACGTGACTTGGAGGGAAGCGGAAACCGTGTACAGGGTGAGAAAAAGAAACACAACACCCACTATAGCGACAACAACTTGCCAGCGAATGTGTTGGAAAACCATGATCGGGGGGCATTTGAGCAAATTAACGAATATCGGACCAATGGTACCGGTCTACCACGGCTACCTGGCTGCCAGCACGGCAATCATGTCCAGTATGAGGAAGAGGACAGCCAGCACAATGGTCAATTGGAAGATCGTTTTTTCGACCCCCCGGCGCGTTCGGGGCACACCAGCTTCACCGCCAAAGGCGCTGCCAAGGCCGCTTCCCCTTCCCTGGAGCAAAACGACAGCAATCAGGCCGATGGAGACCAGAATGAGTGCGACATAAAGAGCGACAAGCATGTGACTTTCCTCTCACTGTGTATTGTTTTCGGCGTGCGGCCAAGCGTTTTGCTTTCGCCGCACCGGACCAAGTGCTCGACACGACAACCGTTCCGGATTATAGGCACAATCCGCCAACTGGCAATTATCACCAATTGCTTTCTCGAACACCATTGTAGACCCAATTGGTAATCACCGGTGCTTGGGGTTGGAGACGTCCACAACTCATACCAATTGCGTTTGGTAACGTCTCCTGCTCACAGAAGGGGTGCGGCGCCGCCATCCCGCCCATGTTCATGTGCTCGCCTCCCAGGTCTCCGAAGGAGTATGTGACTTCATGCCATTTTCACGCCCAATTGGTATCACCTCCGGAAGGGCAGGCGCCAGCGCCGCTCCCGGGGAATTTCGGCCAGCACTGGCGCCCCCAGCAGGTGACGGGCCTCGTCGCGGGAGCGCACGCTGTCGTCCAGGTAATCCCAGGTGAAGGCGATGACGAGGGCGGCCACCAGCGCAATCAGCAGGCGCAGCGGCAGGTCCAGCTTCTGTCGCAGGCTTGGCCCCACGGGAAACGGGCCATAGTACCCAATCAGGTCCACCCGAACCCGTTGTCCGCCCCCGAAGGGCAGAAAACGGTCGGCCTCCTCGCGCAGCGTCTGGACCACGGCTGTACCAATGGCACCGAGTTGGTCGGGGTTTCCCCAGGTAATCCTCACTGTGAGAATGCGGTGCTGCCGGTCAGCGGAGATGGCGCCAGCCAGCGCGGCAGGGGGGACGCGCGCCCCTTCTGGCAGGCGGGCGTTCACCGCCTCGGCAAAGGCCACTTCGCTCACAATGATGGTGAGGTCGTCCGCGATGTACTCGCTGGCCTGGGCGGCTGCCAGGCTGGGATCCGTCTCAAGGGGCTGCTCGCTGTCCAGGAATGGTTCCACGTTGACGATCAGCCGCACCACGAACTGGTACGCCGGCGCTGGCGGTGAGGAAGTCAGCAAGCTCAGGAAGAGGACCAGCACCGGCAATCCCACCAGAACCCACCAGCGACGGCGTAGAACGCCCAAATACGCGCGCAACTCCATAATCATCCCCCTGCTGCCACCGTCACCGCCGGCCCGCCAGCGGTGACCTGGTGCACAAAGCGTTGGAAGTTCTCCTTGAAGACGGTCACGTCGAACTGGCGAGCGTGTTCCCGGATAACGGCGGGGTCAAACTGTATGGTCTCCAGGCGGTGGACGGCTTCGGCCAGGGCCTCGGCGGAAGGCTCGTGGAAGAAAAGGCCCGTAACGCCGTCAATCACCGTGTCCAGGGCGCCACCAGCCGCATACGCAATGACCGGGCGGCCAGCCGCCTGGGCCTCAATGGGAGCAATGCCGAAGTCCTCCTCGCCGGGAAAGACGAAAGCGCGACACCCCTGCACCCAGCGGCGCACCTCCTCGTCGGACACGCGCCCCACGAAGCGCACGTTGGGGCCGGCGATGGCCTCCAAGGCCGGGCGGTCGCGCCCCTCTCCCACGATGACAAGGGGGCGCCCCAGACGGGTATAGGCTTCCACCGCCAAGTCAATGCGCTTGTAGGGAACCAGCCGAGAAACAATCAGGTCGTAGTCGCCGGGCGGCGCGTCCGTCTCGAATCGCCGCGTGTCCACGGGCGGGTAGATGATGGTGGAATCCCGGCGGTAGAACTTAGCCACCCGCTGCGCCACGGCGCGGGAAATGCTCACGAAGTGGTCGGGGCGTTGGGCGGCCACTTGGTCCCACAGGCGCAGCCAACTCAACATGGGCTTGAGCACGCGCCGCGCGGGCCCGCCCACCTGCTCGCGCGCCAGGTACTGGCTGGTGTTCCAGAGGAAGCGGGTAGGCGTCAGACAGTAGCAGATGTGCACGGTGGAGGGAGGCGTGATGACACCGTGGCAGAACCCACTCTTGTTGCTGATGACCACGTCGTACTCCGAGAAGTCGAACTGCTCGAAGGCCAGGGGGTAGAGGGGCAGATAGAGCTGGTGGCGGCGGTAAATGCCCGGCAGGCGATCCATGAACGAGGTGTGGACCGTCCAGCGGGCCATCAAGGTCGGCATCGCCTTCCTGTCGTAGATGGAAGTATAGACGGGAGCCTCCGGAAAGAGCGCTTTCAGCGCAATGAGCACGTTTTCGGCGCCCCCCATTTGGTTGAGCCAGTCGTGAACGATGGCAACTCGCATTCTTCCCCTGCCTGTCGGTTCAGGTAGCCGGAATTCTAACACGAGCAGCACCAAGAGACAAGCTTTTCGACCACCTTTGGGACTTAAGGGCTATACCTTTCCGCTCGAAAACCGAGTAAAATGTGAACAAATACCCTCATTCCTCACCGCCATGGCCGAAGTTCACCTGAAGCGCATCTGGAAAATCTATCCGGGAAACGTCGTTGCCGTGCGCGACCTTTCGCTACAGATTGCGCCGAAGGAGTTCTTCGTGCTCCTCGGCCCCTCCGGGTGTGGCAAGACTACACTTCTGCGCATCATTGCGGGCCTGGAAGAGCCAACCGCCGGAGAGGTGTGGATTGACAACCGCAACGTTACCTCGCTGGCTCCTCGTGAGCGTAACGTTGCTATGGCGTTCGAGTCTTACGCCCTCTATCCACACATGACCGCTTTCCAGAACATCGCCTTCCCGCTCACAATCCACAACACACCTGCTGAGAAGATCCAGGCGGCCGTGACCCGCGTGGCACGTCTCCTCAAGCTCGAGCACCTGCTCACCCGTCGCCCCCGCGAACTCTCCGCCGGCGAGCAACAGCGGGTGGGTGTTGGCCGGGCCATCGTGCGCAACCCGAGCGTTTTTCTGATGGACGAGCCCCTTTCCAACCTGGACGCCAAGCTGCGCGTCCAGGTGCGGCGCGAGTTGCGCGTCCTTCACCGACACTTGGAAACGACCTTTGTGTACGTAACCCACGACCAAATCGAAGCGATGGCCCTTGCCGATCGGATCGCTGTAATGAACGAGGGTGAGATCCAGCAGGTGGGCACTCCTCATGATCTCTACCACTATCCGGCCAACCTTTTCGTGGCCGCGTTCATCGGCAGCCCGCCGATGAACTTGTTCGACGTAGAAGTCGAGAAGCAGGACGGTGAAATTTTGCTCAACACGGGCGAATTTCGCATCCTCCTTCCACCGCAGGCCGTCGGTTATCTGGAACCCTACATCAACCGGGAAATTGTGCTGGGCATTCGGCCGGAACACATCTACCACGCGGATTATGTTCCACCTCACGTTCGTGGCCACTCCATTCGCGCTCTCCTCGAAGTTGTCGAGTGGCTGGGGAACGAAAAGGTCTACTACTTGAAGGGGTTGCGGTTGTCCAAAGTGCGCACAAAAGTCTACAGTGCCATTCTCGGCGAGGAGCTGGAATACTACGAGTTTACGACGGGCTCCACCTTCCTCGCCCGTGTGGACCGCCACGCGGCCGACAAGGTGGGGGAGCACGTCGAACTGGTCATTGACCTTGATCACGTCAAACTCTTCGACGCCGACAGTGGCCAAGCAATTTACCCTCTGCTTACCGAAAAGGCCGCCTCACCCCTTGCGCCCTCGAGTGTGTAGACCTCAATCCGGGAGCGAAGGGCTTCATCCGGCTGCCATTGCTCGTCCAAGCTCACCAAGACAACCCGGCGACCTGCTTGTTGGAGCCGCAACAGCGTGGTCACCACGGGTTGCGTCACGACAGCCGTCACGAGGATCAACGTGCATCCCCACGGCAGGCGCGGCGCTTCCTGCGCCAGCAGGCGCTCGATGGGCGTGGTGGCGAAGCCGGTGACAGCCGCCAGAGCCTCCAGAATGCGGCGCATGTGGTCTGGCCGGCGGCCGGCCGGCACGTGGACGGGCTGATCGCTGCGCGGCACCGAGGCGTTCGCGATCAGCCCCACGGGGTGCCCGGCTTCCCACACGTGCATGGCAATGCTCGCGGCCACGCTGATGGCCCGCTCGAGTTGCTCGGGATTGATGCCCTCCCAGTAGCGGGCAAAGGTGGCCGTGTTGAGGAAGAGCGCCACCTGGTGCGTTTCCGTGGGCTCCCACACGCGGACGTGTAACGCCTGGGTGCGGGCCGTCGCTTTCCAGTGGACGCGCCTGAGGGGATCCTCCGGGTGATAGGGGCGCACGCCCGCAGGGCGGGTGGGGTCCTCGAAGAGGGAGCGGGGTGCCCGGCGCAAGCCAAAGGGGTCTTTGGTGGGAAAGCCCAGCGCTTCCAGCGGCTCGACGCGGGGGTACACGATGAGGCGGGTCTGTTCGGAGACAGTTCCGTGACGCTCGAAGAGGCCGAACACATCGCCAGCCACCAGGAAAGCCGGGCCGAAGAAGTAGTAGCCCCGCTGGTGGCAGGGAAGGGTGAAGGACCACCGCACGGTCTCGAAGGGGCCCAGTGCCGTCACCCGCGTCAGCGTGGCCCGGCCGGGCTGAGAAGCAGGCGAGAGGGCCACACCCGTGGGCTTCATGGCCTCCGGAAAGGAGTCCTCCAGGCGCAGCCACGCCACAGGGATCCACTTGCGGTTGGTGAGCGCCAGGGTTAAAGTGACCGTCTCGCCCACGAAGGCGCGCGTCTCGCTCAACGTGCGCCGGTACTCCACGCCGCGCAGGATAACGCCGTTCCACGCCCAGGCCACCACGCCCACCGTGCCCAGGAAGGCGCCCAACGCCATCATGGCCGGCTGGCGCAAGAGGGCGCCCACCCCCAAGATGAGCAGGGCCATCCACGCCCACGCTTCGCTGTAAAGGGAGAAGAGGGACCGGGCAGACGGCCGACTGTGTTCGGGCGATGGTCGAACGGAAAACGGCGGCCACATGCTTCCTACGCCGATTCCACCGGCACCGGCACCCGGTCAACGACTTCAGCGATGATCTCCTGCGGCGTGCGCCCGCGAAGCTGCACCTGGGGGCTGATGATAACCCGGTGGGTCAGAACGGGCGGACACAGGGTCTTCACGTCGTCAGGGATCACGTAGGCGCGCCCCCGAATGGCTGCCAGCGCTTGGGCAGCCCGGTAAAGGGCCAACGTGGCGCGCGGGCTGCCGCCCACCTCGAGCAGCGGGTGTGTCCGCGTGGCACGCACGACTTCCACCACGTAGCGCCGCACGTCTGGCTCCACGTGAACTCGGCGCACCGCCGCCTGGGCGGCCAGCACCTCCTCGGCCGAGGCCACCGGTTGGAGATTCTCCAGCGGGTCTTCCTGCTCGAAGCGCAACAACATGGCTTCCTCCTCGTCCGGCTCTGGATAGCCGACGGCCAGCCGCATGAGGAAGCGGTCGAGTTGGGCCTCGGGGAGCGGAAATGTGCCCTCCAGTTCGATGGGGTTTTGGGTGGCCAGCACCAGGAAAGGACGGGGGAGCGCGTAGGTCTCCCCCTCCACCGTCACTTGCCGCTCCTGCATGGCCTCCAGCAGGGCCGACTGAGTGCGGGGCGTGGCGCGGTTGATCTCGTCGGCCAGCAAGATATGGGTGAAGATGGGACCAGACCGAAAGGTGAACTCCTGTGTCCGCTGGTTGTAGACGTAGAGGCCAGTTACGTCACTGGGCAGCAGGTCGGGCGTGAACTGGAGCCGCCGGAAGGTCAGGTCCAGCGAGCGGGCCAGAGCGCGGGCCAAGGTGGTCTTGCCCGTCCCCGGCACATCCTCCAGGAGCACGTGGCCCCCCGTGAAGAGGGCCACCAGCACCAACTCGGTCACGCGGCGCTTCCCGACGATCACGCGCCCCACGTTCTCGGTTATCCTGGCGGCCAATTCCTGCACCGGGCGCACATCAATCACCGACACCACCTCGTTTCCCCGCCGAGCGCTCAGGTCGGCGGCGCGTAGGCTATCTGGCTAATGCGGCTCAGCTTGTCCCAGCGGTGGGTAGCTTCAACGTACCGGATGGTGCCGCTGCGGGCCCGCATGACCAGGGAGTGGGTCTTCGCGCCGCCACTGAAGTAATGGACGCCCCGCAGCAGCTCGCCGTCGGTAATGCCAGTGGCGGCGAAGAAAACGTTGTCCCCCTGCACCAGGTCATCAATGCTCAGCACCCGGTTGATGTCCAGGCCGTGGTCGGCGGCCCAGCGGGCTTCCTCCTCGTTGCGGGGCCACAGCTTGCCCTGGATCTCGCCCTCCAGACACTTCAGCGCGCAGGCAGCAATGACGCCTTCTGGCGTGCCCCCGATGCCCATGAGCACGTCCACGCCCGTGCCGTCCATGGCAGCCATGACGGCGCCGGCCACGTCGCCGTCCGTGATGAGGCGAATGCGGGCGCCGGCCTCCCGTATCTCCTGCACGAGTTGCTGGTGGCGGGGACGGTCTAGCACCACCACCGTGAGATCGGAGACGTGCATCCCCTTCGCCTTGGCGATGCGGCGCAGGTTCTCCGCCACGGGCGCCTCGATGTCAATGGCACCCCTGGCCGCCGGCCCCACGGCGATTTTCTGCATGTAGACGATTTTGCCGGGGTCGAACATGGTGCCGCGCTCGCTGATGGCCACCACGCTGAGGGCGTTGGAGCGCCCCAGGCTCAACAGGCGGGTGCCGTCAATGGGGTCCACGGCCACGTCCACCTGGGGTGGCCGGCCGGTTCCCACCCGCTCGCCGTTGTAGAGCATGGGGGCCTCGTCCTTCTCGCCCTCGCCGATGACGACAACGCCGTCCATCTCCACCGTGCTCAACATGAAGCGCATGGCGTCAACGGCGGCCTGGTCGGCCCCTTCCTTGTTGCCCCGGCCCATCCAGCGGGCCGCCGTCATGGCGGCCGCCTCGGTGACGCGCACCAGCTCCAGGGCCAGGTTTCGGTCCGGCTTGCGCGTGTCGTCGTGCATCGTGTGCTCCCTTCTTCTTTCGTTCACAGGTCTCGAAAGAAAAATTGTGTAGGACTGGGGCGGCTTCGCCGCCCCAGTCC
>WFWG01000413.1 GCA_015491235.1 Ardenticatenaceae bacterium
CCCTACACCACTTCCCCCTACGCCCACACCTGACCCCACACTCGTGCCGGTCACCTTCGCTTACAAGGATGGCCTGGTTGTCCTGCGCCATCCGCTCGGTTGGCACGTTGAGGACAAATCAGCAGGCGGCGAAATTCTCCTCAGCCTGAACACCCCTCCTGGCGCGGCTCCGGCGGCCCGAGCGCTGGTGAACGTCCTGCCCCTCAGCGGAACTGTGGAGCCGGACCAGTTGCTCCCCCTCGCCGATACGTACCTGCGCAACCTGCTGGGCGACTTGTACGACTGGGTGTTGCCGCCGGAGAAACGGTGGGACGGGGGAGCACTGGTGGTGACAGTGCGCACGCCCGTTGAAGACCCCCTCGAGCAGGTTCACCTGGAGCTGTGGTTTCGCCTCGACGGGACAGCACTGGTGGTGGTCGTGTTCCAAAGTGCCGAGGCTGGCTGGGAGACCCTGGCGCCCGTGAGCGCGGCCCTGGCACGCAGCGTGCAGGTGGACTCACAAAAAGTGGCACTTTTGGCCTCGACACAGCCAGCCCCTGCGGAAACCAGCGAAACGGTGGTGCTCGACCACGTTTCCTTCTACACGGCGACGACGGGCACCCTCTACGTCCTGGGTGAAGTAGCCAGCACGGGCACAACGCCCTATGAGGACGTGCTGCTCACCGTGCGCCTGCTGGCAGCGAGCGGCGAGGAAGTTGCCAGCACCACCTGGCCGCTGGAGGCTCCCGTGTTGGAGCCGGGCGAGCGCCTGCCGGTCCTGCTGATTGTCGGCACTCCGCCTGCCTGGAACACGTACAGTGCCTCGGTGGCCGCCCGCCCGGCCGACGAGGGGTACGCAGCCCGCCGCCACCGAAACCTGGAGACCGAAAATGTCCGGGGAGACGTTCCCGACTTGGGCGCTTATCGTCTGGTGGGCGAGGTGGTGAACAGCGGCGACAAGGTGGCCGCGAACATCTTCGTCCTGGCCGGAGTGTATGACGAGGCCGGGCGTGTGGTGGGCGTACAGCGCGCGGACGTGCGCCCCAACCGGCTGGAGCCGGGCCAGCGCGCCCCCTTTGAGGTGTGGTTCCCGACCGTTGCGGATGACGTGGCCACATTCCGGCTGTTTGTATACGGGACGCGGGAAGAGTGACCGACTCTTCCGGAAGATGAGAGACAAGACGCTAGGTGCGACGCACCTCCAACGCTCCCTCGCTCCCTTCCTGAATTCCAAGCCGATGTCGAGGCACCGCGCACCAAAATTTCCTGTGAAATCCGTGGTGAGAAAACCGGAAAGCCCCAAAAGCGGTCCCCTGCTGTTTGACGAGGATACCATATGTTGATAAGCTTAATGGAGAGCCCATGTCTCTTACCAGTTGGGTCTGCAAATGCCATATATCGAATGGTTCGGCGCCGCCGTACGAAAAAGAGAAATTGTGGCGTGCAGGGGCGGCTTCGCCGCCCCTGCACGCCCAATTTCTTTCCCCTTTTGGGTGGGCGGGATGGCGGCGCCGCCCCCCTTCTGTGAGCAGGTGACGTTACCAAACGCAATTGGTATTTTGGTATCTTAACAATTACGAGGAGTGGCTCATGTCCCTGAAGCGCCTGTGGACCTTCGAGGACTACCGGCAATTTTTACACCACCCCGATGTGCTGGTTCGTCACTGGGCTGCCGAGTCCTTGAAAGGGCAGTATCCATGCCGACAACAAGAGGCCCTGGTGGACCTGCTCGACAACCCGGACGACCGGGAGTATTTGTGGAAGACGGCCTTCGAGGCCCTGGCGAATGACCCCGACCCTTCCAGAGAGGAGCAGGTGTTGAACCTCCTGCCGGCGTGCGCCGAGGGCGTGAGGGGGAGCGCGTATCAAGCCTTGGGGGCTATGCGTTCGTTTGCCTGGCGGTCGGAATTGACGCGCCTGTTGGAGAAGGCGCCTTCCAAACGGGAGGACCCTGCCGTCGTTCAGGAGTTGTTGGGAGCGCTGGCAGGCGCTCGGCAGGGATTTGCCGACGACGAAGAGATTCGCCAGGCCGTGTGGCACTTTGCCGGGCGGTGGGAGGTGGACGACGATGTGCTCCGTCAGGCCGTCTTCCTTCTCCTCTCCTCCCCTTCCCCCGACGAGATAGGGCGTTTGCTCGACCTGGTCTTACAAAAACGTTACTTCCTCTCCTTTCCGCCAGGAGTAAAATCCATAACAGCACTGGAAGCCTTTGTGCAAAGATTATTTCCTTTTCTCTCCGTTTATTTTCATTTTTTTGTAGGCCAACTGCGAGATCCACAGAAGGATTTCCTCGCTGAAATTGCTGAATTCTTTGAGAGCGATTTTCCCTTTTCCTATCCGCTCCGCGCACGCTTTGAGGCCACGTACTACTCGGAACGCGCCTTCATCCGGGCGACCTTGAAAGCGGCCGAGGAGGAAATGCGCCACGTGGCGTCCAGGCGGGGCGACCACCTGGACGAGTGGTTGGCCGAGTGGCAAAGCGGCTCCCTCACAGATGGCTACCGCTGGCGTGCGGCCTATGCCTATCACCTGCTCCGTGAGTGTCGCCAGCGTGTTGCTGTCGCTCCCCCCAGAATGCACGAGGTGGCCGTTGTGGGATTTTTAGCGCTGACGCACTACCTGCTGGACGAGGACGAAGAGGCGCGCCTGGCGGCCGCCCCTGACGAGACCGCCCGCATGGAGGTGCTGGCGGACATCTTCCTGTCCGCGCGCCTCTCCGTGCCCGATTGGATTCGAGAAGAACTGAAAGCCTCGGGGGTAGCCGGGCTGAAGCGCCTGTGGGAACTGGCTGAGGAGGGGGAGGACTATCCCGCGTATTTCGCTCGCCTGCGGTTGTTGAGCCTTACCGCCGAAATGGCTTGCCTGTATCCCGGCAGCGCCGACGACTTGGTGCCCGTCCTCCTCGAGTGGGCGCGGGAACTCGACGTTGACTTCGGCGAAGGGCCGTACATTCTCCAAGCGTTGAGGTCTATCGGGCCGGCCGCAGCGCCCCACCTGGTCAGGTTGGTAGAAGAGGAAGCGGACGTGGACGAGGAGGACAGTCTGGCCCTGTGGGGACTGGAGGTGCTGTCTTCCATCCCCACCGAACTCTCTCTCGAAACCCTCCTGAATTACATGCGTTCCCACATGGACATTGAGACGGCTGAGTTGTACGCTATTTACCTGAGACATATCCCACATCCCCGCGCGTTGCCGGTCGTCAGGCGGTTGCAGGACATGGTTCAGCAGTACCGGGACGAACTTGAGGAGCCGGAGTCGGACAGGTGGATTCGGGGCGCGGAAGAAGAGTTGGCCAGTGTGCTCTGCCTGATTGCCTCCATCTACGACGTGCCGGTGCCTGACCACGACCGCTGGCGGAGCTTGGCTTTGCAGAGCTTTGAACGGCTCACCAGAATGCTTCTCGAAAAGGACTTTTATCAGGTCGTTCCATTGGAGGCTGATTGATGGCTTCCCCGGCTGAGCCCATCGTGCGCCTGGAGGGGGTACGACACGTTTACGGCCCGCACGGTGGCAAGGGTGTCGAGGCGTTGCGCGGCGTCTCGTTGGCCTTTTACGCGGGCGAGCACGTGGCCATCATCGGGCCCAACGGGAGCGGCAAGAGCACGCTCGCCAAACACCTGAACGCCCTGCTCCTGCCCACCGAGGGCGACGTGTGGGTGAAAGGGTGGAACACCCGCGACCCGCGCCACTGGCGAGACGTGCGATCCACGGTGGGCATGGTTTTTCAGAACCCTGACGCTCAACTCGTGGCCACCGTCGTTGAGGAGGATGTGGCCTTTGGGCCGGAAAATCTGGGGGTGCCCCGCGACGAGTTGCGGGCGCGGGTTGATTGGGCCCTGGACGTGGTGGACATGCAGGCCTACCGCTTCCGCCCACCGCACCTGTTGAGCGGGGGGCAAAAGCAACGGGTGGCCATTGCGGGGGTCATCGCCATGCGCCCCCAGGTGCTGGTGCTGGATGAGGCCACGGCCATGCTCGATCCCCTGGGGCGGCGGGACGTGTTGCGCACGGTGGAACACCTCAACCGCGAGGCGGGCATGACCATCGTGGCCATCACCCACTTCATGGAGGAAGCGGCCCTGGCCGACAGGGTGGTGGTGATGCACGCTGGGCAGGTTGTGTTGGACGGCCCACCGCGCGAGGTCTTCCGCCAGCGAGAACGCTTGCAGGCGTGGGGGCTGGACGTGCCCCACGTAACCGAGTTGGCCGCTCGACTCCACGCCCTCGACCCCGCTTTCCCGCCCGATGTGCTCAGCATCGAGGAGTTGGTGGAAACGGCCTGCCAGGTGTGGGCTGGACAGGAGAAGGCCCTATGAGCGAAGTGGTCGTCGAAGTCCGAGGCCTGGAACACACTTACATGCGCGGCACACCCATGGAAGCCCCTTCCCTCAAGGGCGTGGACTTCGACGTGCGGCGCGGGGAAACAGTGGCGCTCCTGGGGCACACGGGATGCGGCAAGAGCACCCTCGTGCAACACCTGAACGGCCTGCTGCGCCCCCAGAAGGGGCGAGTTCGCGTGTTGGAGTACGACTTGAACGACCCTAAAGTGGACGTGAAGGCCCTGCGCCGGCGGGTAGCGTTGCTCTTCCAGAATCCCGAAGCCCAGCTCTTCGAGCGCTACGTGGGCGACGACGTGGCCTTCGGCCCTCGCCAGCTTGGGTTGAGCCGGGAGGAAGTGCGGGCACGGGTGCGGGAGGCCCTGGAAGCTGTGGGCTTGGGCTTCGAAGCCTTCAAGGACCGACTGACGTTCACGCTGAGCGGCGGGGAGAAGCGGCGCGTGGCGCTGGCCGGCGTGCTGGCCTTGCGCCCGGAAATTCTCGTGCTCGACGAGCCACTGGCCGGGCTCGATCCCGCAGGACGACGGCACCTCGTCGAGTTGATCCGCCGCCTGAAAAGCGAGTGGGGGTTGACTCTGATCCTGGTCTCCCACGATTTGGAAGACGTGGTTCTGCTGGCCGACCGTTGCTTCGTCATGGCTGATGGGCGCGTGGTCCTTTCGGGGACGCCCCGGGAAATCTTCAGCCAGCCACCGGCGCGCCTGGCCGAGTTTGGACTTCAGCCGCCCGCTGTCACAGCAGCCGTGCACGCCCTGGCCGAGGCAGGGCTGGGCGTGCGGCGGGATTGCTTGACGGTGGACGAGGCCGTCAGTGAAATCGCGCGGGCCCTGGGAATGGGGGGAAAACCGTGGACGAGTTCGAGTTGCTGCGCTACGTGACGGTGGGTCAATACATTCCCACGGGGTCACTGATCCACCGACTCGACCCCCGCTTCAAGCTGGCTGCCTTCGCCGTGCTGGTGGGAGCGGTAACTTTCACCGGTTCCTACCTGGGTAACGCCGTGCTGCTCGTGTTGATCGTGGGGTTGGTGTTTCTTTCGCGTGTGCCCTTGCGCTACGTGCTGAGCGGCTTGCGGCCAGCGTTGCCCGTGCTCTTGCTGCTGGCGGCTCTCCAGATTCTGCTCTACACGCCCGACTTCACGCGAGGCACCAACTGCACGACGCTCTTCCAGTTCTGGATCATTCACAGCACCACGTGCGGTGTCAAGCTGGCCATCGTTTCGGCTGCCCGCTTTGTGGAGCTGCTCATGCTCACCAGCCTGCTGACCCTGACCACGACGACGACGGAGTTGACTCACGGCATCGAGCGCCTGTTTGCTCCCTTGCAGCAACGTTTCAACTTCCCGGCTCACGAATTGGCCCTCATCGTCACCATCACGTTGCGCTTTGTGCCCACTTTTGCCGAAGAGTTGGAGCGCATCGTGAAGGCGCAGGTCTCGCGGGGGGCCGACCTGGGACAGCGGGGACGCCTGCGCTTCATTCAGCAGACGCGGGCCCTTTTGCCCATGCTGGTGCCCCTCTTCCTGGGAGCGCTCCGCCGGGCAGAGGAGTTGATTCTCGCCATGGAGGCTCGCTGTTACATGGGCGGAAAGGGGCGAACCCGCCTGATCGAATTGCACAGTACGCGGCAGGACGTTGTGGCCCTCTTCGTGGCCGTGCTGGCAGCGGCAACCGTGTTGCTGGTGCCGTGGCCCTGGTAGTGGATAGCACAGTCCAAGGAACGGAGACGGAGAAGATGCCCATGATTGTCTGTTATACTGTCGCTGAACTGCGAAAAGCTCGAGCTCGTCTGCCGGCGCCGGTGGGCTTCGTGCCCACCATGGGGTACTTGCACGCCGGTCACCTGGCGCTGGTGCGCCAGTCCAAATTGGAAAACGCGGCTACGGTGGTGAGCATCTTCGTCAACCCTACCCAGTTCGACCGCGCTGATGACCTGGCCAGCTACCCCCGTGACGTGCCGCGCGACCTGCGCCTGCTGGAAGACTTGGGGGTGGACGCCGTTTTCGTGCCCTCGGCGGACGAGATGTACCCCCCCGGCTTCAAGACGCTGGTGCGCGTGCAGGAAATTACGGAGGTGTTGGAGGGGGCCCACCGGCCGGGCCACTTCGACGGCGTGGCCACTGTGGTGACCAAACTCTTCAACATCGTCCAGCCGGATCGGGCCTACTTCGGCCAGAAGGACGCCCAACAGGTGGTGGTGGTCAAGCGCCTGGTGGCCGACCTCAACTTTCCCCTCGAAATTCGCGTGGTGCCGACGGTGCGGGAACCCGACGGGCTGGCTTTGAGCTCCCGCAACGTGCGGCTCACCCCGGAAGGACGACGGGCAGCGCCGCTGCTCTTCCGCGCTCTCTCGGCGGCCCGAGACGCTTGGCTGGCCGGTGAGCGGGATGCGGAGCGCCTGCGCGAGCGAGTGCGGGCTGTGCTGGCAAAGGAGCCGCGCATTCGGCTGGAGTACGTGAGCCTGGCTCACCCGGAAACACTGGAGGAGCTGGAAGGGGAAGTGTCGCGGGGGTTGCTCTCCCTGGCGGCCTGGATTGATGATGTGCGCCTGATTGACAACGTGGTGCTGGAGGGAGAAGTGTGAACGGAACCTTGACGGACGTTCCCAACCTGCTGGTGGGCCACGACACCGACCTGGAGGGAGCCACGGGCTGCACCGTGGTGCTCACCCCCCAGGGAGCGCCGTGCGGTGTGGACGTGCGCGGGGCCGCGCCGGGGTCCCGGGAACTGGCGCTGCTCAAGCCGGGTCGGCTGGTGCAGGCTGTCCACGCCGTATTGTTGACAGGGGGCAGCGCCTTTGGCCTGGCGGCGGCCGATGGCGTGATGCGCTGGCTGGAGGAGCGAGGCTACGGCTTCGACACGGGCGTGGCAAAGGTGCCCATTGTGCCCGCGGCCGTGCTGTTCGACTTGACCATCGGCAACCCGCAGGCGCGGCCAGGGCCCGAGGCGGGCTACCGGGCCTGCGAGAGCGCCTCACGGGACCCAGTGCCAGAGGGAAACGTGGGCGCCGGCACCGGCGCCACGGTGGGCAAACTGCTGGGCCCCCGCTACGCGATGAAGGGGGGACTGGGGAGTGCCAGCGTGCGCATTGGGCGCGGTGTCACGGTGGGCGCGCTGGCCGCAGTCAACGCCCTGGGCGACGTGGTGGAGCCTCAGACGGGCCGCATCCTGGCGGGTACCCGCCGGCCAGTCGTGGGCAACTTCCTCGACACGGCCAAGGCCATGCGGGGCGACCTGGGACAGACCATTCTGGGCATGATGAACACCACCCTGGTGGTGGTCGCCACCGATGCCCGGCTGAACAAGGCCGAGTTGACCATCCTGGCCGGCATGGCCCACGACGGCTTGGCC
>WFWG01000414.1 GCA_015491235.1 Ardenticatenaceae bacterium
GATGCTGATCCGCATATCCGCCGATGAAGACCTGAACAGGCGAGGCCAGGTATGGCAGTGAAGCCAGCGCGGCCACCACGACCGCCGCGAAGCCCATCTCCTTGATCATGATGCGGTTCAGTGTGCTGTTGATGGGCACCAAGGTCATGGCAACCGCCAGGTGAATCAAGCCCAACTGGAGCCGGTAGCGATGGACAGCGAGTGTGCTTCTCTTTGTCATGGAATGCCCCCCCACCTTGTAGAATCCAATGTGGTAGTGTATTGTAAGGCAAATTCCGCACATGTCAATATAGCTTTATGCAGGTTTACGGAGATTTGTTCATTATTACCTGTCACCATCATGCCCTTTGCCCGGCCAATTGGAATGTATCGGCAAATGGAGAAGCCGTTTGATAAACAGGCTTATTTGACAAAGTTTGTCTTTTTAATAGAGTTAACTCCAGCCCTTCTCACCTTTGAGGAAATGGAAACACTTGGCACCCGAAGCTCCTGGCGGCTTTTTGGCACTCTGTCGTGGGTTACCTGCTTTCTTACAGCCGCATTTTATTCTTGACTAAACTTGTCAACTTTCGGCAAACGGTATACAATTTGCAAAACCGAGCAACGGAGCACCTTTATCCGTTGCCGTCTTTCCCGAAAATTCGCTGTGGTCGAAGCCCGCTCCTCGACCACACAGATTTTTGCAGAAATTCGCGAGTCGAACACTGCACATCAACCCAAGCCCTATGAAGCGCTGAACAAGGTGAAAAATGGCGCTAACCCCTGAAGTCACCGAAGCCATGCGGCGGTACGCGGCTGAAATCTTCCGGCTCCAGCAAGACTACGAATTCGTTTCGCCGTCGCTTCTGGAGTTGAACCTGGAAGTTTCCCCCCAGGCGGTCTCCCGCATGTTGCGCCGTATGCGGGAGGCCGGGCTGATCGAGCACGAGCCCTACCGGGGTGTGCGGCTCACCGAGACTGGCCTGCGC
This sequence comes from Ardenticatenaceae bacterium, assembly GCA_015491235.1. Lineage (GTDB taxonomy): Bacteria > Chloroflexota > Anaerolineae > Ardenticatenales > Ardenticatenaceae > WFWG01. The sequence goes on from WFWG01000414.1 coordinate 969, forward strand.
GTGGCCCTGCCGATCATTCGGCGTCATCGCCTGGCTGAGGTCTTCTTGGTCCAAGTCATGCGGTTTGGCTGGGAAGAAACCCACGACCTGGCGGACGTGTTCGTCAACGGCCTCAACGAGTACCTGGAAGCGCGCATTGACGAGCTAACCGGCCACCCTACCCGCTGCCCCCACGGAGAACCCATCCCCTCGCCCGACGGCACCATGCCTCCCCTGAACGACGTGTGCCTGGTGGAGCTGGAGCCTGGTTGCACGGTTCGCATCAGCCGGGTGCGCACCCACGACGTGGACAAGCTCCGCTACTTGGGCGAACTGGGCCTGACACCGGGCACCGAACTCGCATTCGTGGCGACAGCCCCCTTCAACGGCCCGCTGCGGCTGCGCAAAGGCCAGCACGAGATTGTCCTTGGGCGTCAACTGGCGGCAACCTTGTGGGTGGAAGTTGTGGAATCGGCTTCCTCGTCTCGCTGATCTCCGGCCGAAGTTGAAAGAGCCGGGAGACGAACGCCGGCCGGTGCAACTCTTCCAGCCGCTTCTCCCGAGTCGGACTCGCCCTTTTGCCCCTTTGTGATACAATCCTTGCCGAACGGACGGGAAGAGCGGAGTAGGATACAACCAGAAGGAGAGAAAGAGGCAAGCCTATGGCTGCTCCGATACACCGACACGCGCACGCGCCACCTCTGCCACGTCCACTCCGTTACATCGTGTCCTCCTTCCAACGCTTTGCTGAACTGGAAGCGTCCAGTGGCCTGTTGATGTTGCTGGCAGCAGTCGTGGCCCTGTTGTGGGCCAACTCCCCCTGGAAAGAGGCGTACCACCACCTGTGGGAAACAGAATTGGTCGTCGGCATCGAACCCTCGCCGTTGGCGCTGCCCCTGGAAGGGTGGATCAACGACGCCTTGATGACCTTCTTCTTCTTCGTCGTGGGGCTGGAAATCAAGCGGGAAGTCACCGTTGGGGAACTCTCATCACCCCGACGTGTCATGTTCCCGCTCATGGCCGCCGTGGGCGGTATGGCGCTGCCGGCCTTGATTTACGTGAGCGTGATGGTCTGGGCCGGCACACCCCAGTTCCTGCGCGGCTGGGGCATTCCGGTCGCCACGGACATCGCCTTTGCACTGGGCGTGTTGGCCCTGCTGGGACGCCGCGCTCCCACGGCACTCAAGATCTTCTTGACCACGCTGGCCATTGCCGACGACATTGGCGGCATTCTGATCATTGCTGTCTTCTATACGGCCGAGTTGAACCTTACTTGGCTGGCCATAGGGCTGGGCATTTTTCTCTTGGCCCTGCTCCTCAGCCGGTTGCACGTCTACTCGCCGCTGCCTTACTTTGTGCTCGGCGTGCTCGTCTGGTGGGCAATTTTCCATTCCGGCGTCCACGCCACCATTTCGGGCGTGCTCATGGCCTTTGCCATCCCGGTACGCCGCTTTCTCGACCGAGAGGATTTCATTGCGCGCAGCCAACGTGTGCTCCGCGAGATGCACGAGAACATCAAAAGCAATGACGTGTACCGTGCTGGACTGAGCACCCTAGAATGGCTTGCCGAACGGGCCCAATCCCCCTTACAACGCCTGGAAACGGAACTCCACCCCTGGGTGGCGTTCCTCATTGTGCCCCTCTTCGCGCTCGCGAATGCTGGTGTAACCGTTGAAGGCAACCCCCGAGAGACGCTCAATCACCCGGTCTTTTTGGGCGTCTTCTTGGGATTGGTGCTGGGCAAGCCGTTCGGCATCTTGTTGACTTCCTGGCTCAGCGTGAAGTTGAGGCTGGCCGACAAACCCTCCACCCTGGGCTGGCGGCACATTTTCGGCGTTGGCTGGCTGGCCGGCATCGGGTTCACCGTGGCCCTCTTCATTGCCAACCTGGCCTTTCCTGGCCAGGATGTGCTCGACTACGCCAAGCTGGGCATTCTCGCCGCCTCTGCCATTGCGGGGGTGACCGGCTACGTGTTGTTGTTCTCGTTCGGGCTGCGAACTCCCGAAGATGAAACGGCACTGTCCCACGAGGAGTAGGAGGAGGAAAACGTGCGCGCCCTTTTAGAGGCCGTGCAGGCCCGCGTCTCCGGCGAGCGCGCCCTGCGCCACCTGGCATTCCTCACCTCCTTCCACCGCATTCAGGCCAGCCCCGACTACCGGCGAGCGGCCGAGCAGGTGGCCGAGTGGCTGCGCGCCTGGGGCCTGCACGTCGAGTGGCATGAATTCCCGGCGCGGGAGGGCCTGACCTTCTGGCACTGGCCCTCGTTCCAGTGCTGGTGGGCCGAGGAGGGCTGGCTGGACCTGATCAGCCCCGAACACCGCCGCCTGGCCGACTGGGAAGCCGTGCGCCTCTCCCTGGTGCCCCGCAGCGTGAGCTGGGAGGGGGAGGCCGAGCTGGTTCACGTGCCCGACGGCACGCGCCCAGAAGACTACGAGGGCGTGGACGTGGCCGGCAAGGTGGTGCTCACCCGGGCCAAACTGGCCGACGTGGTGCGCGAGGCCGCCCCGCGCGGTGCCGTGGCCTACGTCTACTACGGCATGCGCGAAGTGCCTCCCTTCGGGCGGGAGCCGAGGGACGCGGTGCCGTACACTTCCTTCTGGTACTGGAACCCGGACGTGCCCCGCGCGACCGCCTTCGCCGTCAGCCCGCGCACGGGCGAGTGGCTGGCCGAACTGTGCGAGCAAGCCCGGCGCGGCGAGGGCAACCCGCCCCGCGTGCGCGGGCGCGTGCGCGCCCGCCTCTACGACGGCACGCTGGAGGTCGTCTCCGCCACCATTCCGGGACAATCGTCCGAGGAAGTGCTGGTCGTCAGCCACCTTTGCCACCCCACGCCCTTCGCCAACGACAACACCAGCGGCGTGGCCGCCAACCTGGAGACCGCCCGCGTGCTGGCCGAACTGGTGCGGGAGGGGGCTTTGCCCCCGCTGAAGCGCACCGTGCGCTTCCTCTGGATGCCCGAAATGACCGGAACAATGGCCTACCTTGCGGCTCACCAGCAGGGCCTTTCGCGCCTCGTCTGCGGGCTGAACCTGGACATGGTGGGTGAGCGGCAGGACGTCACGGGCAGCGTGCTCCTGCTCGAACATCCCAGCGAGGCCGCCCCCGGCTTCACGGCCCACCTGGTGGCCGCCATCCGCGACGCCGTCTACACCACCGGCACTGGCCACGCCCGCCAGGGGGCTTTCCCGCTGGCCCGCCTGGCCGAAACGCCCTTCAACGGCGGCAGCGACCACTACATCCTCAGCGACCCCACGGTAGGCACCGACACGCCCATGCTCATCCAGTGGCCCGACCGCTTCTACCACACCACCGCCGACACGCTGGACAAGGTGGACCCCCAAAGCCTCGCCAACGCCGCCGCCACAGCAGCCACCTTTGCGGCTTGGGCCGCCACGGCCGGCCGCCGGGAAGCCGAGTGGCTGGCCTGGGGAATGCAGGCCCGCTGGCAACAGCGCTTCGTGCGCGAGGCCCAGGCCCTGCGCACGGCGGCCCTCGAAGGCGACGCCGGCCCCATCCCGCCGCGCGCCCGCCTGGCCTTCCTGCTGGACCGCCACCTGGCCGCGCTGGACCGCCTGCGCCGCCTGGCCCCTGACCTGGACATGAGCCGGTGGCGCCGCTTGGCCCGCCAGTTTGCGGCTTCCGAAATGGACGCATTCCCCGACGAATCCTTCCGCGTGGAGGCCGACGGCGCCGACCTCGTTCCGGTGCGCCAAGTGCCCGGCCCCGTTCCCCTCTCCGCTCTGCCGGAGCCCTACGCCGGACGGTGGCGCGCCCTCAGCCAGGACGAAAGGGAGGCCAACACCCTGACCACGCTGGCCCTTTACTGGGCCGACGGCCGCCGCACTGTGGACGAAATCGCCACGTGCGTGGCCCTGGAGACCGGCCGCGCCGAACCCGAACTCATCCGCCAGTACTTTGAGCTGTTGGCCGAAGCGGGTAAGATTACCCTGCGACGCAAAGGGTGAAGACGAGCCGTGCCCCACCATGGGGCGCTGCGACGGGAGGGTGAACCATGCCACACGCGCGCGACACAGCCTTTCGCGCGGCCCTGGAGGCCGCCGCCCTGGTGGACCTGAGCCGTTGGGGCCGCCTGCGCGTCGGCGGGCAGGACCGCCTGCGCTTTCTCCACAACTACACCACGGCGGCCTTCCAAAATGCCCAACACGGCGAAGCCATTGAAGCCGTCGTGCTCACCGCCACCGCCCGCATGATTGATTACGTGACCGCCCTGGTGGAGGAGGAGCACGTCTGGCTCCTCACTTCGCCGGAACGGCGGGCCGTGTTGCCCAACTGGTTCCAGCGCTTCATTTTCTTCAACGACGACGTGACCGTGGAGGACGCCACGGAGCAGACCGGCCTGCTGAGCCTGATTGGTCCGCGCAGCGCCGACGTGCTGGCCGAAGCTGGCGTCCCGCTGCCGGAGCCCGGCCAGTTCGTCCCCGCTGCGCTGGGCGAGCAGCCCGTCCTGGTCGTGGCGGGCTCGGGACTGCACGCCCCCGGATACCGCCTGGTGGTGCTCGCCCCCGACACAGGCCCCGTGCGGGAACGCCTGCTCGAGGTGGGTGCTCCCCTCGGGTTGGTCGAGGCGGACGGGGAAACCTGGGAGCAGTTGCGCGTCTGGCACGGCCGGCCAGCGGCCGACCGCGAAATCACCGAGGAGTATAACCCGCTGGAGGCTGGCCTGTGGCACGCCATCCGCTTCGACAAGGGGTGCTACATCGGGCAAGAGGTAGTCGCCCGCCTGGACACCTACCGCAAAATCAAACAGCACCTGATGCGCGTGGACCTGGAGGCCCCTGCGCCCGCGGGCAGCGAGGTGACAGCCGACGGGAAAACCGTGGGACGCCTGACCAGCGTGGCCGAGACGCCCGTGGGCACCTTCGGGCTGGCCTACATCCGGCGGGAGGCGGCCCAACCGGGGCGAGAAGTGACCGTATTGGCCGGGGCAGAGGTGGTCAACGCCCGGCTCAGCGACCCGCTCTTCGTGCGGCGCGAGCGCCCGCCGGAACTGCCGTAGCGCGGCAGACAGCTTCCCGGAGAGACGAGATGCTGGAATATCGAAATGACCTCCTGCACCTGGACGGCCACTCGCTGGCCGAGTTGGCCCGCGCGGTGCCCACCCCCTTCTACGCCTACGGCCTGCCCACGCTGCGCGAGCGCGCGCGGGCTTTTCAGGAGGCCTTTCCCGGAGCGCTGATTGCCTTTGCCCTTAAGGCCAACCGCCACCCGGTGGTGCTCCACACCCTGGCCCGAATGGGGCTGGCCGCGGACGTGGTCAGTCTTGGGGAGTGGGACGCGGCCATCGCGGCGGGCTTTCCCACCGAGCGCCTCGTGGTCAACGGCAACGCCAAGGAGCAGGCCCTGCTGGAACGGGCCGTGGCCGCGGGCGCCCACAGCATCAACCTGGACGCCCTCGAGGAAATTCCCCGCCTGGTGGCCGCTGCCCGCAGCACAGGGCGGACCGCCCGCGTGGCTTTGCGGATTAACCCCGGCCTGGACGTGCGCACCCACCCACACCTGCGGGTGGCCTCGGCCGGAAGTCAGTTCGGTCTGCCCCCGGAGCAGGTGTTGGAAGCTGCCCGAATGGTACAGGACGCGCCCGAACTGGAACTGGTGGGCATTCACCTGCACCCCGGCTCCCAGTTGCTGGAGGAGCAGGACTGGCAGGCAGTGGCCGGGGCGGCCCGGTCGTGGGTTCTGCGGTTGCGGGAAGGGGGGTTTCCCGTCCACGTGGTCAACTGGGGCGGCGGCCTGGGCATCACGTACACCGAGGCGCCCGACCCCACCCCCTTCGACCTGGCGCGGGTCTACACGGCCGCCGTGGCCGACCTGGACGTGGCCCAGGTGTTGGAGCCGGGGCGTTGGATCGTGGCGCGGGCCGGTGTGATGGTCACGCGGGTGGTGCAGGCGAAGGAAGCTTGGGGGCGCCGCTTCGTGGCCGTGGACGCTGGCATGAACGCCCTGCTGCGCCCGGTTCTCTTCGGCCCCGTCCACCGCGTCTGGCCCGTGGTGCGCTCCGCTTCTGAGGAGGTGCCCACCACCGTCGTGGGCCCCAACTGCAACAGCGGAGACGTGCTGAGTCCGGACGCCCTGCTCCCCCGAGACCTGAAATCCGGAGACCTGCTCGCCGTGCTGGACGTGGGGGCCTACGGCGCTGTGATGGCCAACGGCTACAACGCGCGCCCCCTTCCGCGTGAAGTGGTAGTGGGGTAACCCGTTTTCCTTCTCGTCTTGAGTGGCCTATAATTTAGCTTGAAGCCTCCCAGAGGTTTTGAACCTCCGGGAGGCTGACCAAGGAGGCTGACCAAGAGAACCAAGGAGGCACATCCGCATGGACCCGGAAGCCATTCCCCCCGAGCCCAAGCCGGTGGACATCGAACGCCTCAAGAATTACCTGGCCGGGCGCATCACCGTCATAGACCTGCGCCCCACCGAGCGGTTCGTTCAGGGGCACATTCCCGGCTCCATCAACATTCCGTCCAACAACCCCGAGCTGGTCGTGCGCCTGATGTACCTGCTGCACCCGGGCGCGCCGGTGCTCTTCCTGGCCGACGACCCGGGGGAAGCTCAGGAAGTGGCCCAGATGGTGCACCAGACCCGCCGCAATCCGGTCGTGGGCTGGTATGAGGGCACTTTCGAGGAATGGCAGGCCGCCGGCGGCCAGGTGGAGCCCTTCCCCACCGTGGACCTGGCGACCTTCCGCCAAGCGCTCCACGACGAGGAGTGGGTGGTGGTGGACGTGCGGGAGCCGATGGAATGGACCAGCACAGGAGTCGTGCCGGGGTCGCTGCTCGTCCCGCTGCGCGAAGTTCACCGCCACATCACCGAACTCCCCGAGCGGGCACGGATTGCTGTCATTTGCGCGGCTGGTGGACGGGCTACCATCGCCGCCAGCCTGCTGCGGGCTCACGGCCTGGACGCCTGCGCCGTCTTTCCGGGCGGCGTCCCCCACCTGCCACCAGACGACCGGGAGCCACCATCATGACCAGTCAGCCCTCGCCGCCCCAACCTCGACCGGCTGAGAGTGGGTGCCTGCGCTTCTCCCTGGCCCTCTTTCTGATGGCTTTGGGCGCCGTGCTGCTGGTCGTGGCCCTGGTGGGGTACGGCGTCTACCGTCAGGGCCAGGAGTTCATGAGCCGGGCCACGGAACTCTTCCGACAGCCTCAGCCAACCCCGGTGATAGACACCCGGGCCGTCATCCTGCGCCAGGTTCAGGGCGCAAGCGAGCTGACAACGGCCATCTTCTCCATGGAAGCCATCGTGGCGCAGTCGCGCGACCGCACGTTGGGCCCCTTCGTCATCGGCCAGACGAAGCTGCTCTACGTGGCCTACGGCCAGGTGCGGGCTGGTGTGGACCTCTCCGAGTTGAAGCCGGAGGACGTGGAGGTCATCAGCGACACGGTGATCATCCGCCTGCCGCCCCCCCAGATTCTGGACCGCAAAATTGACGTGGAGCGCTCCTACGTGTACGATTTCGAGCGCGGCTTGTTGGGGCCGGAGGATCCCGACATGCAATCGCGGGCCGAGCGGGTGGCCCTGGAAAAGATCACCCAAACGGCGTGCGAAACGGGCATTCTGGAGGAGGCCAACCGGCGCGCGGAACTTGCCGTGGGTACCCTGCTCCAGGCGGCCGGCTTCCGCGACGTGCGGATAATCACCACGCCCCCGCCGCCGGGGGCCTGTCCAACGGGCGATACACCGTGAGACGCGAGATTCGTTCGGCGAAAGGGACAACGACGCAGACGGGCCTCTGGGGGGTTCCAGGGATGGTTGTGCTTGTCGTCGTCCTGGCCTTGCTGGGCTGTCGGGCGACTCCCACCCCCTTGCCCACGGCCAGCCTTTCC